>NZ_JBNYXM010000003.1:82226-295126 GCF_051380665.1 Janthinobacterium lyxosi
TAGACCTTGCTGCCGCCCACGCTGACCGTCAACGCGCGCGGCGTGATGTCGGCCGCGCCTTCCACCGTCGTGGCCGCCAAGCTGTAGTTGCCCAGGCCATTGCCATCGAGCGCGATGTCGCTCGCGTGCACGGCCTTGCCGTTGCCCGCATTCTTGTCGAGAAAGACGGCGCTGCCGCTGGCGGTGATGCTGTCGCCCCCCACCACATTGCCCAGCACAAAGCTGGCGTTGCCAAAACCCAGCTGCGCATCGTAGACCTTGCTGCCGCCCACGCTGACCGTCAACGCGCGCGGCGTGATGTCGGCCGCGCCTTCCACCGTCGTGGCCGCCAAGCTGTAGTTGCCCAGGCCATTGCCATCGAGCGCGATGCCGCTCGCGTGCACGGCCTTGCCGCTGCCCGCATTCTTGTCGAGAAAGACGGCGCTGCCGCTGGCGGTGATGCTGTCGCCCCCCACCACATTGCCCAGCACAAAGCTGGCGTTGCCAAAGCCCAGCTGCGCATCGTAGACCTTGCTGCCGCCCACGCTGACCGTCAGCGCGCGCGGCGTGATGGCCAGGGTGGTCGTGCCGCCCAGGCTGATGTCGTACTTGCTCGACCACAGGCCCGTCACATCGTAGTTGCCCACATTGCGCGCCGACTGGAAGCCCAGGCTGCCGCTGGCCGCCGTATCGCCATCGAGCAAGCCCAGATAGGCGAGCGTGCCGTTGAAGCTGGCGAACTGTCCATCGTAGACCTGGCTGGCAGGCTGGCCCGTCGCCGTCACTTGCAGCGGCTTCAGGAAAGCCTTCAGCATCGGCGTCGTGTAGCCGTCATAGATGCGCCAGACGGGCGAGGCGCCGAAGGCAAAACCGTCGAAGCTCGATAGCCGCGACATCTGCGCCGCCGTGCGGCCGATGCTGGCACCGCCATCGTTCGCCTGGCCGGAGCTGTCGATATTCCAGTAGGTGCTCGCCAAGGCGCCGCTATTGCTGCCGACCAAGCCACCCACCGCACCAAAGCCCCCGCCAGCGACGGCGCCGCTGGCATAGGCATTGCTGATGCTGCCCGTGTTCTCGCCAACCAGGCCGCCGATATGCTCGCGCGCGAGTCCGGCATCCGCATTGCCAGCCACCCCGACCGCGCCGGTGGCGTAGACATCAGCCAGCGTGCCCTGGTTGCTGCCCACCAGGCCGCCCAGATTGCGTGCGCCGCTGACGCCGCCGCTGGCGTACGACACGGCAATGCGGCCCTGGTTGATGCCCGCCAGGCCACCGACGCCATCCTGGCCGGCCACGCTCATGCTGCTTTGCACCTGCTCTATCGCGCCGCCCGCAGCGACCACGCCAGCCACGGCGCCCACATTGTTGTTGCCGCTGGCATTGCCACCCAGCAGGTTCAACTGGCGCACCGTGCCCGTCGTACCATTACCCAGCTTGCCAAACAGGCCGGTGTTCAGGTTACCGTTCGGCGCGCTCTCGCCGTGGATCTGCAAGCCGCTGACGGCATAGCCGGCGCCGTCCAGCACCCCGGAAAAACCGCCCGAGTCGCTATGCGCGATGGGACGAAAACCGGCGCCGTCATTCCATGCGCCCGTGCCGCTGGCGTCGATATTGCCGGCAAGGCGATAGCTGTTACTCAGGTCCAGGCTGGCGATGCCTTGCAAGCCATACACGTCGGCGATGACATACGCTGCGCCCGCGCTGCCGTCGCCGTTTGTAGCGCGCAAGAAACTGGCGCCGGGAGCGATAATGAAATTGCTGGCTGAAAAGGCTGGCAGGCCGGTCGTATTTTGCGTCCAGGTGCCGCTGGCCAACCTGAAGGTCGCCCCCACATTGACGGCGCCCGCCGCACTCACTGTCGATCCCGCAGTGAGGCTCAGGTTACCGGCCACAGCTAGCGCATGATCAATCGCCATGGCGCCGCCCGTCACCAGCTGCAAGGTAGCCGGCCCAGTGGCGCCGCTCGCCACCGTCACCGCCTGGTCGACGCCGATGGCGCCTGTCATGGCGGCATGGCCGAGCGTGAGGTTCGCTGCGGAAATTGCATTCAGGTCGGCGCTGGATAGGCTGAGTTTGCCAACCGCCTTGCTGCCGAGATTGATTTCACGGTTGGCCGACTGCGCGCGCAAGGTCACCGCAGCGCCGCCCGCCGCGCCGCCGTAGGCCACGCCGCCCTGCAAATTCATGTTATCGGCCTGCAACAGCAATGTCTGCCCCACCGCCGTGCCGACGATCTGTCCGCCGCTGCCATTGAGGCCGATGCGTCCATCGAATTTGTTGGCGCGCAGTTCCGCATTGCCGCCCCCGACATTCAAACTGCCCGCCACGCCGAAGACGATATCGGCGCCCGTCAGCGCAACCCCGCCGCCCTGGCTGGAAAGGGCAGCATCGACATGCAAGACGGCCGAGCTGCCTTGTGCCGTGGCGCCGCTATTGTCGTTGGCCGACAGGATCAGCGCGCCACCATTGGTGGTAATGGCCTGGTTGACGTTGATGCTGTTGCCAGCCTGCGCCGTGAGTCCCACGCCGGCCTGGGTGATGGCGACGACTTCGTTGAAGTTGATGTCGTGCTGCGCCTGCAGAACCACATTGCTGGTGGCCGCCGAAATCAGGCCGGCGCCGATAGTGGTGGTGCCCGTCGTCGGCGCATCCGTAAAATCGTTGACGCCGCTCAGCGCGCCGCCATTGCCGGCGACCACGTCGATGTCATACGGATCGAGCAGCCAGTCGCCCGTCTTGCCGCGCGCCGCGCGGGCGCGCGTATCGACCTTGGCGCCATCGACGGCCAGGTAGTGCCCCGACGTTTCCACGAAGCCGCCATTGCCGCCCTGCATGCCGCCGCGCGCGGAAATGCTGCCGTGCACCTGGGCCGACTCGTCGCCCCAGGCGATGACCTTGCCGCCGTTGCCGCTGTTGACGGCATCGGCATTGACACTGGCGTCCTTGCCGAGCAGCACCTGGCGCGCGTTCTGCACGGCCGCGTTCTTGCCCTGGTAATCGCCGCCCAGCAAGACCGTGCCACCGCCCGTGGCACCGCTGACATCGATGCTCGCATTGCCCAGCAAGCCCACCTGCTCGCCCAGCACCTGGATCTCGCCGCCCTTGCCGGCCGCGCCGGCGGCGCTGGTGACGCTGCCCGCTTCGAGCAGCGCCTTGCCGCTGGCCTTGAGGACGATCCTGCCATGCTCACCGACGACGGCGCTGTTCGCATTGAGCACGCCGCGCTGGCTGAGCAGCGCGCCGGCCATGCCGATGCTGCCGCCCTGGGCGATGATCTGTCCCAGATTCAGCGCCTGGTCGTTTGGCGCCGAGACCAGCACGCGCAATTGCGGATTGCCGGGGTCGGCCAGCTGCACGCTGCGCCCGGCCGCCAGGATCACTTCGCCATTCGGCGCCGTGATGATGCCCGTGTTTTCCACGTTCGGCGCGATCAGCAGTACTTGCCCTCCCTTGCCCGCATTGATCAGGCCCGCATTGCTCACGCCGCCGGCCACGCTGCCGGCCGTGAACTGGCGCTTGCCGGCCAGGAAATCGTCATTCGACATACCCAGGCTGGAAGCCACCAGCCCGTTCACGTCCACTTTCGCCCCCTGGCCGAAGACGATGCCGTTTGGGTTGATCAGGAAGACCTTGCCGTTCGATTCGAGCGCGCCCAGGATCTTGCTGGGGTCTTGTCCCGTGATGCGGTTGAGCACGGCGCTATTGCCGTTTTGCTGGATGAAGCGCGTGATTTCGCCCGCATGGATGGAAAAGCTCTGCCAGTTGATGATGGTGTTGGGCGTGTTCGTGATCGAGAAGATGTTGCCCTGCTGATTGAACGTCGCCTGTCCGTTGACCACCTGCGGCAAGGCGGGGTTGGCCTGCGCCGCGCCGAAACAGCCGGCCAGCAGCAGCGCCAGCGCCGTGCGGCGCAAGGGTAGCGCAAAAGGAGGAGCAAATGATGGCGTCAGGATGAAAACGGAGGCGTGCTGGATGTGATTGTGCATGGTGTTCATCCTGATGCTAGTAGGCCAAGGCGAGGCGGAAATGCAGGCGGTTGGCGCCCCGCTGTCCCGTGTCGCCGCCATTGACGACATGGGCATAATCGAGTTGCAGATTGGCATAGCGGCTCAGCAGCAAACGCAGGCCGAGGCCACCGCTGGCTATGCCTTGCGAAGCGCTTTCGCCGGGCAGACCATGGTTGCGGCGCAGCCAGGCCGTGTCATAGAAGGCCAGCGCGCGACACTGGTAAGCGAGCGCCTGGCTGCACCAGTTCGGCGTGTACAGTTCCAGGTTCAGGTTGACGCCCGAATCATTGGCCACCTCGCGCTCGGCAAAGCCGCGCACGGACGCGGCGCCACCGGCGCCGAACTGCTCGCCCGGCACCAGTGCATCCGGCGTGACCTGCGCGTTGACCAGCGCGCGCCATTGCCAGTCGTTGGCCAGCACGCGGCCGGAACTGGCGCTCAGGCGCACGGTGTTGTAGGCCGCCTTGGCATGCGCGCGCACGCGGTCGAAATCGGCTTGCGCACCGTGCTTGCCGCCAGGGATATTGTGCGCGAAGGTGACCGCCACGCTGGTCTCGCCCGTGGGCAAGGTCCAGTTGCCGATGTAGCTGACGCTGAGCGGATGCACGCTGACGTCGGCGCCCAGTTCCATGCCGAACAGCTGCACGCTGTTGCGATAAGCCTTGTAATCGACGCCGTACACGAGCTTGGGTTCGAAATCGCCGCTGCGGGCAAAGTTCTGGTTGTAGCGGATGCCGGCCATGCTGCCCTGGCCGCTGACGGCCAGGTCGAAAATGCCGGCCGAGACGCTGCCCGAATCGACGTTCGAATAGCTGGCGAAAAAGTCCATCGAGTCGCCCAGCGCATACAGCGGCAAGTGGTAGCCGGCGCCATACACGCCCACCTTGTCCGGCTTTTCCAGGCTGCTCGTGTATTGCAGGCTGGCCACATGATCGCGCCCGAACAGGTTGGCATGCTGCAGCACCACGCCCACATGCGTCTTGCCCGTCTGCGCATTGCCCGTGTTATCCACGTTGAGCATGGCCTTCCAGGCCTTTTCATCGGCCACCGTGACGATGGCGTCGATGGCGCCCGCCGGCTCGTCGGCCTGCAGGCGCACTTCGATCTTGCGCGCCGGGTTTTCATTGGCCAGCTTCAGGCTTTGCGACAGGGCCGGCAAGTTCGGCGTCTCGCCTTCGCGAAGAAACGGCAAGGCGCGCCGCACGTTGGCCTCGTCGACATGGGCATTGCCGCTGATGGCAAGCTTGCCCAGCGGCGTTTGCAGCACGCTCAGGCGCACCACGCCATGCTCCAGTTCCTGCTCGGGCAGTTGCACTTGCACGGCGCTGTAACCGCGCTCGCGGTAAGCCCCCTCCAGCGCCTCGACGGCGCGGGCAATGTCGGAAAAATCGCGCTGCGCGCCCGTATACGGCGCCAGCAAGGCTTGCACCTGCGCGGACGTGAGCAGGGTATTGCCCTGGACGTCGAAGCGGCGGATCTCGAAGCGCGGCACGCCGTCCTCCTGCATGGCAGGAGCAGCATCATCCCTGGAAACGGCAGCGCCGGCAGCGCCGACTGCGAACAGCAGCGCGGAACCCGCAAGCAGGTGCACCAAACGATATGTCATGTGTAGGATTTCTTGTGTAACCGGACAAGCGCGCGGCCCGCAGGCGC
Organism: Janthinobacterium lyxosi; assembly: GCF_051380665.1. Classification (NCBI taxonomy): domain Bacteria; kingdom Pseudomonadati; phylum Pseudomonadota; class Betaproteobacteria; order Burkholderiales; family Oxalobacteraceae; genus Janthinobacterium; species Janthinobacterium lyxosi. The sequence goes on from NZ_JBNYXM010000003.1 coordinate 87,866, forward strand.
CAGCGTGTCCGGCAATGGATTGAAGGCAAATTTTAGACGGCTTTTAGTTTCCAGTCAGAAATTTCTAACATTTCGCCCTGATTTTTATCGCAGTGCAGCAAACAGGGTGCCCACAATGCTGAAAAATGCCGCCACTGCGTGCATTTCCCACCACGACGGCAGGCTTACTTGCTATTCAATACGGTCACGCCATCCCAGTCGGCAGGTGGCGGCATGCTGCGATAGCGCTCCAAGCGAGCCGCGTACAGGTGATACAGGCTGTCGTCGGGAAAGTCCGCCTGCAAGCGTGCCAGCTGCGCGCCAGCGGCCGCCCAGTCGCGCGCGCGCAGCCAGGCCAGCACCGCATGCCAGCGTTCCAGCTGCGCCAGCTCTGCCCCGTCGGCGTCGGCCAGCAGGCAGCGCGGTTCGAAGATGGCCACCGCTTCCTGCCTGCCCAGCACCCTGATCAGATCAAGTTCGCGGCACAGGAAATCCGGGCTTGCGGCACGCGTGGCCTCGCCCACCACGATGCCCACGCCATACAGCTTGCTGGCGCCTTCCAGGCGCGCGGCCAGGTTGACGCTGTCGCCCATCACGGTATAGGCGCGGCGGATGCGCGAGCCCATGTCGCCCACATGCATGGGTCCCGTATTGATGCCGATACCGATGCGCAGCGCCGGCCAGCCGCGCGCGCAAAACTGCTGGTTCAGCCGCGCCGCGCTGCGCTGCATCAGCAGGGCGCTGGCCACGGCGCGGCTGGCGTGATCGCCAAAGGCGACGGGCGCGCCCCAGAACGCCATCACGGCGTCGCCGATGTATTTGTCCAGGGTGCCGCCGTGGCTGTCGCGGATATCTTCCGACATGGCCGTCAGGTATTCGTTGATGTATTCGCGCAGCGCGGCCGGCGCCAGCTGCTCGGAGATGGCCGTGAAACCGCGCACGTCGGCAAACAGCACCGTCAATTCACGGTTCTCGCCCTCCATGGTGTAGCGGCGCGGATCGTCGGCCATCTCGGCCACCAGCTCGGGCGCCACATATTCGCCGAAGCGCGCCACCAGCGCACGCCCCTTGCGCACCTCGAAAAAATAACCCCACGCCAGGTTGGCGATGAACAGCGCGACGATCAGCAGCAGCAGCACGGCGCCGCCCAGCACCAGGTCGTGCACGGTGTACAGGTACAGATTGATGACGATGACGGCAGCCAGCGCGCCCAGGGTAGCGAGCATCACGCCGACCGGCGGCAGCACGGCCAGGGCGCCCGCCAGCAGCAGGCCAAACAGCACGATCTGCACCAGTTCGAATGCCAGCGCATAATCGGGCCGCACCTTGAAACGCCCGTCGAGCATGGATTTGATCAGGTTGGCGTGCACCTCGACTCCCGGATACTCCGCATTCACGGGCGTGGCGCGGATATCGTTCAAGCCGGGCGCCGTGGTACCCACCAGCACGATGGTCCCCTTCAGCAGCGCGGGCGCAACGCTGCCGGCCAGCACATCGGACGCCGACACATAGCGGAAAGCGCCACCATCGGGGCCACCCGCGCCGCGGTACTGCACCGTGGTGGTCAAGGCTTCGCCCACCGGGATCGCCAACGCGCCGCGCGGCGTGAACAGCATCAGGTGGTCGAGGCCGCCGTTGGCCAGTTCGCGCGCCGACAGGGTATCGGCCGTGCCCGTGAAACGGGGGGCGATGGCGCGCGCCTGCAGGTAGACGGCAGCAGTGGCCAGCGACAGCGACGGATAATAGCCGTCGCCGATGCGCTGTAACAGGGTCGAAGAACGCACGACGCCATCGGCATCGGTCAGCGCAGTGAAGATGCCGGCGCCTTGCGCGGCCGCCTGCAGGGGCGCGATATTGGCTTCGTAACCGCGCGCCACGTAGGCCGTGACAGTGCGTCCGTTCAAATCGGCGACGGTAAAAGCCGGCTTGGGCAGCACGCCCTTTTTTTGCTGCTCCGAGACGCTGTAGCCCAGCACCACGGGCTGGCCGCGCATGGCCTCGGCAAACAGACCGTCGTAGTCCATGGCCGGGCGCAGTTTTTCCAGCTGCACCGGCAAGCCCGCCACGCCCGCCAGTTCGCCGCGCGCCAGGCCTTGCAACACGGCGTAGCCGGAACTGGTGTCCGCTTCGGGAAACGAGATATCGAAGCCCAGCGCGGCCACGCCGTAATGGCCGGTAAGCTGGCGCACCAGGCGCGCCTGGATGTCGCGGCTCCAGGGGAAGCGGCCCACCCGGGCCAGGCTTTGCTCGTCGATGTCGACGATGACGATGCGGCGGTCGAGCTGCGGCGCATCAAAGCGCATGCGCCAGTCGCCCAGCATGGCGTCAAGGCGCGCGATAGTGTCGTTGCCGGCCAGGCACAGGACGGCCGCCGCCACGCTCAAGAGCACGCCCAGCAGCGACCGCGCCCCATGCTTGCGCAAGGGCAGCACCAGCGCGCTGCGCCAGACCCGCGTCACGGCGTATAGCCCGGAATGGCCGCCTCGTCGACGGCATCGATCTGGCTCGGATGCAAATGCTTTTCAGCGAAGGTCAGGTACACCTTGCTGCGGATGAAAACGTCGAACAGCTCGGGGTCGATATGCCCGTTCAGACTGAAATTACCGAGGATGCGCAGGGATTCGGACAGCGATTTTCCCTTTTTATACGGTCGGTCGCGCGCCGTCAGGGCCTCGAAAATGTCGGCAATCGCCATCAACCGCGCCGGCACCGACATCTGCTCTTTCGTCAGCCCGCGCGGATAGCCCTTGCCATCCATGCGCTCGTGGTGGCCGCCCGCATATTCGGGCACCTTCTGCAGGTGCTTGGGCCACGGCAGCGCTTCAAGCATGCGGATCGACACGCTGATATGGTTATTGACGATGGCCCGCTCGGCCGCCGTCAGGGTGCCGGCGCGGATGGTCAGGTTTTCCGTCTCGTCGGTGTCGAGAAAATCGCGCAGTTCGCCGTCGGCGGCGCGCCAGCGGCGCCTGGCGATCTGCCGCACGCGCTCCTGGTCGGCCTGCGCCATGCTCTCGCCGCCGATATTCACCGTGCGGATGAAGTCGCGCTCCTCACGCAACGCAGCCTGCTCCAGTTCCAGCGCACGGGCGATGGCGTCTTTTTGCTGCGGCTGCGCCGCCTGCTGGCGCAGGGCCGCGATCTCGGCGTCGCGCAACAGCACTTCGTAGCGCGTGTCGATCAGGGCGATACGATCAAAAATGGTTTCCAGCTTGGTGGCCTTGTCGACTACGTGCACGGGCGTGGTGATCTTGCCGCAATCGTGCAGCAAACCGGCCAGCCACAGCTGCTTGCGCTCGTTGTCGCTGAGCCGGAAATCGGCCAATGGCCCACTGTCCGTCGCATGCGCGGCGTCGGCCAGCAGCATCGTCAGCTCGGGCACGAACTGGCAGTGGCGGCCCGTGTAGGGCGACTTTTCATCGATGCCGATATTGATCAGGGTAACCAGCGATTCCAGCAGCTCTTCCAGCTGCAAAATGAGCAATTGATTCGTCAGCGCCACGCCCGCCTGCGCGGCCAGTGCCTCGATGAAGCGCTGGTCGGTGGAGGAAAAGGCGCGCACCTGGCCCGTGTCACCATCCAGGGCATTCACCAGTTGCAGCACGCCGATCAGATCCCCCTCATGGTCGCTCATGGGCACCGTCAGGATCGATTGCGTGTGGTAGCCGTGGTGGCGGTCAAACTCGCGCATGCCGGAAAAATTGAAGTCCTCGTCGCGGTAGACATCGGCAATATTCACGCTGCGGCGCATGTTCGCCGCATACGCAGCCACCGATGCCAGATTCGGCTGGCCCGCGCCATCGAACAGGGGTACGCCAGGCAAGCCCATGTCGGCGCCCTGCGCGATGCCCAGGCTGTCATTGACGCTGATGTCGAACGCCAGTTGGCGGCCCTCGGCCATGGGCCGGTACAGGGTGGCGCCATCGGCACCGCTCATGCTTTTTGCCAGCAGCACGATGCGCTGCAACAGCGCGCCGATATCGTGTCCCTCGCCGCCCAGGCCGTGGCCGAGCGCGACACTGAGTTCAGTCAATTGCTCCAGTCTGTGGGCGATTTTCTCAGGGTGCAACTGAGGCATGTTGGCGGCAATCAGGTAAGGAAAGGGAAGTCGGCAAGCGCCAGTGTAACGGCCACCCTGCGCACTGTACATTACTTAGTTGCAACAAAATGAAATAACTTTCCGTATAGCAACACACATAAATGTTGCCGCCAATCTCATTAATTAGAATAGAATCAACAATAATTACACCGTAACAAGGTACTGAATGAAATTCACGTTCAGGGGCGTGCGCGGCTCCATCCCCTCCCCCGGCCCGCGCACGGCGCGCTATGGCGGCAACACCACCTGCATCGAAGTGCGCACCGACAACGACAGCCTGATCATCCTCGATGCGGGCAGCGGCATCTTTTCGCTGGCGCAGCAACTGCCGCCCGGCCTGCCCGTCGACGCGCACGTCTTCATCACGCACAGCCACTGGGACCACATCCACGGCCTGCCCATGTTTAGCCCCCTGTTCGTGGCCGGCAACCGCATGCGCCTGCATGGCGCGCACGATGCCGTCGCCGGAAGGGGCATCGAGCACGTGATGGCTGTGCAGCTGCAAGACAGCTATTTTCCCGTCAGCGAAGCGGCCATGGCGGCCTGCATCGAGTACCGCACCCTGGCGCCCGGCGAAGCCGTCGAGGTGGGAGGTGCATGTGTGCGCGGCGCGGAAATGAACCATCCCGTGGTCAATCTGGGCTACCGCATCGACTGCGGCGGCGCCTCGCTGTTTTTCAGCGGCGACCATGAACCGTTCTACAACCTGCATCCACCCGGCCATGCCGACCATGCGGCCTGCGCGCAGCGCAATGTGCAGCGCCAGGCCGGCATCGACGCAGCGGTCGCCGGCGTCGATGCGCTGATCATGGATTGCTCGTACACGCGCGAGGAGTACCCGGCCAAGCAGGGCTGGGGCCACGGCACCTTCGACGCCGCCTTCGACCTGGCCCTGCGCTGCGGCGCGCGGCGCCTGTACTGCACCCACCACGAGCCGACCCGCAGCGACGAGCAGCTCGAAGCCGTGTTTGCCGACGTGATGGGCCGCTATGCGAGCCGCCTGGACGGCCTGCAGGTGTTCCTCGCCTATGAAGGGCTGACGATGGAACTGGCCGGCGATTGAGTAGGGGAGTTACCCCCGTCGCCCTCTCACACCACCGTACGTGCGGTTCCGCATACGGCGGTTCATTTCACAAGCTGGAAGCGCTGCTGGGTGTCCAGCAGCGAAACTAACCCTAGCGCGTCGAACGTCTTCTTGGGATACGCCGCGTTCATGTGGCTTGCTCCGGCGTTCCACCATGGGCCCCGTCCGTTGCTTGCCGATTTCCATGCCCGCATCGCATCCAGTCCGCGCGCTTGCAGCCTCTTGTTACGGGTCGCCGGGTATTTCCATTGGCGCCATAACAGGCAGCGCAGCTTACGGCGAATCCACCCATCCAAGTCCTGCAACGCACCTTTCACCTCGGTCAGCCTGAAGTAGGATGTCCAGCCGCGCAGCACAGGGTTCAGCTCGTTGATCGTGGCGACGAGGTTACGCGAAGTATTCCCGACGACGATGTCCCGCACTTTGCCTGCCTTGTTGCGTCGTCGGTTTGCATCGAGGTCGAATGTCCTAATCGCGTTGTTCAATGTTCAGGCCTTCGGTCAGATTCTCTTCGGCTCACCGCCTTGCCCTCGACCTACTATGCCCCCTGCTGACTTCTGCATACGCATCCCGACACCTCCCGGTATCGGTAGCACAAGGCATGCATGCAGATCTCCCCGGGTATTGCGCACTCACCTTCACGCTTATGCCTGTCGGATCTACGTCGCAGCCTTCCGTACAAGTTTCGGGCTTTGGTGCTAATGGACACCTCACCCGGCTGCGCCGCCTCGTATCCGCTTCCTGTTCGTCAGGCCAGCGCTTTGCCTTCGGCTTCCTCCAGATTCGCAGTCGCCCGCGACACCCTTGCCGTTCGGCTAACTCTTCCCCTTGTCGGGCGAGTAGAGGACTTGCACCTCCAAGTAAGTGCGCCCTGCCGGGCGCACCATAAAAAAGGGAGCCGCAAGGCTCCCTTTTTACTGGCGTTGGCTATCCATTACATTATATGGTGGCCAATCCACCAGGCGACTGCGGCAACAAACGCGGATGCGGGAATCGTGAAGACCCAGGCCCAGACGATGTTGCCCGCCACGCCCCAGCGTACGGCCGACATTTTCTGCGCCGAGCCGACGCCGACGATGGCGCCCGTGATGGTATGCGTGGTCGACACGGGAATGCCCATTGCCGTCGAAATGAACAGCGTGATGGCGCCGCCCGTTTCGGCGCAAAAGCCGCCCACCGGTTTGAGCTTGGTGATCTTCTGGCCCATGGTCTTGACGATGCGCCAGCCACCGAATAGGGTGCCGAAACTGATGGCCGTGTAGCACGAGATGATGACCCACAGCGGCGGCATGGCGTCCGAGGCGCTCGAGTAGCCGGCGGCGATCAGCAGCATCCAGATGATGCCGATGGTCTTTTGCGCATCGTTGCCGCCGTGGCCCAGGCTGTACGCCGCCGCCGACACCAGTTGCAGGCGGCGGAACCATTTATCGACCTTGCGCGGCGTCGAACGCACAAATATCCACGACACGAGCAACATCATGATGGAACCGAAGATAAAGCCCAGCACCGGCGAGAGCACGATGAACAGCACGATTTTCCACAGGCCGGCCGAAATCAGCGCGCCCGTGCCCGACTTGGCGACGGCGGCGCCCACCAGGCCGCCGATCAGGGCGTGCGAGGACGACGATGGAATGCCGTAGTACCAGGTAACGAGGTTCCAGACGATGGCGCCCATCAGCGCGCCAAAGATCACATACTGGTCGATCACCGTGGGGTCGATGGTGCCCTTGCCCACAGTGGCGGCCACGGTCAGCTGGTGGAACACAAAAATGGCGACGAAGTTGAAAGTGGCAGCCATGGCAACCGCGGTCTGCGGTTTCAATACACCCGTCGAGACCACCGTGGCGATCGCGTTGGCGGCATCGTGGAAGCCGTTCATGAAGTCAAATAGCAGCGCCAGGAGGACAAGCAGGCCTAGCACGTAAATGCTCATTTGGAGGGTTTGCATGTATTTTTCTTTTCTGATTCTGATTCAGGACAGACGCCGATTAAGCGTTTTCGACGATGATGCCTTCGATAATATTGGACACATCTTCGCAACGGTCGGTCACGGTTTCCAGAATTTCGTAGATCGCTTTCATCTTGATCAAGTTGCGCACGTCCGGTTCGTCGCGGAACAGTTTGGACATGGCGGCGCGCATCACGTGGTCGGCGTCCGATTCCAGGCGGTCGATCTCTTCGCAGATGGCGACAATCTTGCGCGAGTTGTCCATGTTGTGCAGCATGGCGACGGCGTCGCGCACTTTTTCGGTACAGGCCAGCACCAGTTCGGCCAGGCGCTTGGCTTCCGGCGTGACGGCTTTCAGGTCGTACAGCGAAACGGTTTGCGCCGCGTCTTCCAGCAAGTCGAGGATGTCGTCCTGGCGCGTGATCAGTTGATGGATGTCGTCGCGGTCGATCGGCGTGATGAAGGTCTTGTGCAGCATTTCCACGGTGGCGTAGGTGACTTTGTCCGCCTGTTTCTCGATGCTTTCGATCGCATGTACGCGGTTTTCCAGGTCGTCGAAATTGGTCATCAGGCCGAGCATTTCTTTAGCGCCCTTCACGCACAGTTCCGCGTGCTGGTTAAACAATTCAAAAAACTTGCCCTCAGTGGGCATCAAGCGTCCAAACATGTCATTCTCCGTTAAGCATTGAGTCGTGTTATTTACTACAGAAAGCCGCCCCGTATGAGGGGGCGGCCAATGGAATATCAGTGCTGCTGAGTCTTAGTCGCCTTGGTAAAGCGCCAGGCCACCACTGTAATTGCCAAATTTGGTGTACTGCCCCATGAAGGTGAGGCGAATGCTGCCGATCGGACCGTTACGTTGTTTACCGATGATGATTTCGGCCGTTCCCTTGTCTGGCGAGTCGGGGTTATACACCTCGTCACGGTAAATGAACAGGATCACGTCGGCATCCTGCTCAATAGCGCCCGATTCGCGCAAGTCCGACATCACGGGACGCTTGTTCGGGCGTTGCTCCAGCGAGCGGTTCAGCTGTGACAGCGCGATCACGGGACAACCGAGTTCTTTCGCCAGCCCTTTCAAGCCCCGCGAAATCTCGGAAATCTCCGTGGCGCGGTTATCGCCAGGGGAATTGGCCGACATCAGCTGCAAGTAATCGACGATGATCAGGCCCAGCTTGCCGCATTGACGCGACAAACGGCGCGAGCGGGCGCGCAATTCGATGGAATTGAGCGCCGGCGTTTCATCGATGTACAACTGCGCGTCGTTCATCTTTTGAATCGCATTCGTCAGGCGTGGCCAGTCTTCATCATTCAGGCGGCCCGTGCGCAGGCGGTGCTGGTCGAGCTGCCCGACGGAGCCGAGCATACGCATGGCCAGCTGGGCGCCGCCCATCTCCATCGAGAACACGGCCACGGGCAAGCCGCTGTCGATGGCCACGTTTTCGCCGATGTTGACGGAAAACGCCGTCTTGCCCATCGAAGGACGGCCCGCCACGATCACCAGGTCGCCCGGCTGCAGACCGGAGGTCATGCGGTCCAGGTCGATGAAACCGGTGGGCACGCCCGTGATTTCACTCTGGTTGTCGCGGCTGTACAGTTCGTCAATGCGCTCGACCACCTGCGTCAGCAGGGGCTGGATGGCGGTCCAGCCCTGGGCGCCGCGCGCGCCTTCTTCGGCGATGGCGAAGATCTTCGACTCGGCCTCGTCAAGCATCTGCTTGACTTCCTTGCCTTGCGGGCTGAAGGCCGTGCCGGAAATATCGTCGGCGACGGTGATGAGTTTACGCAGCACGCCGCGGTCGCGCACGATCTCGGCGTAACGCCGGATGTTCGCGGCCGATGGCGTGTTTTGCGCCATGGCGTTCAGGTAAGCGAGTCCGCCCACATCATCGGCCTTGCCGAGCTGGGTCAGGGTTTCAAAAACAGTAATGACATCGGCTGGCCTGGAGCCGTTAATCATCTTGACGATTTGCTCGAAGATGATGCGATGGTCATAGCGATAGAAATCCTCCGCATGCATGAAGTCGGCGATGCGGTCATATGCTGCATTGTCGCGCAGCAGACCACCGATAACGGATTGTTCTGCTTCGATCGAATGCGGCGGAATACGGAGGGAATCTAGTTGCGGATCAGAGGGGGCGTTCATGGCGCGAATTATACCCGCTTCGGCGTGCTGGCAAAAATAAAGGGCTGAAATTGAGCGAAAAAAAGGCCACAAAAAAGCCGGGCGAACCCGGCTTTTCATCATGCTTGACAGTACGGTAGCGCTTGCGGGCCAGGCCCGCAGACGATTACGCGTTCGCGTCTGGAACGACAGCGATAACAACTTCCACGACCACGTCGGTGTGCAGAGCAACCGAAACGTTGTGCTCGCCAACGATCTTCAGCGGGCCGGTAGGCATGCGGATTTGTGCTTTTTCAACAGCAAAACCTTGCTTGGTCAGCGCTTCAGCGATGTCGAAGTTGGTAACGGAACCGAACAGACGGCCATCGACGCCAGCTTTTTGAGCAACTTGAACGGTCAGGCCGCTCAGTTTTTCGCCCTGGGCTTGCGATGCGGCCAGTTTGGCGGCAGCAGCTTTTTCCAGTTCGGCGCGCTTGACTTCGAATTCAGCCACAGCGGTTGCCGTAGCACGACGTGCCAGGCGTTGCGGGATCAGGAAGTTACGTGCGTAACCGTCTTTGACTTTGACGACTTCGCCGAGGTTGCCGACGTTAACAACTTTTTCTAACAGAATGATTTGCATAGTTCTTCTCCAGGAATATCTGACCGATTAAGCGTGGTGCAGATCGGTGTATGGCAGCAGCGCGAGGAAGCGAGCGCGCTTGATTGCGGTGTCGACTTGGCGCTGGTAGTGCGCTTTGGTACCGGTCAGGCGTGCTGGCATGATCTTGCCGTTTTCTTGGACGAAGTCTTTCAGCGTGTCGACGTCTTTGTAGTCGACTTGCTCAACGTGAGCTGCGGTGAAGCGGCAGAACTTCTTGCGTTTGAACAACGGATTTTGCTGTTTGCGTTTTTCTTTAAGCTTGAGCTTATTTTTGTCGAACTTTTTACCGAATGCCATGTCAGGCTCCTGTATCTAAAATGCGCTAGTCAAAGTGACTGCACTAAAATCAATGATGTGAAACACCAAACTCTTGCTGTTGCGGCTCTTCCTGGCCAGGAAACCCGTGAACTGATAGACCCCGCCCAAGCTTGCCTGGCTGAACCGGCCTGATATTTCACCAGCGGCTAGCGCGGCAACATCAAACTCGGTCAAACGGGCAATCCCTGCTTCCATCTGCTGCGAACTGTGTTGCAGTACTGCATTCACAATCGGCAGCCCTGCCGGGGTATAGCGCAATATTTCGCGCTCGGCAATGATGGCGGTTACTTGTAGCTGGTTCAGCGCACGATCCTGGTCAAGAATTAAGCTGCGGCGGCGGCTGGAGCGGCTGCTGGTGCTTCGGTGCGGTGGCTTTTGGCCGCGTCTTCGCGTTGTACCGATTTCATCATCGGCGAAGGAGCTGTTTCAGCTTTCTTCATTTTAACGGTCAGGTGACGCAACACGGCATCATTGAATTTGAATGCTGTTTCCAACTCGACCAGGGTCTCGTTGTCGCATTCGATGTTCAGGCAGATGTAGTGTGCTTTAGGCAGCTTTTGGATCGAGTAAGCCATTTGACGGCGGCCCCAATCTTCCACGCGGTGAACCGAACCGCCGCGGGTGGTTACGCTGGCTTTGTAGCGTTCGATCATCGCGGGCACTTGCTCGCTTTGGTCCGGATGGACGATAAAGACTATTTCATAATGACGCATGCAAACTCCTTCAGGTCGGATTGATAATCGCCCACCCCGGCGTCAAGACGGGTGTGGGAAGGTCAGCCGGAGATTATAACCGCCTTTTGCAAACGTTTCAATCATTCCTTCCACAAGCGCCCGGAAAGCCCGTGCGCCACCATGCTTTCCGCCCGCGGACAAGTATTTCTTGCGAAATTCGCCGAAAACACGGAAATCCCCTTGCATAGTGGGCGATACTGTACAAAAATACAGACTGTTCATATAGACAGCATTTTAGTATGCACCCACCGCTCATGATCAAGCTGACAGCACGACAAGAACAAATCCTGAACCTGATCAAGGACGCGATTGAAAATACGGGCTTCCCTCCGACCCGTGCCGAAATCGCCAATGAATTGGGTTTCAAATCGGCCAATGCGGCCGAAGAGCATTTGCAAGCCCTGGCCCGCAAGGGCGCGATCGAGATTTCGCCCGGCACCTCGCGCGGCATCCGCCTGATCGGTGCGGCGGCAAGTGCAGCCGCCGACACGCTACCGTCGAAGGTGCCGGCAGCACTGCTGATGTCGCTGCCGCTGATCGGCCGCGTGGCTGCCGGCTCGCCCATCCTGGCACAGGAAAACCTGGAAGCGAGCTACAACGTGGACCCGGCCCTGTTTTCGGCCAAGCCCGACTTCCTGCTGAAGGTACGCGGCTGGTCCATGCGCGACGCCGGCATCATGGATGGCGATTTGTTGGCCGTCAAGAAAGTCGATAGCGCCAAGAACGGCCAGATCGTCGTCGCCCGCATCGGCGACGAAGTCACCGTCAAGCGCTACAGGAAAACGGGTTCGGTCATCGAACTGCTGCCGGAAAACCCCGATTTCAAGGTCATTACCGTGTCGCCGGAAGATGAATTCGCCCTGGAAGGCCTGGCCGTCGGACTGATGCGCAGCTGGCATTAAGCATTCAACATACAAAGGGCCGCAACAGCATGACTGTTGCGGCCCTTTTCATTTGCGCGGCTTGTTATGCGTCCAGCGCCTGGCGGAAGTCTTCCAATAAATCAGCTTCGTCCTCGATACCGACGGACACGCGGATCAGCGATTCGGCAATGCCCATGCTGGCGCGGCGCTCGGCACCCATCTCGTAGAAAATCGTGTGGGCGACGGGAATGACCAGGGTGCGCGTGTCGCCGAGGTTGCTCGCTGGAATGGCAAGATTGAGACGATTGAGGAAATCGAAGCAGTCGATGCCGTCTGTCAGCTCAAAGCTGAACAGGGAACCATAGCTGCGGAACAAGTCGCTCGCCAGCGCATGCTGCGGGTGCGACATCAAGCCCGGGTAATGCACGGCAGCCACGCGCGGGTCGGCGGCCAGCATGGTGGCCAGCGCCAGGGCGTTCGAGCAGGTGCGCTCCATGCGCAAGGCCATGGTTTCCGCGCCGACAGCGATATGGTGCGCCGCTTCCGGTCCCAGCGAGGCGCCAAAGTCGCGCAAGGCCTTGGCGCGGATTTGCGCGATACCCCACTGCGCGGGCGCCGCCTTCTTGTAATTCTCGAAAATGTTCGGGTACTGCTTCCAGTCGAACACGCCCGTGTCCGTCAAGCTGCCACCCAGCGCATTGCCGTGGCCGCCGATGGATTTGGTCAACGCATTGACTACCAGGCCCGCGCCCACCGCTTTCGGGCGGAACAGGTACGGCGTCGTCATGGTGTTGTCGACGATATACAAGATGCCACGTTCCTTGCACAGCGCGCCGATCTTCGCCAGGTCGGCGATCTGCGTGCGCGGATTGGCGATGGTTTCCACGAACACGATGCGCGTGGCCGGCGTGATGGCGGCGGCCACGTTGGCCACATCGGTAGCATCGACAAACGACACGGCGATGCCCTGCCCCGTCACCGTTTGCCACAGGCTGTTGGTATTGCCAAACAGAAAAGCCGACGACACCACATGGTCGCCCGCGCGTAGCAAGGATTGCACTACGGCGCCGATGGCGCCCATGCCGGTGGCGAAGCACAGGGTCGCCACGCCGTCTTCCATCTTGTTGACCTTGTCTTCCAGCGCGGAAACGGTCGGATTGCCCTGGCGGCCATAGCGAAAGCCCGGCTCCTTGCCCTGGAACACGGAAGCGAGCTGGCGCGCATCGCCGTAGCCGAACGCGACGGAGGTATGCACAGGCTTGTGCAGCGAGCCATGTTCGATGCCCTTGCGACGGTCGTTATGCAGGATGGTGGTGGTAAAGCCGTAGTTTTTTTTATCGTTCATGATCGCAGAAAAAAAACCCGGCGCAGGCCGGGCAGGTTACTTATGCTTCCGTTGTCGCCAGGTTCAGGTTCAGCTGGGAACGTGGCGTATCTTCGGGCGCTGCCGCCTTCGGATGGTGGCGCGCATATTCCAGGCGGTCCAGGTATTCCTGCGACACGTCGCCCGTCACGTACACGCCATCGAAGCACGAGGCCTCGAAGTTCGTCAGTGCCGGATTGACATCGGCAATCGCCTGCTTGAGCGCGCCGATATCCTGGTATACCAGGTAATCGGCCGTAATTTCGCGGCACACTTCTTCCGTCGTGCGGCCGTAGGCGATCAGTTCGTCGCGCGTCGGCATGTCGATGCCATACACGTTCGGGTAGATCACCGGTGGCGCGGCCGAGGCGAAGATGACTTTCTTCGCACCCGCTTCACGCGCCATCTGCACGATTTCACGGCTGGTGGTGCCGCGCACGATGGAATCGTCGACCAGCAACACCACTTTATCCTTGAATTCGGATGGAATCGCGTTGAGCTTCTGGCGCACGGATTTCTTGCGCGCCGCCTGGCCCGGCATGATGAAGGTACGGCCGATGTAGCGGTTCTTGATGAAGCCTTCGCGGTATTCCAGGTTCAGCGCCAGTGCCAGCTGGATGGCGGCCGGACGCGAGGAATCGGGAATTGGCATGACCACGTCGATATGCACGTCAGGCAATTCGGCACGGATCTTTTCAGCCAGGTATTCGCCCATTTTCAGGCGCGTGGCGTACACCGAGGCACCGTCGATGACGGAGTCGGGACGGGCCAGGTAGACGAATTCGAAGACGCAGGGATTCAGGCTAGCATTGTCGGCGCACTGGGCGCTGTGCAATTTCTTGTCGGCATCGATGAAGACGGCTTCGCCGGGACCGATGTCGCGCACGAAGCGGAAACCCATACCTTCCAGGGCCACGGATTCGGAGGCGATCAGGTATTCAGGACCCTGCTCCGTTTCATTGATGCCCAGGCATAGCGGACGGATGCCGTGCGGGTCGCGGAAGGCCAGCAAGCCCACGCCGGCGATTTGCGCGACGGCAGCGTAGCCGCCCTTGACGCGGCGGTTCAGCACGGTGATAGCCTTGAAGATGGCTTCCGGGTCCAGGTTCAGGCCCGTCGTCGCTTCCTGGATTTCATGCGCCAGCACGTTGAGCAGCACTTCCGAATCGGAATCGGTATTGATGTGGCGGCGGTCGTTCTTGAACATTTCCTGTTTCAACTGTTCCCAGTTGGTCAGGTTGCCATTGTGCGCCAGGGTGATACCAAACGGTGCATTCACATAAAACGGCTGTGCTTCCTCTTCGCTCGACGAACCGGCCGTCGGGTAGCGGCAATGGCCGATGCCCGTCGTGCCTTGCAGCGAACGCATGTTGCGCGTACGGAAGACGTCACGCACGAGGCCATTGGCCTTGTGCATGGAAAACATACTGCTGTGATTGGTCGCAATCCCTGCCGCGTCCTGACCGCGATGCTGCAAAAGCAACAATGCATCATAGAGCAATTGATTGACAGGTTGATGGGAAACGACGCCGACGATGCCACACATGGTGTGCTCCTAAACTGTGCTACTGATTTTAAAAAAATTCAAAATTTCACATGCTGCGCGTAAGCGGCAGGCAGATAAGGCTTGATGGCACGCGCGCCCTGCTCCGCGAGCGGGCTGAGCAGGGCATTTTTCCAGAATGGCTGCTGCGGTATGGACGTCATGCCACACAAGATGACGGCGGTCAGCACGATCACAAGGCCCCGCGCCACGCCGAACAGGCTGCCCAGGGTGCGGTCGGCCAGGCTCAGGCCCGTCACCTTGACCAGTGCGTCGATCGTCATGGACAGCAATCCCATCAAAATGCGCACGCCGATGAACAGCACCACGAAGGCCAGCAGCAGGCGGACGGCTTCGCCCGGCACGGCTTCCGGCAGGAATTTCGCCAGGGTGGCGCCATACGCGTTGGCAATGACGAAAGCCACAATCCAGCTGACCAATGACAGTATTTCCTTGACCAGGCCGCGCATCATGCTGATCAGCACGGACGTCACCAGCACGAACAGCACCAGATAATCGAAGATCGTCACGCGCGCTCAGCCTTGCAACATCACGCCGGCACCAGGCTGCCGCCCAGGCCCAGCTTTTGCAGCTTGGCGCGGGTCTTTTCGGCCTCTTCGCGGTTGCCGAACGGCCCCACGCGCACGCGGATACGCTCGCCCGCCGGGCTGGAGACTTTCTGCGTATAGGATTTGATGCCCGCTTCGCGCAGCTTGTCCTGCAATTCATCGACCTTGTCCTGCGTCGCCAGGGCTGCCACCTGCACCACGAACTTGCCGTTGCCGGCGTCGTGGGCCTTGTCTTGTGCTTTTTCTTGCGGCTTGTCGAGTGGCTTGCCTTCCAGAATCGCCATGGCGCGCGCCGCATCGTCGGCAGATTGCGCCGGCTTGGCAGGCTTAGCCTCAGGCTTGGCTTCCGGCTTTACTTCATGCTTCGGCTCAGGCTTGGGCTCGTGTTTCGGCTCAGGCTTGGTTTCGTGCTTAGCCTCGGGTTTTGGCTCCACCTTGACAGGCTTGGACTCCGGCTTGGGCTCGGGTTTCGGTTCCACATAGGCCGGCTTGGCAGGCGCAGGCTGGACGGCCGCCAGCACGGGTGCCGGTGCCGGCGTGGGCCTGGCCGCTGGCGGCAGGGGCGTGTCGATGATTTCCTCGGACTGGTCCAGGCCATTCGCTGCGGCCTGGGCCGGGGCAGCCGGCACGGGTGCCGGTGCGGGCGCAGCCTTTTCCTTCGATGGAATATCGATGGCGATATCGTTGAAGGGCGCCTTCGGCTCGGAATCGAGCAGCATCGGCAAGCCGACAGCCACGCCCAGGGCCAGGGCGATGGCCCCGACCAGACGGCGGCGTGCGCGCTTTTTTTCAGGCAAGACCGGGTCCGGCGCTTCCTTGCCGCCACGGCGCGATCCGCCGCCACCGGAGGTGTTGGCGGATCGTTTGCGGGTCGGCGACTGTGCTTCGCCAGGGACATAAAAGCCGCTGTCTTCGCCAGAGGATTCTTGCTTGTTTTTAAACAGTTTCGAGAACAAGCCCATGCGTGATTTTCAGTCGAGTGCGTTTCAGTGAAGTGAGGATTTTCGGGCCTTCATCACGCCGGCGACGGTGAGGAAAGAACCAAAGACCACAATTCTATCATTCTCACCGGCCCGGCTCATTGCATTTGCAAAAGCTTGTGCCGGATCATCGAAAATAGACACAGTATGTTCGCTGCTGTCGGGCTTATCTTCCAGCATGATCTGCACCTTGGCGGCCAGCTCGGAAGCCGTCGCCGCGCGCGGCGAAGGCAAGCCCGTCAGGCACCAGTGATCGACATGTTCGCTCATCGCGGCCAGTACGCCATCGATATCCTTGTCCTGCATGGAGCCGAACACGGCATAGGTGTACGGGTGATAGCCCATATTGCCCAGGTTCTGGTTCAGCGCTGAGGCCGCGTGCGGGTTGTGCGCCACATCGAGGATCACGCTGGGGCGGCCAGGCAAGACCTGGAAGCGGCCAGGCAATTCCACCGTCACCAGGCCAGTGCGCACTTCCTGCGCGCCCACGGGCAGTGTCAGCTTCAGCACTTCCAGCGCGGCCAGCACGGCCGTCGCATTGAGGATCTGGTTGGCGCCGCGCAAGCTTGGATACGCGAGCGAATTGCGGCGCTGCTCGCGCCCGCCATAGTTCCACTGCTGCTTGTCGCCCGAATAATTGAAATCGCGGCCCATCAGCCACAGGTCGGCGCCGATGGCCTCGGCATGGTCGATCAAGGACTGCGGCGGCACAGGGTCGCTGCAGATGGCCGCCTTGCCCGGTCGGAAGATGCCCGCCTTTTCAAAGCCGATGGCTTCGCGCGTGTCGCCCAGGTAATCCGTATGATCGATATCGATGCTGGTGACGATGGCCACGTCGGCGTCGATCACGTTGACCGCGTCCAAACGACCACCCAGCCCCACTTCCAGGATGGCCACGTCCAGGTTCGATTGCGACAGCAGGTGCAAAATCGCCAGGGTGGTGAATTCGAAATACGTCAGCGGCGTGTCGCCGCGCACGGTCTCGACCGCGTTGAAGCTGGCGACGAGCTGTTCGTCGCTGGCCATCTCGCCCAGCACGCGCGCGCGCTCGTTAAAATCGAGAAAATGCGGCTTGATGTACAGCCCCACTTTGTAGCCGGCACGCAACAGCACCGATTCCAGCATGGCGCAGGTGGAACCCTTGCCATTCGTGCCCGCCACCATGATCACGGGGCAAGTAAAAGCCAGCTGCATGCGCGCCTTGACGGCTTGCACGCGGTCCAGGCCCATGTTGATCTGGGTTTCCGAATGGCGGGTTTCCAGCATGGCGAGCCAGTCCGGCAAGGTGGTGGGGAGGATTTGCATGGGAGACTTCTTGATTAGAGTGCGCGAAGCAATGAGACAGGTAACCCAAACCAAGGCCTGGGGTCGCACCCTTAGGGTCCGACCCCGGCAGTTCAGGTCTTGGGATAAATCAAATTAAGCCAGTACTTCGACAGCCTGGTTTTGCAACAAGGCCAGCAGACGGGCGATTTCTTCGCGCATCTTGCGGCGGTCGACGATCATGTCGACGGCGCCCTTGGTGACGAGGAACTCGGCGCGCTGGAAGCCTTCCGGCAGTTTTTCGCGCACGGTGTTTTCAATCACGCGCGGGCCGGCAAAGCCGATCAGCGCTTTCGGCTCGGCAATGACGACGTCGCCCATGAAGGCAAACGAAGCGGATACGCCACCCATGGTCGGGTCGGTCAGCACGCTGATGAATGGCAATTTCTTTTCCGACAGCTTGGTCAGCATGGCCGTGGTTTTCGCCATCTGCATCAGGGAGAGCAAGCCTTCCTGCATGCGCGCGCCACCGGTGGCGGTGATGCAAATGAACGGCACTTTCTGTTCCAGCGCGATTTGCGCGCCGCGCACGAAGCGCTCGCCCACGACGGAGCCCATGGAGCCACCCATGAATTCGAATTCGAAGCACGCCACGACCACTGGCAGGCTCATGATGGCGCCACCCAAGACGACCATCGCATCCGTCTCGCCCGTCGCTTCCATGGCGGACTTCAGGCGGTCCGGGTATTTCTTGCTATCCTTGAACTTCAGGGTGTCGACGGGCAGGATTTCCTGGCCGATTTCGTAGCGGCCACCCGCGTCGAGCAAGCTGTCGAGGCGTTCACGCGCGCGGATGCGCATGTGATGGTCGCATTTCGGACACACATGCAAATTCGATTCCAGGTCCGTACGGTACAGCACGGCTTCGCACGACGGGCACTTGACCCACAGGCCTTCCGGCATGGTCTTGCGCGCGGCAGCATCAGAACGCTGTATGCGCGGTGGCAGCAGTTTTTCCAACCAACTCATATTTTCTCCTTGGGCCCTTGTAGGGGTAGCGTCGGTGGACGCCCCCGGCAGACGGTAAACGGCGACGCCCCGCAGGGCGCCACCAAAAATTTTATCTATTGCACAATGACAGGCATTCAGTGGCCGAAGTGTAGCCGTTTATCGCCGGGCTGTCGAACTTTGCCGCCAACGCAAATGCGTAAACGGCAAGCTTGCTCAGGCGTCCAGTGCGGCGCGGATGCCTGCCGTAAAGCTGCGCACGGCGTCCACGGCGCCCCCTGGCGGGGCATTTTCAATCTCCTGGATGATGCGGCTGCCGATCACGACGGCATCGGCCACCTTGGCCACGGCCCTGGCCGTGGCGCCATCGCGGATGCCGAAGCCCACGCCGATGGGTAACTTTACATGCTGGCGGATGGCCGCGAGGCGCTCTGCCACCTGTTCCGTATCAATGTTGCCTGCACCCGTGACACCCTTGAGCGACACATAATAGCTGAAGCCGCCGCCAACCTTGGCCACTTGCGCGATGCGCTCTTCGGTCGAGGTGGGCGCCAGCAGGAAGATCAGGTCGAGGCCGGCAGCGCGCATGGCAGCGGCAAATTCCTCGCACTCTTCCGGCGGATAGTCGACGACGATGGCGCCATCGGCGCCGGCCGCTTGCGCTGCATCAATAAACGCGGCGCTGCCAATACGCTCGATGGGATTGGCATAGCCCATCAGTACCACGGGCGTCGTCTGGTTCGTTACACGGAACTGACGCACATAGCCAAACACATCGTGAATGCCGACATTGAATTTCAAGGCGCGTTCGCAGGCGCGCTGGATGACGGGGCCTTCGGCCATGGGGTCGGAAAACGGCACGCCCAGTTCCAGCACATCGGCGCCGCCCTCAACCAGCGCGTGCATCAGGGGCACGGTGGCGTCAGGACCGGGATCGCCGGCGGTAATGAAGGTGACCAGGCCGGTCTTGTTGTTGGATTTTAATTGGGCAAAGGTGGCGGCGATACGGGACATGGGGAGCTTTCTTAATGGTGGATAGATGGAATAATTTCAACCCAAAAGCAAAGGCTGGGGTCAGACCCGGCGGGTCTGACCCCATTGACACGCTGCTAGTTGAAATTCAATCCCATGCGCTCCGCCACGGTATGCATGTCCTTGTCGCCACGGCCCGACAGGTTGGCCAGCACGATCTGGTCTTTCGGCAAGGTGGCCGCCAGTTTGGCCGCGTAGGCCAGCGCGTGCGACGATTCCAGGGCCGGGATGATGCCTTCGATATGGCAGCAGTCGTGGAAAGCCTGCAATGCCTCATCATCCGTGATCGACACGTATTGCGCGCGGCCCGAGTCTTTCAGCCAGGCATGTTCCGGGCCCACGCCGGGATAGTCGAGGCCGGCAGAAACGGAATGCGTCTCGATGATCTGGCCATTCTCGTCCTGCAGCAGATAGGTGCGGTTGCCGTGCAACACACCCGGGAAGCCCGCCGTCAGCGAGGCCGAGTGCTTGCCCGTATCCAGCCCTTCGCCGGCCGCTTCCACGCCGATCAATTTCACATCTTTCTGGTCGATATACGGGTAAAAGATGCCCATGGCGTTCGAGCCGCCGCCGATGCAGGCCACCACATAATCAGGCTGGCGGCCCGTCATTTCCGGCATCTGCACCAGGCATTCCTCGCCGATCACGGACTGGAAGTCGCGCACCATCATCGGATACGGATGAGGGCCGGCCACGGTACCGATGATATAAAAGGTGTTTTCGATGTTGGTGACCCAGTCGCGCATGGCTTCGTTCAACGCATCCTTGAGGGTCTTGGAACCCGATTCGACGGGCACGACGGTTGCGCCCAGCAATTTCATGCGGTACACATTCTGCGCCTGGCGCTTGACGTCTTCGCTGCCCATATACACCACGCATTCGAGGCCGAAGCGGGCACAGATGGTGGCCGTGGCCACACCATGCTGGCCGGCGCCCGTTTCGGCGATGATGCGCGGCTTGCCCATGCGCTTGGCCAGCAAAGCCTGGCCGATCACGTTGTTGATCTTGTGCGCGCCCGTGTGGTTCAGGTCTTCGCGCTTGAAATAGATTTGCGCGCCGCCGGCCATCTGGGACCACCGCTTGGCGTGGTAAATGGGCGACGGACGGCCGACGAAATGTTTCAGTTCATAGCGGAATTCTTCCAGGAATTCCGGGTCAACGCTGTAGCGCGCATAGGCGTCTTTCAGCTCGGCCAGCGCGTGCGTGAGCGTTTCGGCAACAAACGCGCCGCCATACGGGCCGAAGTGGCCGCGCAGGTCAGGAAAAGGGTAATCGGTGGCGTGGAACAATGCGGCTGCTGCGTCGGGCGCGGCGCTGTGGTCATTCATATGGTCATTCATGGTGGTTTCCTCTGGCAATGATGGCATCGGCATCCTGCACCGCGGCGATAAACGCGCGGACTCGGGATGCGTCCTTGATGCCCTTGGACGCTTCGACACCACTGCTGATGTCGACGGCGTAAGGGCGCACGCGCACCACTGCGTCAGTCGCGTTTTGTACGCTCAAGCCACCACTTAAAACGACCCGAGGCGCGAGTTCTTCTGGAATGAGGGACCAATCGAATACCTTTCCTGCACCGCCATACGCATCCACATAGGTATCCAGCAAGAGGCTGGCAAACAGGGGACTGGCGGCGCGATAGCGCTGTTCGTATTCTAGCAAATCTTCAAAGGAGGTGTCAGGTTTGACGCGGAACACTTGCGTAAACGGCGTATGCACGGCGCCAGCCAGCGCGGCACTGTGTTCGGGCGTCTCGTCGCCATGAAATTGCAGCAGCGACAAGGGCGCCAAGGCCTTCGTGGCCCGTACCTCGTCCACCGTGGCGTTGACGAACAGGCCCACCGTCGTCACGTAGGGCGGCATGGCAGCGATCAGGCTGGCCGCCTGCTCGGGCGTCACGTAGCGGGGGCTTTTCGGATAAAACACGAAGCCGATGGCGTCGGCGCCCGCCGCCACGACCGCCTGAATGTCTTCAATGCGGGTCAGGCCGCAGATCTTGATGCGTGTGCGTGGCATGTTATTCCTTGAGGTTATTGCTTGATGCGAAACGTCAAAACCAGGGCAAGGCGCTGCTGCTGTCTTGCGGCAACTCCCATTTCGGGTCGTAATCGATCTGCGCCAGGTACAGGCCGTCCGGCATGAAGGTGGGCGCCGCCGCATGGCGATTCTTGCTTTCCAGCAAGTGCCCCAACCAGTCCGGCTTTTCGCGTCCCGTGCCGATATACACGAGCGAACCGACCAGGTTACGCACCATGTGGTGCAGGAAGGCATTCGCCGTAATGGTGAAGATGACGCAATCGCCGCGCCGCTCGATCTGGATGTCATGCATGAGCTTGACGGGCGACTTGGCCTGGCATTGCGCGGCGCGGAAGGCCGTGAAATCGTGCCAGCCCAGCAGCGGCTGCACGGCCTGGCGCATCAGTTCCACGTCCAGCGGACGGAAAAAGAAGCCGGCGCGCCCTTCCACCAGCGGCGAGCGGGTGGCGTTGTTGTACAACACGTAATGATAGGTACGCGCGCGGGCGCTGAAGCGGGCGTGGAAGAAATCGTTGACGGTGGGGTCGCCGGCCAGCTCCTTGGCCCAGCGCACGGCGATGGATTTCGGCAGGAAGGCATTGACGCCGCGCACCCAGGAGTGCACGTCGCGGTTCAATTCCGTATCGAAATGCACGACTTGCTCGAGCGCATGCACGCCCGTATCCGTGCGGCCGGCGCAGGTGGTGGCCAGACGCACGCGGGCAAACTGCTCCAGCGCGTTTTCCAGCTGGTCCTGCACCGTCTGCCCATCTTCCTGCTTCTGGTATCCATGCCAGGCCGTGCCGTCGTACTGCAGGCCGAGGACGATACGCTTGAATGGCGTTGCTGTCGTAATATTTTGCATCGAAGCATTATACCGGCGCGGCAGCCTGCCGCGCCGGCGGGCATTGCTAACTCAGCAGCGCACGCATGGTATTGGCTTTCGCAACCTGTTCGGCGCTGCCACCCTTGATGACCTCATCGATCAGCTCGCGCGCGCCTTCCTTGTCGCCGATTTCCTGGTAAGCGATCGCCAGGTCCAGCTTGGTATCCATTTCCATGTGGATGGCCGACAGCGGGTCGTCCACGCCCACGCTGGCCGTCTTGCCATCGTTGAGGTCCAGGTCGATGCCGGACAGGTCGAATTCCTGTGCAGGCGGTATGGCTTCCGGCAAGGTCGCTGGCGTTTGCGCATCATCAAACAGGCTGTCGATGGAAGGCTCGGCCGCCGCCACCGGCGCGGCAGCTGGCGCCACGGGCTCGTCGAGGTCGAAATGGGCCAGATCGACATCCTTCAATGGGTAAGGCAGCGGCGTCAAACCGGCGCCCACGCCATTCACGGGGCCCGCTGGCGGTTCCAGGTCGAGACCGAAATCCATGCTGGCGTCATAGTGCGCGTCGTGCGCGGCAGGCTGCGGCTTGCTGTCCGGTCCCGGCATGATGATCGGGTCGCTGGTGGAGACGGGTTCGAAGTCGAGGCTGTCGAGGTCAAAATCGAGGGGGGCACGCGCATCACGGGCCGTCACGGAGGAAACCGGCTCAGCCGGCGCCAAGTCGGCCGATGGCGCCGGTGCAGACAGATCGTCGGGCAAGTCCATGCTCTGGCCGCGCAAGTTGTCGCCGGCCCCCTTGCTGAGGCTGACGACGGCATCGTCTTCCGTATCGCCATACAGGGGGTTGGTGGGGTCGAGCGCCAGGCCCAGCGCGGCCGCCTGCGGCCACTCTTCGCCCTGGCCCCGCGTCAGGCTGTAGAGCTCGCTGGCCTGGTCTTCAAACGCGCGCACATCGCTGCGGGCCGAATAGATTTCCAGCAACTTCAAGCGGGGCGCATGGCGCTCCGGGTGGATGCGCAAGGCTTCCTTGAGGATATCTTCCGCCTGGCCATCGCGGCCGTAGGCGATATACACGTCCGCTTCGGCGACAGCGTCTGTTTCATTGCCTTCAAGCATGCTGGCACCCGCCGCGGCAGCCACGCCGGCAGCGGCAGCAGCGGCGGCACCCGTGCCGAACAAGTGGTTGCTCGCTTCGGACTGCTGGTCTTCCGGCGCCAGCCCGGCCGGCGGCGCCACGGGCGCTTCCGGCTCGAACACTGGGGCGATATCGGCGGCGGGTGGCGGCGTTTCCTTGCGGCGGCGCGCGATTACCAGCGCCGCCACGGCGGCCAGCAGCGCGGCCAGGCCGATGCCGATGGCGCCCAGGTGGTCATTGATCTTGTCGGTGATGGTCGGTTCCAGCGGCGATGGTTTTTTCACCAGCGGCACCGGCTTGGCCTTCGGTACGGGCGGCTGCGGCTCGGCCGGCGCACTGGCGATGGCGCTGGCAGCGGCCTCGGCCGGCTTGGCGGGGGCGGGAGCGCTCTTGTCGGCCATGGCCTTGCTCTTGACCGCCATCAACTTTTCCAGGTCGCTGACGTTCTTTTCCAGCTCTTTGACACGGGCGGCCGCTTCATCGACCTGTTTCGCCTTGGCAATCTTGTCTTCCTCGCTGGCAACGGCGCTCTTGCCGGCCGACTTGGCCGCCGGCTCCGCCTTCGACAGTTTCAGCTTGTCTTGCGACTCGCTCACGGCCGTCGGCTTTTCCTGCACCTTGGTCGCGCCGATCTTGCCAGTCGTGCTTTGCGTCGCCTGCGCCGCCCTGGCCGGCTTGCTTTGCGATACCTGCCCCGCCAGCTTGTTACGGTAAGCTTCGAAATCGATGGCATGCGCCGTCACGACGCCCTTCGCTTCGGCCGCGTCGGTGGCGCGCACGGCGTCCGCGCCCGGCACGGCCAGGATACGCCCGGCCTGCATGCGATTCATGTTTTCGCCCCTGAAGGCATCGGGATTGGCGCGGTACAGGGCGACGAGCATCATGTCGAGCGAGACGCCCGATGGTTTCAGTTCGCTAGCGATGCGGCTCAGGGTGTCGCCCGGCTTGACCTTGTATTCACCTGCCGCCTTTTTCGGCGCCGGCGGCGCAGTCGCCGCAGCCGGCTGGCCCTTGCCAGGTTCCACTGGCGCCATCACTTGCGCGCCGCGCGTCTGGCGCGCTTCGGGCGTGTCGAGCACGAACGCATATTCGCGCACTTGCCGGCCATGCTTGCCGCTCAACTCCAGCAGCAAATCGACCAGCGGCTCGGTCAGCGGCTGGGCCGAACTGACGCGCACGAAGGGCTTGCCATTGCGCGTCTCGATGGAGAAGGTCAGCGCGTTCAAGGCGGGATTCAAATCCACCACGGCCTGGCGGTAGGCATCGGGTGGGGCCAGCTTGGCCAGCAGCGACGACGCTTCGTCTGGCTTGACCGCCGTCAATTCGATTTCGGCGCGCAATGGCTGGCCGGCGGCGGACAGCACCGTGATCTTGCCCAGCTCGGCTGCGGATACCGCCGGTGACAATAACACCGCACAGGCGACAGCGCTGCTGAGTGTTTTAATGGCAAGGGAGGCGACCCGGGGACGAGTGTGTACAGGCATAGTTGGCGGCATCTTAGTTGACATGGGAAAACTGTTACTTTTCCAGAGGTATCAACATATCATCATGCCCAGAGCTATGCAAGCTCCGCATGGTTGAGCCTTGACGGGCTCAGGGCGAAAAAAAAGCCGGGAAAACAGCCCCGGCTTGATCTTGATCAGCAATTTATTGCCGTTATGCGTCCAGCAGGATGCGCAGCATGCGGCGCAGCGGCTCGGCGGCGCCCCACAGCAATTGATCACCCACGGTAAAGGCGGACAGGTATTCGCCGCCCATGCTCATCTTGCGCACGCGGCCGACGGGTATCGTCAGGCTACCCGTGACGGCGGCCGGCGACAGGTCGCGCACGGACGCTTCGCGCGTGTTCGGCACGAATTTCACCCATTGATTATTGCTGGCGATGATGTCGTTGATTTCATCGAGCGGCACGTCTTTTTTGAGCTTGATGGTCAGCGCTTGCGAATGGCAGCGCATGGCGCCGATGCGCACGCACAGGC
Organism: Janthinobacterium lyxosi; assembly: GCF_051380665.1. Taxonomy (NCBI): domain Bacteria; kingdom Pseudomonadati; phylum Pseudomonadota; class Betaproteobacteria; order Burkholderiales; family Oxalobacteraceae; genus Janthinobacterium; species Janthinobacterium lyxosi. Next base: position 113,380 of record NZ_JBNYXM010000003.1, read on the forward strand.
CGTCAACAGGGATTTCCTTGGTGCCAAAGTCGATGCCGCGGCCCAGGATCTTGTTCGTTTCCGCGCCCGCCTTCCACTCTTCCTTCGACTGGCCGTTGCCCAGGTCCTTGTCGATCCACGGGATCAGGTTGCCGGCCAGCGGCGCGCCGAATTGCTTGATTTCATCCGGGGAATAGCCGTGCTGGGTGGCCAGCACCTGGCGGTCGATTTCCAGGATGGCGGAAGCGGGGTTGTCCAGCAACGCCTTGACGGAACCGTTGATGGTGCCAAACTGCGTCAGCAGCTCGCGCATGTGCTGCGCGCCGCCGCCCGATGCCGCCTGGTACGTCATCGACGTCATCCAGTCGATCAAGTCGTGCTGGAACAGGCCGCCCAGGCCCATCATCATGCACGAGACGGTGCAATTGCCGCCGATGTAGTTCTTCACGCCCTTGCCCAGCGCATCCTTGATGACGTGCAGGTTGACGGGGTCGAGCACGATGACGGCGTCTTTTTCCATGCGCAAGGTCGAGGCCGCATCGATCCAGTAGCCATTCCAGCCCGCTGCACGCAGCTGCGGGAAGACGGCGCTGGTGTAGTCGCCGCCCTGGCAGGAAATGATGATGTCGCACTTGGACAGTTCGGCGATGTTGTTGGCATCCTTGAGGATGGTTTCATTCTTCGCCATGGCCGGCGCCGCGCCGCCCGTGTTCGAGGTCGTGAAAAACACCGGTTCGATATGGGCGAAATCGCCCTCTTCCTGCATGCGCTGCATCAGGACCGAACCGACCATACCGCGCCAACCTACCAAGCCAACTAATTTCATTACCATTCCTCAAGATGAGACGGCGACTGCCGTCATTAGACTATTTTATCCCAGTGCTTTTACAACTGCATCGCCCATCGCCTCGGTACCGACCAAAGTCGTGCCCGCTTCGTGGATGTCGGCCGTGCGCAGACCCTGCGCCAGCACTTGCTTGACGGCAGCCTCGATGCGATTTGCCTGCTCTTCGCGGTTCAGCGAATAGCGCAACATCATGGCGGCCGACAAAATCGTCGCCAGCGGATTGGCGATGCCCTTGCCCGCGATATCGGGCGCCGAGCCGTGCGACGGTTCGTACAAGCCCTTGTTGTTGGCATCGAGCGAAGCGGACGGCAGCATGCCGATCGAGCCCGTCAGCATGGCGGCCGCGTCCGACAAGATGTCGCCGAACATATTACCCGTCACCATGACATCGAATTTCTTCGGCGCCCGCACCAGTTGCATGGCCGCGTTATCGACATACATATGATCGAGCGCAACATCCGGGTATTCCTTGTGCACGTCGGTGACAATGTCTTTCCAGAACTGGAACGTTTCCAGCACGTTCGCCTTGTCCACGCTGGTCAAACGCTTGTCGCGCTTTTGCGCGGCCTGGAAGGCCACGTGGGCGATGCGGCGGATTTCGCCTTCCGCATAGCGCATGGTGTCAAAACCTTCGCGCTGGCCCTTGAACGGACCGTCCGGGCACTCGCGCACGCCACGCGGCTGGCCGAAATAGATGTCGCCCGTCAATTCGCGGATGATCAGGATATCCAGGCCCGATACCACTTCCGGCTTCAGGGTCGAAGCGCCCGCCAGTTCCGGGTACAAAATGGCCGGACGCAGGTTGGCGAACAAGCCCAGGTTCTTGCGCAAGCCCAAAATAGCCTGCTCGGGACGGAACTGGCGCTCCAGCTTGTCGTATTGATAGTCGCCGACGGCGCCGAACAGCACGGCATCGGCCGCTTTTGCCAGGGCCAGGGTGCCTTCCGGCAAGGGGTGTCCATGGGCTGCATAGCCGGCGCCGCCCACGGGCGCTGTTTCCAGCTCAAACGATTCGCCCAACACATTCAAGACCTTGACGGCTTGCGCGACGATTTCAGGACCGATGCCGTCGCCGGGTAAAATTGCAATTTTCATATTTTTATCGATTAAATGACGTTGGCGAGCCAAGGCTGACTATTCAGGTGACGCTCTTCGAAGGCGCGGATATCGTCCGCATGGCGCAGGGTCAGGCCGATATCGTCGAGGCCATTCATCAGGCAATACTTGCGGAAGGCGTCGATCTCGAACGGGTACGAGACGCTACCATTACTGGTGCGCACGCATTGCTGTTCCAGGTCCACCACCAGTTTGTAACCGGGGAAAGCCTTGACTTCATTGAACAGGTGCTCGACCTGGCTTTCCGGCAGCACGATGGGCAGCAAGCCGTTCTTGTAGCAGTTATTGAAGAAGATGTCGGCAAACGACGGCGCGATGATGGCGCGGAAGCCATATTGGTCCAGCGCCCACGGCGCGTGTTCGCGCGAGGAGCCGCAGCCGAAGTTCTTGCGCGTGAGCAAGATGGAAGCGCCCTGGTAGCGCGACTCGTTGAGCACGAAATCCGGGTTCAGCGGGCGGCGGCTATTGTCCTGGCCCGGTTCGCCATGGTCGAGGTAGCGCCATTCGTCGAACAGGTTGGGGCCGAAACCGCTGCGGTGGATCGATTTCAGGAATTGCTTCGGGATAATCGCGTCGGTATCGACGTTGGCGCGGTCCAGCGGGGCCACCAGGCCTTCGTAAAGCGTAAATTTATCCATGCTGTTTCTACTCGGTAGGACGGGCGGCGCAGGGCGCCGGCACGTCACGGTTTATTTTCCGCCGGCGCCAGTGACGACCTGGCCGACTTTCTGCACATCGCGGCCAATGCCGGAGACGGTGTTGCAGCCAGACAGGATGGCGGTGGCGATGAGGAGGGCGAAGAGTTTTTTCATGATGATTTCTTGATAGTAAGTAAGGGACCGGGAGCGCTAGTGTACGCCAGCGGCGCCAGTCCCTGCCCTCATCGCAAGCCCCGCACGTCGACAAAGTGGCCGGCTATGCCCGCCGCCGCCGCCATCGCGGGCGACACCAGGTGAGTACGCCCGCCCTGCCCTTGCCGGCCTTCGAAGTTGCGGTTCGAGGTCGAGGCGCAGCGTTCGCCCGGCTCCAGACGGTCGGCATTCATGGCCAGGCACATGGAGCAGCCCGGCTCGCGCCATTCAAAGCCGGCATCCTTGAAGATGCGGTCCAGTCCCTCGCGCTCGGCCTGGTCCTTGACGAGACCGGAACCGGGCACCACCAGCGCCAGGGTGACGTTCGAAGCGCGGTACTTGCCGCGCACCACGGCAGCCGCCGCCCGCAAGTCTTCGATGCGCGAATTGGTGCAGGAACCGATGAAGACCTTGTCGATGCGGATGTCTTCGATGGCGGTATTCGGTTTCAGGGCCATGTAGACCAGCGCCTTTTCCATCGCATCGCGCTTGACGCTGTCTTTTTCCTGGTCAGGATCAGGCACGCGGCCATCGATGCCGATCACCATCTCGGGCGAGGTGCCCCAGGTCACTTGCGGCACGATGTCAGCGGCGTTGAGGGTGACGACGAGGTCGAAGCGGGCGCCCGGCTCCGAATGCAGGGTGCGCCAATAGGCCACGGCGCGTTCCCAGTGCGGACCGGACGGCGAAAACGGACGGCCCTTGACGTAATTAATGGTGGTGTCATCCACGCCGATGATGCCGGCGCGCGCGCCCGCCTCGATGGCCATGTTGCACACCGTCATGCGTCCTTCCATCGACAGGGCGCGGATGGCCGAACCGCCAAACTCGATACAGTAGCCCGTGCCGCCGGCCGTGCCGATCTTGCCGATGATGGCCAGTACGATATCTTTCGCCGTCACGCCGGCCGGCAAGGCGCCGTCGACTTGCACCAGCATGGATTTGGATTTCTTTTGCAGCAAGGTTTGCGTGGCCAGCACGTGTTCCACTTCCGACGTGCCGATGCCATGCGCCAGCGCGCCGAACGCGCCGTGCGTGGACGTGTGCGAGTCGCCGCACACCACCGTCATGCCGGGCAAGGTCGCGCCCTGTTCGGGGCCGATCACATGCACGATACCCTGGCGCTTGTCGTTCATGTTGAAGTAGGTCAAGCCGTAATGCTTGGCGTTCTTGTCCAGCGTTTCCACCTGCAGGCGCGAAACCGGATCGGCAATGCCGTCGACCCGGCTGGTAGTGGGCACGTTATGGTCGGCCACGGCCAGGTTGGCTGAAATGCGCCACGGCTGGCGGCCTGCCACGCTGAGCCCATCGAAGGCTTGCGGGCTGGTGACTTCGTGCAGCAGGTGCCGGTCGATGTACAAAATTGTCGTGCCATCATCTTCGGCCCGAACAACGTGGGATTCCCAGAGTTTATCGTAAAGCGTCTTCATCATGATTTATGCAGCGTTGCCACAGCCTGTTTAAGTGATCAAGTGATACCAAGTCATACGGTGATCCACAAGGATTATGCCATATATTGCGCAACACAGAACCGAAACAGGTAAAAGCGCGGGATTGGCGATACAAAGTTTGGTCGCATTGTTATATATGAGCTGTAAATTGCCGATATCGGCACATTGGCCTCATGCCGGCCCCATCCATCGGCGGGTTGCCGAACGAGTCACGGCGCGATCAGAAATTGATATTTTTTTCTCAATCTTTCGTGTATTGTATTTCGACAATAATGACCGGCGCACGCACCCGCACGCGACCACAACTGATGGGGACCTGAATGAAACTGCACACCTGGGCGCTGGCCGCCCTCACCCTGGCCAACACGCATGCGGTCGCCGCCGCGCCAGGAGAAACCTGCGTGCAAGACTTGCGCGCCATTGCGCCCTTCCTGCTGGCAAACGATACGGGCGCACGCGCCCACCTGGCGCAAAAGGGCCAGGCTTATTTCGACCTGGCGCTAACCTCGGCCACCACCGCGGCGGCCCGCGCGGCCGACGACAAGGCTTGCAACGCGATCCTGGGAAACTATCTGGGCATGTGGCGCAAAGGCCATTTGTACGTGAAGCCGGGCAGCACGCAAGACATCGCCAAGCCTGCGCCGGCCAAGCCGAGCATAGCGGGCCAGGCCGCCCCGTCGAAGGAGCCGGCGCTGCAGATCTTGTCAGACTCGACTGTGCTCCTGACCCTGCCCAGCTTCCAGGACCGCTACCGCGCCGCCGTGGCCACCCTGCTCGACACGCACCGCGCGGCACTGGCGGCGCGTCCCAACTGGATCCTCGACGTGCGTCGCAACGCCGGCGGCAGCGACAGCACGTATGCGCCGCTGCTGCAATGGATCAGCTCGGACGAGATAGTCAGCCTGGGCGCCGAATGGCTGTCCACGCCCGCCAATATCGAGGGCCAGGAAAAAGTCTGCGCGCTGCTCTCGCCCGGCGACCAGGCCTGCGCCGACTTTGCGGCCCAGGCCGTGGCACAGATGCGCACGGTCAAGCCGGGCGAATACGTGCCGCAGGAAAGTGGCGAACTCATCAGCTACACCCGCATGAGCACGCCGGAGCCGCGCCGGCCCGCGCGCGTGGCCGTGCTGGTGGACCGCGATTGCGCCAGCTCCTGCGAGGAGTTCCTGCTGGTGGCGCGGCAAAGTTTTCACGTCAAATTGATCGGCCGCAACAGCGAAGGCGCGCTCGACTATTCCAACCTGCGCCTGCACGCCCTGCCTTCCGGCGTGCGCCAACTGCAATACGCCACCTCGCGCTCGGCCCGTTTGCCGCAGTTGCAGGTGGACCTGGCCGGCATCATGCCCGACATCTACCTGCCGCCGCCGAAGGATGAGGCGGAGCGCGCGCAAGAAATCGTGCGCGTGCAGCGCTGGCTGGAAGGCGGCAGTCTACGCCCGGATCACATTTGACGCCGCTAGCACCAGAAAAAAAGCCCGCTAAACATAGCGGGCTTTCTCATGAATACAGCGATACTTACGGCGCCTGAGAAAACCGTAGCGAGCGGAAGGGAGAGGTGGCTAAGAAGCGCAACCGTACTCTAGTACGGTGAGCATCGCAGGCCGTCTATACCGACGCGCAGTAGGTTTTGTCAGGTGCAATCAGGCAGCTAAACGCACGCTACCTCTACACCCATCCATCAGGAACGACAGGCCAACGACCAGCACCAGTTCGCCTTCGGCCGAACGGGCCGTGCCCGTGATGCCTTCCACGGTGATGGCGGTCATCGGTTTGATCACCAGGTCGGCCGTGCCATCGACGGCTGCCACGGCGAGAATGTACGGCTGTGGCGCTGCGACAACAATGCCCACGCGCTCGCTACACGATTCATAGCCCAGGGCGCCGGCCAGCGACCGCACGGGCAATGGGCGCCCCTGGTCTTTCAGCACGGGCGCGCCACCCACTTCCATGAAGGTTTCCGGCAATTCGACGACGCGCTGCACCACCGCCATCGGCAGGGCCAGCGCGGCGCCCGACGTCGACACGAGCATGGTCGGCACGATCGACAGCTCGATCGGCAGGCGGATGGCAAACTTGGTGCCCTTGCCCAGCGTCGATTCGATGTGGATGGCGCCACGGTTCTTCTCCACGGCCGTCTTGACCACGTCCATGCCCACGCCGCGCCCGGAGACGCTGGACGCGACTTCCTTGGTCGAGAAGCCCGGCAGGAACACCAGCTGGAAGCATTCGTCGTTGCTCAATTGCGCGTTTTCGCTGATCAAGCCCTTTTGCTGGGCCTTGCTGCGCAGGAAAACCGGGTCCATGCCCTTGCCATCATCCTGCAGCACGATCATGACACTGTTCGCTTCCTGCCATGCCTTCAGCGAAATATACGATTTGGCGGGCTTGCCGGCAGCCAGGCGCGCTTCCGGCGATTCGACGCCATGGTCGAGCGAATTGCGCAGCATGTGCACGAGCGGATCGTACAGGCTGTCGACCACCACGCGGTCGACTTCCGTCTCCGCGCCTTCGATGGTCAGCTCGACATCCTTGCCCAGGTCTTTCGCCAGTTCGCGCACCAGGCGCGGGAACTTCTGGAACAGGCGACCCACGGGCTGCATGCGCGTGGCCAGCGTGGCACGCTGCAGTTCGGTCGAGTAGCGCGAAGCGCGTTCCAGGGTTTCCGCCAGGGTTGCCATCAGGGTGGCGGCCTGGCCTTCAAATTTGAATTGCAGCAAGCGTTCGAGCAGCACGGCAGCCTGGTTGGCAGCCTGCACCGACTCGCCGGCCACTTCCAGCAGTGCGTCGAGCTTGACGGCGTCGACGCGGATACTGTCTTCCTTGACGGGCGCGGCATGGCGCACTTCCGGACGATCTTCGCGGCGTTCCGCGCCATCCCAGGCCTTGGCTGCCGGCTTGGCAGCCGCAGCGGCCACGACGGCCGGCGCAGCAGCGACGGCGGAGGCCGGTGCGGCAGCGACCTGGCTACCCGCCGGCACGACAGCGTTATACATGCCTTCCCAATCCAGTCCATCGGCACTGGCGGTGGAAATAGCGGCGGCTGGCGCCGCCACGACCACTTCGGCAACGGGCGCAGCGGCTTGCGCCACCACGGCAGCGGCAGGCGCAGGTGCGTCCATGCCCTTGCCTTCGATGGCGTTCGTCAGGATGTGTTCCAGCTCTTCCGGCATGGCCGGCAAGCTTTCCGGCGCGGCACCGTTGGCCAGTTCCGTCAGCTGGTCGGCCACGAAACCGGACGCTTGCAGCGCCGCCTCGATGGCGATCGGGGTCACCGGCGCGGCGCCCGTGCGCAAGGCGTCGAACAGATTTTCCGTCAGATGGCAGGCCGCCACCAGCGCGGGCAAGCCCATGAAGCCGGCGCCACCCTTGATGGTGTGGAAGGAACGAAACACGGCATTCAGTGTTTCCTTGTTGTCAGGATCACGCTCTAGGCGCAATAAGTGCTCTTCAACATTAACCGCAAGATCCATCGCCTCAACGACGAAATCCTTGAGCATATCGTCCATTAGAATCCCAAATCCGCAAGAAGGTCGTCTACATTATCCTGGTCCAGCGCCACCGACGGCACGGACGGGCCCTGCATCAGCGGCACCGGCTTTTGCGCCAGTTTTTCGCGCACTTCGGCCGGCGCGTTGTCGCGTAGCAGCTGGGCAAGCTCGTGCTCCACCGTCTTGGTGATGTTGACCACTTTTTTGATCAGCTGGCCCGTGATGTCCTGGAAATCCTGCGCCATCATGATTTCCAGCAAGCGCGCTTTTTCCGCTTCCGTTGCCTCGGCAACGGCTTGCGCGAACTGGCGCGTATCGCCGGCCAGGGCCTTGAATTCTTCCAGGCTCAGCTTGCCATCGAACAGCGCCGTCCAGCGGCTGTCCATGTCCTTGGCTTTCTTCGACAGCACATCTTGCGCCGGCATGCCTTCGTCGAGCGTATTCAGGACCTTGTTGGCGGCCTGTTCCGTCAGGGTGGCGACATATTCCAGGCGGTCCTGGGCATCGACGATCTGCGACGACGCTTCCGTCAACGCCTTGTCGTAGCCCAGTTCGCGCAGCGAATCGTGCAGCAGGCGCACGATGCCGCCCAGGCGTTCGAACATCGGCTTGTCGGACGGGTCGACAGGATCGGCTGCTTCGCCAGGCACGCCTGCGGCAGCCGCCGGTGGCGCTTCCGGCACGGCGGCGACTGGCGCTTCCGCTGCGGCTGACGGCACGGCGGCGCTGGCCGACACCGAATCGAACAGCGCGTCAAAATCGTCGTCCGCGATCACGGCTGCGGGCGCTGCGGCAGGCGCGGGCTTGGGAGCGGCCGCACTTTGCGCAGATACTTCATCGAATAATGCATCAAAATCATCAGCGGCGTTGGTCATATCCCTGCTTCTCCATAATTTGTCAAAATTCCGCCTGAACTGTGCGTTTTACAGACTGATACCCACAATTTCTCGATTAAGATGATTTGAGGCAATACCGCTGCGATGGTGCGAGTGTAGCAGGGCGCCGCCCTGTTGGTAAATCTCAAAACGCGCTTCCTGGTGTAAAGCTGGTCCATCAGAGCTTTTCCGTCAGGAAATAAGTGTTCCTGCTGTTGTATTTTGAAATACTACCATTGGCGTGCCTGCAAGACCACGCGCCGTACAAGAAATCCTGCTCGCGGGCGCCTGCGCAACAGTGCGCCACGGATATCGTTGCGGACAAAACACGATCTTTCTGCCAATGTTGTCTATACTGAAGGTGCAATAGTATTGATAATTATCAAGTCTTTACATGAATACCATGCTGCCGCCGCGCCTACAATAAGGGGCGTTGCGCGCGCTGAGTCACCGCCAAAGGACCTGCCATGTATAAGAAAATTCTGATCGCCACGGACGGTTCCACCGTCTCCAACCTGACGGCCTGTGCCGGCGTTGCCTTTGCCGAACAGATGCAAGCCGACATCCTTGCCGTCTATGTGGCGCCCGAATACCAGTACCCGGTGTACATCGAAATCATTCCACCAAGCTATCCCAGCGAGGAGGAATACCGCATCGCCATGCGCAAGGCGGGCGCCGACCACTGGCAGCCCATCCTCGACGCGGCCGCCAAGCGGGGCCTGGAAGCGACGGGCCTGACAGCCTTTTCCGACAGCCCCGCCCTGAAAATTGTGGAAGTAGCGCAATTGCAGCAATGCGACCTGATTTTCATGGGCTCGCATGGCCGCAGCGGCTGGGGGCAATTGCTGCTCGGCAGCGTGACCAACAAAGTACTGTCGCACTCGAAATTGCCGGTGCTCGTGCATAGGCTGATCAAGGAACCCCCATCGAAATAAGGGGTCACATGACCACGCAGGCCGCCGCAGCCCCTATATCGGGTAAAAGGCAAAACTGCGGCCATTTCAGTTAAAATGACAACGTTTCTCGTTTCTTAATACCTGGCCGGCCGCCACAAAACGGCCAGGGCAAATTACACGCTTCCAGATTGCGCGCCTATGATACGTATTGTGATTGCCGACGACCACACCATCATGCGAGAAGGATTGAAGCGCATCCTTGACGGCGCGCCGGACATCGACATCGTGGGCGAAGCCATCGACGGCTTTGAGGTACTCAACCACGTACGCCAGGGCGGCTTCGACCTGTTGCTGCTCGACCTGTCGATGCCGGGCCGCAGCGGCGTCGACCTGATACGGCAAATCCGCAGCGAGGCGCCCAAGCTGGCCATCCTGATCCTCACCATGCACGAGGAAGAGCAATATGCGGTGCGCGCCATCCGCGCCGGCGCGCAAGGCTATCTGACCAAGGAAAGCGCGGGCACCCAGCTGGTGGGCGCCATCCACAAGGTGGCGTCGGGGCGCCCCTACATCAGCGCCGAGGTGGCAGAGCAGCTCGTGCTCAACATCATGATGCCAAATGAAAGCTTGCTGCACAAACAGCTGTCGGACCGCGAGTTCGAAGTCTTTTCCCTGCTGGTGGCGGGCAAGTCGATCACGGAAATCGCCAACAATCTGCACCTGAGCGTGAAGACGGTGAGTACGCACAAGACGCGCATCATGCAAAAGATGGGCATGAGTTCGCTGTCGGAAATGGTCCAGTATGCCGTGGCGCACCGCCTGCTGTCCCCCTTCAAGACCTGACCATGCGCGTCAGCGCGTAGGAACAATCCTACATCAATTGCCACAGCTCCTACTGCCATATTCAGCCACTGCTGATATTAATTGCATACGGTTGTTGGCATACTGAAACCAGTAATCAAGTTGCTGGGAAGTTATTTCATCACACAGCAAGTCTTCAGCGAATTGAGATTTACCAGCCTGGACGCGCGCCGCCGACCCTTGCCCGCCCGCCGTCCTGCGCACCTTGTCATTCAACTCTGAACTACCTGTCACCAGGAGATGAACATGCTGTCCACGCAAACGCCTGAAACCCGCACTGCCTCTCCATCGCTGGCCCCCTCCTCTCCGATGGAAGCGGGGCGCCAGCGCCAAGGGCGGCTATGGTCGAACCTGAAGGAGGTGTGCGACCTGCTGCATATCTCCAGCGCCTGCACCATCGCCGCCGACGAGCTGCTGTTCCAGCACGTGCAATTCAAGACGGGGCAGCGCGTGCACACCATCGGCCAGCCCTTCGACACCTTGTACATCGTTAATTCGGGCTTCCTGAAAACCGTGCTCATCGACGAATTCGGCAATGAGCAGGTACTCAGCTTTCCCATGAAGGGCGACATGCTGGGCGTCGACGGCATCCACTCGCGCCATTACTCCTCGGAAGCGGTGGCCCTGTCCGACTGCGACCTGATCCTGCTGCCGTTCAAGAAGCTGACGGCGCTGGGCCGCGTGCACCTGGAACTTGAAAATGTCATGTACGGCGTGATGAGCCGCGAACTGGTGCGCGAACAGGCGATGATCGGCATGCTGGGCGCCCTCAGCGCCGAAGCCCGCGTGGCGCGCTTCCTCGTCTCGCTGGCCGACCGCTTCGCGCAGATGGGCTACTCAAGCAAGCTGTTCAACCTGCGCATGACGCGCCATGAAATCGGCAGCTACCTGGGCCTGACCCTGGAAACGGTCAGCCGCACCTTGTCCGCCTTCAATGAAATCGGCCTGATCACGGTCGACCAGCGCACCATCGGCATCAAGGATCCGGACGCCCTGAAAACCCTGCGCCGCCTGCCGCCCTCGCGCTCGCGCGCCAAGCAGCTGGCCGCCGCCAAGCTCAAGGCCGACACCACCGCCGCCGCCAGCGCCTCGGCGCAATTGCTGGCCACCATTTAACGCGCCCCCCGATTCCTTCAAGCTTGGCACAGGCTTGACCCGGCCAAGGCGCGCAACGCCTTGCCGGGTCTTTTTTGCTGCCGCTCCCCTTCCGCGCCGCGCCTGCGGCCGCCTTTGCGCAGCCCCCTCATCCAAGCTGCCCTGCCGCCGTAAAAAACGCAGATTTTGCACAAATAAGCCTTGCTTTTCGGGCCACATTCAACAATAATGCAAATACGAATCATTCTCAACTGAGACAAAGAAAGCCCAACATGCAAAGCTCAAAACCAGCCTTGATCCAGGATGCCGCTACCGCCCACGTTCGTCCTCCCGTCAGCATGGCGCAACCGGCGCGCCGCATCACCAGCGAAGCGCTGCTGCAGCAGGGCCGCGAAGTGGAGATTGAGCACAGCGGCAAGATCTATCGCCTGCGCGTCACCCAATTGAACAAGCTGATCCTGACTGCCTGAAGCAGCACGGCAGCCAGTCACCACACTCGCCAGCCAGTCGCGTCCCGTGCGCACAGCCAGCCAAACCACCGCACAGGAGTGTTTGATGGCGAATGACCGACCTTCCCCGATGTTTCCGTCCCCGCAGGGCCAACAGCCTGAATTGCTGCTGTCAGCCGTGCTGCACCTGATGTCGCACTACCATGCGGGCAGTCCCTGCGAGAAACTGGCGGGCGTCATCGAACGCCATCTGCAAGTGCTGTCCAGTTCACCCGGCCTGGGGCCCGTGCTGCAAGCGACCTGCCAGCAACTGTCGCAGCAATGGGCCGCCCTGGTGGCGCTGCACCGGCCCGCACCGCCCAGGACCACCTTGTTTGAGCGCCTGGCACGCATGCTGAGCGCCAAGCGCCCTGCCTCGCCCCTGCCGCAATAATTTCTCTTCAACACCCCATCGCCCAACAGGATATCGCCATGTGTGACAAAGACCAGTCCCTGCCCGTCATCAGCAATTGTTCCAGCGACGGGGCCGAAACGGCCGCGCTCGCTTCGCGCCGCCGCCGGCTGTGGGAACTGTCGCATACCTGCCATTGCCCGCTGGTCGGCGTGGGTTTGCCATTGGGATACCTGCGCAAGCTGGTGGGCAAGATGACGGGCGGGCGCGTGCTGGCCGACGACTATGAAGTGCACGTGGGCGCCGTGACGGAATGCGGCGCGCGCAACCGCCTGTCCGAAGCGCTGCAAAAGGAACTCGAACGCCGCTACGCCCCCGTGATCCTGCGCTTTCGCGGCGCCAAGACCACGGAACAGGTAGCGCAACTGTGGCGCACGGCCGTCGCCAACGGCGACGTGTCGGGCGCCTTCTGGGCAGGCCTGACGCACCCGCGCTGCGACGCCGAGCTGGAAGAGCAGATGTGCCGCGACTTGCACATGATCCAGCACCAGGCCGGCGCCTGCGTGCGCGCCGACATGAGTAAATTTACGGCCCTGCAGGAAGAAAATGCGCGCCTGGCGCACGAACTGGCCAAGCTGCAACAGCGCAGCCAGGCCGCACTGATGGAAAAAACGGGCGAACTGGAACGCCAGGAAGCCGTGCTGCTGCGCACGCGGGCCGAGGCCATCGGCAAGGATAGCGTAATCGACGGCTTGCGCGCGGAGCTGGCGCAGCTGCAGGCAGCCATCCCGGCGCTGGAATCGCGCACGCGCCTGGTCGAGCGCCTGGCGCAAATGGATGAGCGCGAAAAGGAATTGCGCCAGCAAATCGCGGAATTGAAGCAAGCCCAGCCACGTCCGACCGCAGCCGTGCCGCCACCGGCACCGAAGCTGGAAGTGCCGACCGGCGGCAAGCTGAAAATGCCGATCCGCCTGGTCGATCAAAGCGTCCTGTGCGTGGGTGGACGCAGCGGCAATGTCGCCACCTACCGCGCCCTGATCGAGCGGGTCGGTGCGCAGTTCGCCCACCACGACGGCGGCCTGGAAGACAATGCCAACCTGCTCGATTCGAGCCTGGCGGCGGCCGACCTGGTGATTTGCCAGACGGGCTGCATCAGCCACAGCGCCTACTGGCGCGTCAAGGATTATTGCAAGCGCACGGGCAAGCGCTGCGTCTTCATCGACAACCCCAGCATCTCCAGCCTGGCGCGCGGCTTGCAGGAAGTGAGCGGCGAAATGGAACCGGCCGCGCTGAACACGGCGGAGTAACAAAGGCGGCGCGGCAAGCGCCGCCGACACGCCTAGGCCAGCAGCTCGCGCGCGATGGCCTCGCGCAAGATCGCATCGTCGACCGTGGTATCGGGCGCGAAACGTCCCACCACCTTGCCCTCCTTGCTGATCAAAAACTTCTCGAAATTCCACAGCACGTCGCTGGGCTGCTCCTGCGTGATGCCGTAGCCGGCCAGCTTGGCGCGGAAATCGCTGCCCGGCTTTTCCTGCGCCCGCGGCTGCTCTTGCACCAGGCGCTGGTACAGCGGATGCTGGCCCGGGCCCTTGACGACGATTTTTTCAAACAGGAGAAATTGCACGCCGTAAGTGCCGCGGCAAAAGTCGGCGATCTCGGCATTGCTGCCCGGCTCCTGCGCGCCGAATTCATTCGCGGGAAAGCCGGCCACCACCAGGCCCTCGGCCTGCTTGTCGGCATAAAGCTTTTCCAGTCCTTCGTACTGCGGCGTCAAGCCGCAGGCGGAGGCGACATTGACCACCAGCACCACCTTGCCGCGATACGCGTCCAGGCTGGCGGGTTCGCCATTGATGCGGCGCAAGGGAATGTCGTAAATGCTGTCGCTCATGATGCTTCTCCTCGGATGAAACAAGCATCATAGCTGTGTGCGCGCGAACGCGCTGGCGGCATCAAAAACTTAGTACACGTCGCGCCGGTAGCGCCCTTCTGCCGCCAGCGCATCGAGCGCTTGCCGGCCCAGCATCTCTTGCAGGGCCTGGTCGACGCCGCCCGCCATGCCGGCCAGGCTGCCGCAAATGTAGATGGCGGCGCCCTGCTGCAACCACAGTTTGACCTCGTCGGCATTGCCGCGCAGGCGGTCCTGCACGTAGGTCCGCTCCGCCTGGTCGCGCGAAAACGCCAGGTCCAGGCGCGGCAGATCGCCGCTGGCGTGCCACTGTTCAATTTCTTCGCGATAATGGAAGTCGTGGGCCGCGTTACGCTCGCCAAAGATCAGCCAGTTGCGCCGCTGACCGGCCAACACACGGTTTTTCAGGTGGCCGCGCAAGCCGGCGATGCCGCTGCCGTTGCCAATCAGAATTAATGGCCGTTGGGCATTGTCTTCCAGGCGGAAACGCCGGTGCTGGCGCAAGCGCAGTTGCACCACGTCGCCCACAGCCGCCTGCGCCGTCAGCCAGCCCGAGGCCAGTCCCAGGCTGCCATCGGGATGCGCATGCTGGCGCACCAGCAAGTGCACGCCGCCATCGCGCGGGATCGAAGCGATCGAATATTCGCGTGGCTGGGTGGAATCCGCCGGCGCCGCCACCTGCACCAGGTCGCCCGACTGCCAGTCAGGCAGGCTGCCCGCCACGGGCGCCAGCTCCACATGAAAGATGGCACCGCCGGCGCTGCCTGGATTGAGCTGGCGCCTGTGCGTCAGGCGCCAGTCGCCAAAGGCGGGCGCGCTCCAGTCCGGCGCGTCGCTGGTGCCGGCCAGGTGGCTCAGATGCTGGAACCATTGCTCGATGGTGGCGCTGGCACTGCGGTCGACTTCGATGCGTTCAAACAGGCGCGAGGCGCCCTGCGCCGCCAGCCAGGCATCCAGCGCGCGGCCGAAGCCGCAGAAGTGACCGTAGCTGCGGTCGCCCAGGGCCAGCACGCCATAATGCAATTGCGGCAGCGCAAGCTCGCCTGTCACGCGCGTCATGAATCGGCCCATGAAGGCGGCCGCATTGTCAGGCGCATCGCCTTCGCCATACGTGCTGACTAAAAACAAGGCTCGTTCCGCTTGTTGCAGATCAATGGCCGTGAGTTCGGCCAGCGCGCACAGGCGCACGGGGATGCCGGCCAGTTGCAGGCTCTGCGCCGTTTGCGTAGCCAACTCTTCGGCATTGCCCGTCTGGCTCGCATACGCCACCAGCCAGGCGGGACTATTCGCCAGCGCTGCCTTGGCGGCGTCGGCCGCGCGGCGCCTGGTGCGCGTGCGCAGCCAGGGCGCCAGGCACACGCCCGCATAACTGAGGGTCAGGGCGGCCAGCAAGGCCAGCCGTGTCGTATCGTGCGTAAAAATCATGGAAAGTAATGGTTCATTCGTCGAGCATGGCCAGTAGTTGGCTGCTCAGCGTTTCGTGGTAGTCATGGCCGTCGCGCTGCAGGAAGCGCGCGGCAAGGCCCTGCTCTTCGGCCAGCACCATGCCAGCTTCCGGGCCCAGCACCGTCAGGGCCGTCGACCAGGCATCGGCTGCCATGCACTCGGCGTGCACGACGGTGACGGAAGCGAGTTGATTGGCGATCGGCATGCCGCTGCGCGGATCAATGGTGTGTGAGAAACGAACTGTGCCGTCCTTAAAGAAACGCCGGTAATCGCCCGAAGTCGCCACGGACAAGCCATGCAGCGCCAGCAGCATTTCTGCCGGATGCTGTGCATTATCGGCACTATCGGCGGCGCCATCGACCTGTTCCAGCACCACCCACCACGGCTGGCCGTCCGGCTTGCTACCGGCGCCGCGCAACTCGCCGCCCACTTCCACCAGGTAATGATGAATGCCCTGGCTGTCCAGGTAGCGGGCCAGGCGGTCCACGCCATAGCCCTTGGCCACGGCCGAAAAATCCAGTTGCAAGCCGCCCGGCTGGCGCACGCGGCGGGCCAGCAAGTCCAGTTCCAGGCGGCGGCGCTGGCGCTGCGCCAGCAGCAGCGCCACCGTGTCACCTTTCGGCGGCAGAAAACCGGGCTCATCGTAGCGATTGCGGGGACCGAAGCCCCACAGGTTGACGAGCGCACCCGCGCACGGGTCATACGCGCCACCGGACGCTTGCGAGACGTGCATGGCAAAACCCAGCACCTCGCAAAAGGCGGCGGGCAGGCTGTGCCAGCTACCGGGCTCGGCCCGGTTGAAGCGGCCCAGGTCGGACTCGTCGCTCCAATGGCTCATTTGCGCCACGATAAGGTCCAGCTGTTGCTGCAAGCCTTGCTGCAGGTCGGCGCTACCGGCGCGTCCCGGCATGGCGGACTCCAGCAAGCGCACCGACCAGATGGTGCCCATAGCCAAGCCGCGCAAGTCCCGGATCGCGGCGCCGGGCGGCGCGACCTGATCGGAAATATGCTGGGGCAGCAGGACCCGGCGCATCGGCGCTCTCGTGAAGAGGCCGCCGCTTACTGCGGCAGCACTTCCACGGTAGCCGCGTATGTCATGCGGCGCTCCGGCATGGCTGGCGGCTGGCCGGCCACGGCCGGTGCGGCCGCTGGCCAGGTGCTGCTCAGGTAATACATGCCGGCCGCCGGCACCGTAAACGTGATCTCGCCCTTGGCATCCGTGCTCTGGCGGATTTCACCCAGCACGCCACGGTAGCGCACGCCGCCTGGCACCAGGCTGAACGCCTGGTTGGCCGCCGGCTTGCCATCGACCAGGAAGCGCCACGTGGCTTTCTCGCCCGCACGCAAGTCGTTCGGATGCGTCACCGGCACGAATTCCAGGCCCACGCCTGTCGGCTTGAACACTTCGGTGCTGGTTTCGCCATTGCTGAAGAAGGTTTCCAGGCGGCTGGCCGTGCGCGTGACTTTCACGTCTTGCGCATCGGCTGGCATGTCTTTCTTGAAGGTTTCCTCGTTGCCGCGGAAACGTTTCTGCTCGCCATTTTGCTTGTAGCTGGCCATGACGTTTTGCGACACGATGGCCGCTTTATAGGTGCCCGGCTTTTCCATCTTCACGTCGAAGACGCTGCGCAAGCGGCCCGTGACGGTGTTCGCCGGCGCCACTTTCGCGCCATCCGGGCCGGTCACTTGCAGCGCGTCCAGGCGCAGCGGCTGGTGGTCGATCTCGAACAGGCCATCGGAGACGGCGGCGTCCACCGTCACCCAGGCGTCCTTGCTTTCCACCATCGTGCTCGATGGCACCATCCAGCCGCGGTGGGCGTGGGCGTTCATGGCCAGGCCGGCCAGGGCCAGGGCGATCAGGGATTTGTTGAATCGATTGAACATGATGTGCGCCTTATGGTTTGAGTTGGACGACGACATTGCCGAGTTCTTCCTTGCCTTTGCCAGGAACGGACTGGGCTGATTTCAGCGGCCACTGGAACGGCACGCGCACCAGTTCGCGTCCGCCCGCTTCGCGCGCCGCTTCCACCACCACCTGGTATTCGCCGGCCGGCAGCTTGTCGAGCAAGGCCTTGGCGCCCGGGAAAGTCAGGGTATGTTCGCCCGGCGCGCGCGTGGCGCCGCTGACGCCGTCAACCGGCATGGCCAGGTCGCGGCCGCTCTTGCGCCACCATTGGCGCATGTCCTTCAGCCACTTCTCGCCTGCCTTGTCCTTCTTTTTCACGTCATACAGCACAGTCAGGTTGCCGACAACCTTTTGATCGGCCGTTTCCAGCCACGCCGCCACGTAGGGACGGTGATATTCCGCCACGTTCAGTTGCGGGATTTCAACTTTGAGGGCCAGGTCGGCCGCCATCGCCGAAGTACCGATCAGGGGAAGGCCAAGCGCCAGGGAGTAGCGTAATTTCATGGTGTGCCTGTAAAAAAGAAAAGTAAAAACGATCAGTGGATAAACAGCAAGGCGATCGCGCAGGGTATCAAGATACCGAGGCCAACCATCGGCCAGGTAAATGGCCGGTTGGCCGCGTGGAACTTCAAAATCAATAAACCCGTCAGGCAAAACACGATGCAGGCGCCAGCAAAAATGTCGATGAACCAGCTCCAGGCCACGCCCGTGTTGCGGCCCTTGTGCACGTCGTTGAGCCAAGACACCCAGCCCCGATCCGTCAGCTCATATTCGGCGGCGCCATCTTCCAGGCCGATGCGCACCCAGGCGTCACCGCCTGCCTTGGGCAGCGGCAGATACACTTCGTCGATCGACCATTCGGCGGGACGGCCGCCCGCGTTGAGCGACCATTGCTGCTTGAGCCAGATCTCGGCGGCGGCCGGCATGGGCGCGTTGGCGCCATCATGCTTGGCGGCATACGCGGCCAGTTCCGTGACGAGGGGTACCGGCAATTCCGCCTTCTGGCGCGTGATCGACGGCTTGGCTTCGATCTGGCCGGCGTGGTTCAGAGTAATGCCGGTAATGGCGAACAGAAACATGCCCAGCAGGCAAAGTGCCGAGCTGATCCAGTGCCATTGATGCAAGTTCTTCAGCCAGACGGCGCGGCTGGCGTTGTTCTTGGCCTTGTCTGCGGCGCCCGCATTACCCATCGAGGGCTCCCGGCAAGGAGCCAGCCAGGTGGCGCGACAAGTCAGTGTGCTTCATTCCCATCCTTCAATCAAAGTTCATGCCCATCGCTTCAAACAAATGATAATGATTATCATTTATTAAGTCAATACATGGGCGCCCCGCCAGGCCAGCGTTTTGTAACAGTTTTGAAACAAAGCACCCCCACTACGTAAGCTGCCGTACAGAGCCGCGTGCAGCACCCGCCTATGCTGTTGTTCAGGACAACCATCAAGGGAGCACCCCAATGCAATCGTATTCCAGCGAACAACTGGCCAGTATCGCGGCCAAGATCAAGGACGTCAAATTCGGCATGCTGACCACCAGCGACGACATGCGCACCCTCACCAGCCGGCCCCTGACGCAGCAGCAAGTCGACAACGCAGGGCAAATCTGGTTTTTTGTCTCGGACGAGGCCGCCTACACGCGCGATTTTCTGAACAATCCGCAAGTCAATGTCAGCTTTGTCGACACGGGCGACAGCCTGTATGTGTCCGTCTGCGGCCATGCGCAGCTGCTGAAGGACCGCGCCAAGGCGGAAGAGCTGTGGAATCCGCTGACGAAAGCCTGGTTCCCGGGCGGGCTCGACGATCCGAAGCTGTCGCTGATCAAGGTGACGATCCAGTCGGCCGAGTATTGGGACAGCAGCGCCAGCAAGATGATGCAATTCTATGAAATGGCCAAGGCCGCCATCACGGGCGAGCCACCGAAAGACCTGGGTGAACACGGCCGGGTCGACCTGTAGCAGGGCTGCCATATTTTACCCGGGTGTTATTGACTTTTAATTTGACCCGGGTAAAATTGCGTGCATCGTCACTCACTGGAGGCAAGACATGCACGCACCCACCCAACTCACCGCCTTTTCGGGCCCACACAAAGTTGCCGCCGGCACATTGCATGCGGTGGCGCAAACACTGCATGAATTGGTGACGCGCGATCCCGATGCGCAAATCCTGATTTTCGACGATGCCAGCGGCAGCCAGGTCGACCTGAACCTGCGCGGTAGCCTGGCTGACGTGCTGCAGCGCCTGCCACGCGAACCCGCGCCGGCGCCAGCGCCGCAGGAAGACGCGCCCCCGCCCGCACGCATGCCGGGCCGCCCGAAGCTGGGCGTGGTGGCGCGCGAAATCACCCTGCTGCCGCGTCACTGGGAATGGCTGGCGACGCAGCCGGGCGGCGCCTCCGTGGCCTTGCGCAAACTGGTGGAACACGCACAGCGCGGCAACAAGGCGCACGACGAGCAGCGCCAGGCGCGCGAAGCGACCTATAAAGTCATGAACGCGCTGGCGGGCGATGCGCCCGGCTTCGAGGAAGCCAGCCGCGCCCTGTTCGCCGGCAAGCAGCCTGCGTTCCTGGCATGCGTGCAGGAATGGCCAGCCGACGTGCGCGAACACGTCTTGCAGCTGGCCCAGCGGGCATGGGCCGAGCGTGAAGAAAGCTAGGCGACCCGGTCATACGCCCGTGCTGCCCGTGGTGTCGGGGGCATTGTCGGCGCTCTGCCGGCTCTGCCCTGCGGAGCCGGACTGATGATGGGGCAAGCGGTCGGCGCGCCGCACTTCGCCGATGGAAAACAGATCGTCGCCAATATCGAGTCCTTGCTCGCTATCGACCAGTACAAAGCTCTCGGCCGACTCCGCCGTGCTTTGTTTGCTGCCTGCCGTGGACGGCGTGCCGCCCTGGCTATTGCCGGACTGCGGCGTAGTGGCGTTGCCCATCATCTTCTCCCTGGTCGTGCGTGCGAGTTGATTGCAAATTGACTGCGAATTGGCCGTGACCGGCGCAGTTATTTCATCATAGTCCATGCCTGCTGCATTGCATCAAAATTTTGCGGCTGGCTGAAAAGCGACGCGACTGGCCAGCGGCAATGCGCGATTCCCGCCGGCCAGGCGTGCCTTGCTAGCGCTTCCGCTTACTTGTTGCGCGAACCGGACGAGCCCGTCCCTGAACCGGTACCGCCGCTTTGCTTGTTGCCACTGTCGCGGTTGCCATCCTGCTTCATGCCGGAATTCTCACGCGCACCGCTGGAACTGGTGGCACTTTGCCGGCTGGCATCGTTTTTGTGGCTTTGGCTGCCTGCGCGGCGCGCTTCTTCCGACGTGAATTCATGCGCCGTGCCCTTTTCATGCGCGGCACGTCCACCTTCACTGGCGATTTCGCGCTGCTGGGCGGGGTCCATGGAAGCGAAGCCACGCTTGCTGGTATCGCTTTGCTTGCTGGTATCGCTTTGCTTGTTGCCGCCGCTGCTACTGCTGCTACCGGCTTTACTGCCTTGCTGTTTATTGTCGCTCGATGTGGCCATGATGATCTCCTTGATCGATGAATCAGAAAACAGTGCAAACCATGCAATTCTTCCCCCTCGCACGGCAAGGGAAGCCTCATCTTAGTGCGCACATGGGGCGCAAGTAATAGGAGGATGGCAAGCGCGCATGTAGGATGAGTCCCGCCCATGGTGGCACAGTTACTTTCAGTTTTCCACCAAAAGTACCAAACACTCAGCAGTTAGCGGGTATCGGGAAAATCGCCGCATCCGCCGTCACGTACACGCGCTCGCCAGCGGCCGGCTGCACCGCATGGCCACCCGTAAAGGCGCCAAACGAGGGAAGGATGGCGCGCTGCCGGCCCAGCAGGAAACATGGCAGGCGCAAGCCGTTCCTGTCCGCGCGCAGGTGAAACACGGGGTGCACGTGGCCCGCCAGCACATAGCCGGGCGCGACGGTGTCCGGGTGATGGCAGAACGACAGCTTGCCCACCTGGTGCGGCTCATTCACCATGCTGATGCCCAGCGCGGCGGCCGGATCTCCCGCATGCGCATCGTGGTTGCCGCGCACCACCGTCAGGCGCACGTCCGCATGGCGCATTCGCCAGGCCAGCATGGCCGCCACGGTGGCGTCCGCATGCGCGGCGCGCGCGTGCAGGAAGTCGCCGAGAAAGACGATTTCCTCGCAAACATGGCTGACCAGCAAGGCGTCCAGCGCCAGCAAGTTTTGCGTGGTGGTGCCACGCGGCACGGGCACGCCCAGCGCGCGGAAGGCGGCCGCCTTGCCGAAATGGATGTCGGCAATAATCAGCATCTTGCGCGCCGGCCAATACACGGCCTTGTGCGCCAGCAGCCACACCAGCTCGCCAGCCAGTTCCACCACGCAATGCGCTGGGCGCTGGCCGTTCATGCTGCCGCCTTTTCCAGCGCGCTCACCAGGCGCGCCACCCGGTCCGACAGTTTTTCCGTCGTCAGCTGTTCGCGGAAACGCTCGACCATCAGGCCGAAGGCAAACGGCGAGGCTCGCTCCAACGGTTGCAGTGCAATCTTCCGTCCATGCAGTTCGCGCAAGGTGACGCGCAAACGCGTCAGTTCCAGTTCCTGTTCCAGCACTTCGCGCTGCGCCTGCGTGAGCAGCAAATTGGCCGCGTCGTGCTTGCGGAACACTTCAAAGAATAGCGAGGACGACGCCTGCAGCTGGCGTGCGCTTTTCGGCTGTCCCGGATAGCCCTGGAACACGAGGCCGGCGATGCGGGCGATTTCGCGGAAGCGCCGCTGCGACAATTCCGTCGAGTTCAGGCTGGCCAGCACGTCTTCCAGCAAGTGTTCCGTACCGAACAGGGCCAACCCCGCGCCCGTATCCGAGTCGAACAGGGGCGAAAAATCAAGCTCGCTGGCACCCAGCAATTCAAAGCCGTAATCGTTGACAGCGATCGACAAGGTTGCCGGTTGCACGCGCGCGATGCGGTAGGCCAGCAAGGAGGCCAGGCCCAGGTGCACCGAGCGGCCCGCGAACGGATACACGAACAGGTGATGACCTTCGCGGCTGGACAAGGTTTCCACCAGCACACTGGCGCGCGTGGGCAGGCTGGACCATGTCTGCTGGATGGCCAGCAGCGGCGCCAGCGCGTGCATTTCCGGCCCGCTGGCCCGGCCCTCTTGCGCCAGCTGCAACTGGTCCAGCACGGCATGCGCCAATTCCGACGACAGCGGCATCTTGCCGCCCTGCCAGCGCGGCACGGCGCCGCGGCTGCCTGTTGCGCGCCGCACATACGCCGTCATCTCGTGCACGCGCACGAATTCCAGGATGCGCCCGCCAAACAAAAAATGGTCGCCCTGCTTCAGGCGCGCAATGAACGATTCCTCGATGCTGCCGATGCGGGCGCCGCCCAGGAACTTGACCTGAATCGCCGCTTCCGAGACGATGGTACCGATGCTCATGCGGTGGCGCCGCGCCAGGGCCGCATCCGGCACGCGGTACACGCCCTCCTCATCGGGCAGCACGCGCCGGTATTCCGGATACACGCTCAGGCTTTGCCCGCCGCGCGCGACGAAATCGAGCGCCCATTGCCACTCGTCTGGCGTCAGGTGGCGGTAGGACCAGGCGGCGCGCACTTCCGCATACAGCGCCGGCGATGCAAAACCGCCGCCCAGAGCGATCGTCACCAGGTGCTGCACCAGCACATCGAGCGGCTTGTCCGGCACGGGGCGCGCTTCCAGGTGGCCCTGCGCCAAGGCAGCGCGGGCAGCCGCCGCTTCCAGCAGTTCCAGGCTGTTGGTCGGCACCAGGGTGACACGCGAAATGCGTCCCGGCGCGTGGCCGCTGCGCCCGGCCCGCTGCACCAGCCGGGCGATGCCCTTCGCGCTGCCCACCTGCAGCACCCGTTCGACGGGCAGGAAATCGACGCCCAGGTCCAGGCTGGAGGTGCACACGACGGCTTTCAGTTCGCCCGTTTTCAGATGCTGCTCGACCCACTCGCGCACTTCGCGGTCCAGCGAACCGTGGTGCAGGGCGATCAGGCCCGCCCAGTCGGGGCGCGCATCGAGCAGGTGCTGGTACCACAGCTCGGCCTGCGAACGCGTATTCGTAAACACCAGGGTGGTGGCGCTGCCCTCGATCTCGGCGATCAGGGGCTGCAGCATCTGGATGCCCAAATGCCCGCCCCAGGGAAAGCGCGTGGGGTTGACGGGTATCAGGCTGTCGACGAGGATGCGCTTCTTGACCTTGCCTTCCACCAGCACGCCGGCGTTTTCCTCGCCCAGCAAGACGTCCTGCGCCTGCTGCAAGTTGCCCAGGGTGGCCGACAAGCCCCACGTCATCAATGTTCCATGCCAGCGACGCAAGCGGGCCAGCGCCAGCTGCACCTGCACGCCGCGCTTGCTGCCCATCAATTCATGCCACTCGTCGACGATCACCGTTTCCAGCAGGCTGAAGCGTTCCAGGGCATCCACCTGACTCAGCATCAGGGACAGGCTTTCCGGCGTCGTGACGAGCACCTCGGGCCAGGCTTTCGCCTGCCGCGCCCGCTGCGCGGCGCTGGTATCGCCCGTGCGCGCCTCGATGCGCCAGCCGGGAGCGAGCTCCGCGCCAGAAGCTTGCAGGGCGCGCACGGTGTCGGCCGCCAGCGCCCGCATGGGCGTGATCCACAGCACGCGCAAGCCCTGCTTGCGCCCCTTGCGCGCCAGCCGCTCGGCGCGCAGCAAGGCGCCGAACCAGACGGCATACGTCTTGCCGGACCCCGTGCTGGCATGCAGCAAGCCGGATTTTCCCTGCGCGGCAGCCCGCCAGACGGCGCGCTGAAACGGAAACACGGACCAGCCGCGCCCGGCAAACCAGGCATCGATGCGCTGCGCCAGCGGGCTTTTTCTCATCGCTTGCTCATGGATCGTCCTTCATGCGGCGGTCGCCAGCATGGCCTTCAAGGTGGCCAGTGTGTCCGCGTCGGCGATGGCCTTGTCTTCACGCCGGCGCAGGATGCGGGGAAAGCGCACGGCGATGCCCGCCTTGTGGCGACTGGAGGCGGCGATGCCTTCGAAACCGATCTCGAACACCATGGTCGGCTTGACGCTGCGCACGGGGCCGAATTTTTCGATCGTGGTCTTGCGGATGGCGGCGTCGACTTGCGCGATTTCGGCATCCGTCAAGCCCGAATACGCCTTGGCGAAGGGCACCAGCTTGCGCTCTTCACCATGCTCGCCATCCCACACGGCGAACGTGTAGTCCGTGTACAGCGACGCGCGCCGGCCATGGCCCGCCTGGGCGTAGATCAGCACGGCGTCGATGGCATACGGGTCGACCTTCCATTTCCACCAGATGCCCACGTCTTTCGTGCGGCCCACGCCATATGCAGCGGCGGCGGCCTTGAGCATCAGGCCTTCCACGCCGCGCGCCCGCGATTCCGCGCGGATGGCCGCCAGCGCATCCCAGCTATCGGCGGCGATGCGCGGCGACAGCCGCAGCGCGGGAGAAGCCACGCGGGCCACCACGGTTTCCAGCAGCGCGCGCCGTTCCAGCTGGGGCAGCTGGCGGACATCCACGCCATCCATTTCCAGCACATCGTAGGCCACGAGCACGGTCGGCAATTCGGCCAGCAACTTGGGCAGCAGTTTGGCAGGCAGCGTCTTGCGCCCCATGCGTTGTTGCAAATCAGCAAATGGCGCCGGCACCTCGCCTGGCTGCCAGACGAGGATTTCGCCATCGAGCACCGTGCCCTCGGGCAAGGCCAGCTGCGCCAGTTCAGGAAAACGCTCCGTGATCAATTCCTCGCCGCGCGACCACAGCCAGTTGACGCCATCGCGACGCAGCAGCTGGGCGCGCATGCCGTCGTATTTCCATTCGACCAGCCAATCGGCAAGGTCGCCCAGTGTCTCCGGCGGCGCCTGCAAGGGGTGCGCCAGGAAGAAGGGGTAAGGCTGGCCGCCGCGCAGCGCATGTTCGTCCTCCGACTGCGCGCCGGTCAGCTTGAGGAAGCCCGCGCCCGTGGGGCTGACCTTGCCATCGGTCCAGCCCATCAGGCGTTGCGCGATCCGCTTGCTGTCGACGGCGGCAATGGACGCCAGCGCGCGCGTCACCAGCAGTTTGGACACGCCCACGCGAAAACCGCCGCCGATCAGCTTGATCAATAGAAAACGTTCGCGCGTTTCCAGCTCGTCCCAGTACGCCAGCAGCGCGGCGCGGATGGCGTCGGGCGCCGCGCCGCGCAAAGGCGCGATGCGCCGCTCGACCCACTCGGCCAGGCCGATGTCGCTGCGCCTGGCGGGCACGGGCAGGATCAGGGCGATGGTTTCGGCCAGGTCGCCCACGGCGTGATAGGCCTCGTCAAACAGCCAGGCATCGAGACCGGCACGTTCGGTCGCGTATTCGCGCAGCAACTTGGTGGGCACGGCCTGGCGCGGCTTGCCGCCGGCCAGGAAATACACGGCCCAGGCAGCATTCTCGGGCGAGGCACCCCGAAAATAGGCTTGCAGCGCCGCCAGTTTGCGGCTGGTGGACGTGGTTTCATCGAGTTCCGCGTACAGCCGGGCAAATTCACGCATGGCTGACGTCCCCCGCCGCCGTGGAAGCACCAGGCGCACTGTCATCTGCTTCGCCATCGCCATACTCTGTCTCGAAGCCGCCCGCCTGCCAGCCACTCTGCTGCAGCCAGCGCACCATCACGGGTATCGAACCGTGCGTGACGATGATGCGTTCGGCCTGCGTGGCCTTGATGGCTTGCATCAGGCCCGGCCAGTCGGCATGGTCGGACAGGACAAAACCCCGGTCCACGCCGCGCCGCCGGCGCGCGCCGCGCAGCAACATCCAGCCGCTGGCAAACGCATCGCTGTAGTCGCCGAAGCGCTTCATCCACGGCGAACCGGCGGCCGACGGCGGCGCGATCACCATGGCCGTCTTCAGGGCCGCCTTGTCGTTGGCATCGCCCACCATCACGGTGACGGGCAAGGCCACGCCGGACTCGCGGTAGACCTGCGTCAAGGCCTGCGCCGCGCCGTGGCAGATAATGGGGCCGATGCTGGCGTCCAGACCCGCCAGGATGCGCTGCGCCTTGCCAAAGGCATAGCAGAACAGCACGCTGGTGCGCCCTTCGGCCGCATTCCTGCGCCACCATTGGTTGATCTCGTCATGGATTTCCTGCGGCGCCTGCCAGCGGTAGATGGGCAGGCCGAATGTCGATTCCGTGATAAACGTGTCGCAGCGCACAGGCTCGAACGGTGCGCAAGTAGGGTCAGGCTGCAACTTGTAGTCGCCGGATGCTACCCACACTGCGCCGCCGTGCTGCATGCGCACCTGGGCAGAACCGAGCACGTGGCCGGCCGGATGCAGCGAAACCTGTACGCCGTGGTGTTCGAGGGTCTCGCCATACGCGAGACCCTGGATGGAAACAGCACCCAGACGCGCCTGCAGCACCTTGACGCCGTCGCTGGCGCACAGGTAATGCCGGTGGCCCACGCGCGCATGGTCGGCATGCGCATGCGTGATGATGGCGCGTTCGACGGGGCGCCACGGGTCGATGTAGAACTGCCCCGGCACGCAATACAAGCCTTCCTTGCGCACCACTACCATGTCCGCCATGCCCAGCCCCCTACGTTAAAAAAACCGCGTTGGAATGGGCTGATTCTAGCGCTCTTGCGCTCGATCACTGTTCGACAGCGCACAATGGATTCAAGCCGGTGCGACAAACTCGGCCATGAAGGTGCGCGTGGCGTTTTCCGGAAACGCAATCGTGACCTGGTCGCCTGCCACCAACAGCACGGTGCCGATCTGGTAACGGGGCACGCGCACGCGGCTGCCCACGGCGAGCAGGGGAGCCGGCGCTTGGACAGGCGCAGGCGGCAACTCGTCCAAGGTGATGGGCGCGGCCAGCGCGGGCGGCGACTGGCAATTGTCGCAAGTACAACAGCGCTCGAAATCGTCCGCATCGCCAAAATACTCGAGCAGCAATTTCCAGCGACAAAAGCCGCTTTGCGCATACGCCACCATCTGCTCGAGCGCCTGCTTGTCGCGCTCCTGCTTGTCGACATAGGTCTGCGCCAGCTGCGCATACGAAGGCGTGGCGGCCGAGGGCGCTTTCAAGCTGTAGCCCAGCTTGCGGTCCTGGCGCAGCCACTTGCCGTCTTTCAACAGTTTCAGGCAGACCTTCAAGTGGCCGTCGGAAAACTCGGGCAGGCTGGACGCCAGCGCAGCGAACGCAAACGTGGCTGGCAACTCTTGCGCCGCCGCCACGATGACGGCCAATTCCCCGTCCGTGGGGTAATGCTTCGCCAGAAAGAACTGCTGCACCCGCTTGTCTTGCTGGAAGTACAGCAAGGTACAGTCGGCGGCCAAGCCATCGCGCCCCGCCCGGCCCGATTCCTGGTAGTACGCTTCCAGGTTGGCCGGTACCTGCAAATGGATCACGAAGCGCGTGTCGGGCTTGTCGATGCCCATGCCGAACGCATTGGTGGCCACCATGATGCGGCGTTCGCCGCCCATGAACAAGTCCTGGTGGAGCTGGCGCTCGCGCGCCGCCAGCTTGCCGTGGTAGCACGTGACGCTCTCGCCCACTTCCTCCAGCCGCGCCGTCAGATCCTCGACGGCCTTGACAGTGGCCGCATACACGATGCCCACGCCGGCCGTCTCGCGTAGCAGACGCAAGACTTCATCCTGTTTTTCTCCGGCATTCGTGACCTGGATCACGCGGTAGCGCAAATTGGCGCGGTAGATGCCCGTATTGATGACCTGCAGCTTGCGCGCTTCCAGTTGCGCGTCGATATCGGCCATTACTTCCCCGGTGGCCGTGGCCGTCAGCGCCAGCACGGGCGGGCGGCCCAGCGCACGCAGGGCGGCGGCAATTTCCAGGTAGGCTGGACGGAAGTCGTGGCCCCACTGGGAAATGCAATGGGCTTCATCGATGACGACCAGGCTGGGCGGCGCGGCGCCCAGCAGGGACAGGAACGCGGGATTGGTGAGACGTTCCGGTGTGCAAAAGATGATGAGCCGGCCTCCCTGGACCATGCGGGCGATGGCGGCGTCTTCTTCGGCGCGCGACAGGCTGCTGTTGAGCTGCACGGCCGTGATGCCCAGCTGCTGCAGCTTTTCCAGCTGGTCTTTCATCAGCGAGATCAGCGGCGATACCACCAGGGTGGCGCCGGGCAGCAGGGCGGCGGGTAGCTGGTAGCACAGCGACTTGCCGCTGCCGGTGGGCATGATGGCCAGGGTGTCGCGCCCGGCCAGCACGCTGTCGATGACTTCCTGCTGGCCCGTGCGCAGCCGCGCCACGCCAAATACGCAGCGCAGCAGGCGCTGGATCTTGCGCTGGCGGGCGCTGCCCGACTCTTGCGTTGCGGAAGTGGTGGTCATCATGGTGGTCCGGTCCCTGACATGCCGGCGCCAGCCGCCAGCTTGCCCTCATTTTACGGCCGGGCCCGGCGCACCGCCATAGGACGGCTGCTACAGCCCGCGTAGGACTTCACGAAGCGAACAGGATGGCCCAGAACAGCATCAGCAAGCCGGCAATCGACACGCACCACACCAGCGTGCGCACGACCGGTACGCCAAACGCGTACAGCGGCAGGTAGAGCACGCGGGCGGCCAGGTACAGGGCCGCACCGTACAGTGTCAGTGCGCTTTCCTGCGCCGTCACGTGGGCGATCAGTACGGCGGCGGCGAACAGGGGCAGGGTTTCAAACAGGTTCGCCTGGGCCCGCTGCAAGCGGCCCGTGATCTTGCCCACGGGCGGCCCGTCGCCGTCGCGTGCGCTCACGTTATACGCCGTGCCAGTTTCGCGCGTGCGGAATAGCGCGGGCAACAGGATTTGCACCAGCGCCAGCACCAGAGTACAGCCTAGCATGGTCAGTTCAGGAGTCATGTGTGCCTCTGCAGGGTGAGACAGGCAAGCCGTGCCGGCGCGCGCCCGTCAGGGTTGGTCAAGTGCTGCTTGCAACTCCGTCAAATCATAGGGCTTGCGCAAGACACTGGCGGAAAAGCCCAGTTCATCCATCGATTCCTTGCCATAGCCGGTGGAAAAGATGATGCGCATGTCCGGTTTCTCGCGCAGCACCATGCGTGCCAGCGCGATGCCGGACATGCCTGGCAGGCTGACATCGGTAAACAGGATATCGAAGTCTTGCTCGTTGAGCAATTGCCACGCCGCCTCGCCATCGGAGACGCCGCTGACCGTGTGGCCCAGCATGCCCACCAGCTCGCACACCATCAACTGGGAATCGAGATTGTCTTCCACCACGAGAATTTTCATCGATGTCGGCATGTCACCCTGCGGTACCAAAGCATGGCCCGTCAAGTCCAGCCCCGGCGTACCGCCTCCCAGCACGCTGGCCGCAAGGCTGCCGGCCGCCGGAGTGCCTGCCAGCGGCGCACCGGACCGTTCAAACTGGCGCGCCCGCATTTGCTGCTGGCGGTTGGCCAGCACATGACGCAGCTTGCGTGCCAGCTCTTCGCGCCGGTACGGCTTGCTGAGCAATTCCACCCCCGCGTCGAGCCTGCCCTCATGCACGATGATGTCTTGCGCATAGCCCGAGGTAAACAGTACGGCGATATCGGGCTGCAACGCGCGCGCCTGGCGCGCCATCTCCGTGCTGCTGACGGGGCCCGGCATGATTACG
This sequence comes from Janthinobacterium lyxosi, assembly GCF_051380665.1. Taxonomy (NCBI): domain Bacteria; kingdom Pseudomonadati; phylum Pseudomonadota; class Betaproteobacteria; order Burkholderiales; family Oxalobacteraceae; genus Janthinobacterium; species Janthinobacterium lyxosi. Next base: position 143,502 of record NZ_JBNYXM010000003.1, read on the forward strand.
TCCGTAAACAGCAAGTCGATCTGCGCGCCGCTGTGCAGCACGGCCAGCGCGCTTTCGCCATCTTCTGCCTTGAGCACCGTATAGCCGAGCGCACCGAGCATGTCGACCACGGTGGTGCGCACGCCCACGTCGTCTTCCACCACCAGCACCGTTTCCGTACCGCCCGTGACGACGCCACTCAATTCCAGTTCCTCGTCCGCTTCGGCCATCAGGGAACGGGGCAAATAGATTTTGACTCCCGTGCCCACGCCAGGTTCACTGTAAATGCGAATATGGCCGCGGCTTTGCGTCACGAAGCCGTACGCCATCGACAGGCCCAGGCCCGTGCCCGTGCCTTCCGGCTTGGTGGTGAAAAACGGCTCGAACGCGCGCTGCAGCACGGACCCGCTCATGCCGCGGCCCGTGTCCGTCACCGACAGCATCACATACTGGCCCGCCGGCACATCGACCAGCTTGTGCACATACTGCTCGTCGAGCACCACATTGCCCAGCTCGATGGTCAGCTTGCCCACGCCATCCATGGCGTCGCGCGCATTGATGGCCAGGTTGAGGATGACGTTTTCGATCTGGCTGCGGTCGACCAGGGTATTCCACAGTCCGCCGCCGCCCACCAGCACGATATCGATCGCTTCGCCCAGGGCGCGCCGCAGCAGCGCATCCATGTTGCGCACCACGCGCGCCAGGTCGGCCACCACGGGTTGCAAGGGCTGGCGCCGCGCAAACGCCAGCAGGTGCGACGACAGCTTGGCGCCCCGCTCGACGGCGGCAATCGCCGTGTCCAGGCGCTGGCGCATCACGCCATCCGTGCCCGCCAGGTGCTGCAGCAAATGCAAATTGCCGGAGATAATTTGCAGCACATTGTTAAAGTCGTGTGCGATGCCGCCCGTCAACTGGCCCACGGCTTCCATCTTCTGCGCCTGGCGCAAGGCATCCTCGGCCTTGGTGCGCTCACCCACCTCCTGTTCGACACGGTGTTCCAGCGTTTCGTTCAATTCATGCAGCGCCTTTTCCACGCGGCGCCGCTCCGTGATGTCGGTCTTGACGGCGATCAGGGAGCGCGCCTGTCCCTGCTCGTCCAGCAGACGGCTGACATTGCTCGACACCCACACTTGCGAGCCATCGGGCTTCAGGTAGCGCTTTTCCAGCGAGAACGATTCGCCCGTTTCCACCAGGCGCTGGAACAGCACACTGTTGCCAGGCACGTCCGCCGGATGCATGATGTCGTTCATGTTCAGGCTCAGCAGTTCTTCTGCGGAACGCCCCAGCATGCAGCACAGGGCGCCGTTGACGCGCTGGAAACGGCCATCGAGGCCCAGCTCGGACAAACCCACCGAGGCCTGGCCGAAAATGGCCGCCATGCGCTCCTGGCTGGCGCTGAGTTCATCCTCGATCTGGCGCCGCTCCGTGACGTCGAACGACACGCCCACGTAGCGGCGCTGGCCCGGCACGCGGCCGGCCACCACCTCGCCCTGGCGCGCGATCCAGCGCAGCGCGCCATCGGCGGGGCGGCGGATGCGGTACTCCGCATATTCGAGGGGATTTTGCGCCAGGTCAAGCTTGCTGGGCCCCACCTTTTGCTGGTCGCGCGCATCGACCAGGCTCACCAGCAAGCGTTCCGTCACTTCCTCCTCGTCGGCAATGCCCCACAGGCGGCGGAACATGGGCGACACCAGCATCGCGCCCGTCTCGGGGAACCATTCGAAGGTGCCGATGCCGCCCGCCTGCTGGGCCAGGCGCAGCCGTTCCTCGCCTTCCATGCGCTCGGTGACATCGATGCCCTCGACCAGGATGCCCGTGACCACGCCCTCGTCATCCTTGATGGGCTGGTACACGAAGTCGATCTGGCGCTGGCCCGTCTGCCCGTCCGCCGTCTGCAAATCCACCTTCACCTGGCGCCCTTCGAAGGGCTCGCCTGTGCGATAGACCTGGTCGAGCAGTTCGATGAAGCCCTGCGCCTTGACTTCAGGCAAGGCCGATTCGACAGTCTTGCCCAGTAAATCGCGGTGGCCCACCAGGCGCAGATAATGTTCATTCGCCAGTTCGAACACGTGCTGCGGCCCGCGCAGCAGGGCCATGAAGCTGGGCGCCTGCTGGAACAGGGCGCGCAGCAGCGCGCGTTCCTCGCCCAGCCGGCGGTTAGCCGCGCGCACGGCCTCGCTCTCCATCTGCAAGGTGGTGTTGAGTTCGCCCAGCTCGGCCGTGGCCAGCTTCAGCTGACGCCCCTCTTCCATGCGCGCCGTCAATTCGAGCGCCGTGCACAGCACGCCGTCCACCTGGCCGTCGGCGCCATGCACGGGTGTGTAAAACAGGTCGAAACAGACGTCCGTGCGCTGTCCGTCGCGCAACAGCGGCAAACAGCATTCGCGGTACACCTGCGTCTCGCCACGCAATCCCGCTTCGAGGATGCGCGCGTTCCAGTCCCATATTTCGGGCCAGACGGCGGGTACCGTGCCGCCCAGCGCCGCAGGATGGCGCGCCCCGGCGATCTGGATGTAGTCATCGTTGTAAATCATGACGTGCTGCGGGCCCCACATCAGCACCATCGCCATCGGCGAATTGAGCACGATGTCGACGCTGGTGCGCAAATGGGCAGGCCAGCCATCGAGTGCGCCCAGGCTGGTGGCGGACCAGTCGCGCCGGCGCACCAGCTCGCCCATGCTGCCGCCGCCGCGCGGCCAGGCTGGCGCGCTCATGTTGCCACTCCCGCTTGCACGCGCACCTGGCACTGGCGCGGGATGCGCACGGTCGCCACCGTTCCCTGCGTGGCCGTGGAACTGAGCTTGACCGTACCGCCGTGGGCCTTGACGAACATGTTCACCGTGTACAGGCCCAGTCCCAGGCCCTGCCCCGTCCTGCGCTTTTCGCCCGCCTGCCGGAAAGGCTCGAACAGGGTCGGCAGCAAGGCGGCGGGGATGACGCCACGATTGGCGATGCGCAATTCAATGCTGTCGGCGTCGCGTCCGTCCAAGGCCAGTTGCACCGGCATGCCCGCCTCGCCATGCGTGAGGGCATTGCATAACAGATTCGAGATGACTTGCGACAGCAAGCCCGCATCGCATTGCCCGTGCAACTCGCCGGCACTGCTGAGCTCGACAAGCGGGGCCTGGCCCGCCGTCTCGCATTCCTCGACGATGGCGCGCGCCAGCGCCAGGTAGTCGTGCGTGCTGCTGCGCAACTCCATCGTGCCGGAACGGATGCGCGCCAGGTCCAGCAGCTGGTCGACCATGCGCGCCATGCGCTTGGCGCTGCTTTCGATGCGCTGCGCCGTGACGATCACCTTCGGGTGGTCGCTCATCATCGGCAACAGCATGGCGCCGTTCATCACCACTGACAAAGGGGTGCGCAAATCGTGGCCCAGCACCGCCGTGAACAGTTCATTGAGGTGCAGCGCATGCTTGAGTTCATCGAGCTGGGCCGACAGTTCACGCTTTTGCTGGTACAGCTGCACCAGCACCGCCACCTTGCTTTGCAAGGCTTTCACGTCGATGGGCTTGTAGAGAAAATCGACGGCGCCCGCCTCGTAGCCACGGAAGCTGTAGCTCGGTTCGCGCGACGCGGCCGTGAGGAAGATCAGGGGAATGCTGCGCGTGCGTTCGCTGCCGCGTATCAGCTCGGCCAGTTCAAAACCATCCATCTGCGGCATTTGCACGTCGATCAGGGCCAGTGCGACCTCATGCGTCAACAGCAATTCCAGCGCTTGCGCGCCCGAGCTTGCCTTCAGGATGACAATACCAGGCCGTGCCAGCACGGCTTCGGCGGCGACCAGGTTTTGCGCGATGTCGTCAACGACGAGGATATGGATAGGTGCAGTCACGGAGTCATCTTCAGGCATCGCAACGGCAAGATGCCATCGTGTTTCGATACGGATATAAATATTGTTTCAGTTTTCACATATATTACACGCACTGCCCCACTCCCATTCACTTGTGTTCGTCATCGCCAAGCAAGGCCAGGCTGGCGGCCATCTGCGGCAAATCAAGCACGCGGTCGGCGCCGGCCAGCTTGAGCGCGGCGGCCGGCATGATGCCACAACTGGCCCGTTGCGGGTCTTGCACCCAGGCGCTGCCGCCCAGTTGCCGCACGCGCGCCAGTCCCGCCGCGCCGTCGGCCGAGGCACCCGTCAGGATGATGGCCAGCATGGCGCGCCGGTAGGCGTGCGCGGCCGTTTCCAGCAGGACATCGATGGACGGGCGCGAAAAATACACGGGCGCTTCCTGCGACAGGGAAAAACAGCCATCGGGTTCGACTTGCAGGTGGTAGTCGGGTGGGGCGAAATACACGACCCCCGCCTCCAGCGGTTCCTTGTCCTGAGCCTCGTGCAAGGGCAGCGCGCAGCGCGCCGCATACAGCTGCGGCAGCTGGCTGGAGCGGCCCGGCGCCAGGTGCAGCACCACCACCACGGTCGCGCCGCAGGTGGCGGGCAAGGCGCGCAGCACGACGCCCAGCGCCTCCACGCCGCCGGCCGAGGCGCCGATGGCGATCAGGCGCAGGCCGGCAGGCGGTGGCGCCACGTCGCAGGTCGGCAGCATGTCAGGCCCGCTGGAAAATGCGTACAGCCGGGCTCAGCTCGTCAAAGCTGGCCGCATGGCGGCTGAAATGCAGGCTTTCCTTCATGCCCAGGCCCAGGAAGCCCCGGTTCACCAGCGCTTCGTGGAACAGGCCCAGGCTGCGGTCTTGCAAGTCTTTATTGAAGTAAATCATGACGTTACGGCAGGAAACCATGTGCACCTCCGAAAACACACTGTCCGTTGCCAGGCTATGGTCGGCAAAGACGAACTGGCGCCGCAAACGCCGCTCAAAGATGGCGCCCTTGTAGGCGGCCGTGTAATAGTCGGACAAGGAGCGCTTGCCGCCCGCCAGTTGGTAATTCTCGCTGAACTGGGCAATGCGCTCGATCGGATAGATGCCCGCTTCGGCGGCGGCCAGCGCCTCGACATTGATGTCGGTCGCATAAATCATGCTGCGCTCGAGCAAACCTTCCTCTTCCAGCAAGATGCCCAGCGACCACACCTCTTCGCCGCTGCTGCAGCCGGCCACCCAGATCTTGATGGAGGGATAGGTATGCAGGACGGGCACGACTTTTTCGCGCAAGGCGCGGAAATAGGCAGGATCGCGGAACATTTCGCTCACTTGCACTGTAAAGAACTGCAGCATCTGCGCGAACATGGCCGGTTCGTGCAAGATGCGGTCCTGCAACTGCGACAGGCTGGCGCAGCCGAAGCGCTGCATGGCCTGGCGCATGCGCCGGCGCAACGACGCCACCGAATAATCGCGGAAATCGTGCTGATATCTCAACAAGATTCCCTCAAGCAATAACTTCAGTTCTATGTCGAAAATATCATCATCTAGCAATTTGACATCCATCCTTCTATCCATGCTGCATCCCCCAGCCCCACAGTGCCGCGCGCGTGCTTGGAGCCAGCCGGAATGCTAGCAGATCGTCGGCGATTATCCCGCAGGGAAAGCGTCAGTTAGGTACGCTGGCGTACACTCGGCTCATCTTTTTCAGGCATCCACGCCCTTCATGCCCTCCGCCGTATAACGCGCGCCCGCCGCCATGCCCAAGGGAAAGGCGGCGTTCATCGCCGCCAGTTCGGCCGCGTCCAGCTGCACAACCAGCGCGCCGAGGTTGTCGTGCAGATAGGCGATGCGCTTGGTGCCGGGAATGGGGATGATGTCGTCGCCTTGCGCCAGCAGCCAGGCCAGCGCCAGCTGGGCCGGCGTGCAGCCTTTTGCGCGCGCGAGGCCCTTGACCTGCGCCACGATGGCCTGGTTGCGCTTCAGGTTATCGGCCGCGAAACGGGGGTTGAACTGGCGAAAATCCCCTGCGTCGAGGCTGGCCGCATCGGCAATGGCGCCCGTCAGGAAACCCCGGCCCAGCGGGCTGTAGGCAAAGAAACTGGCACCCACATCGCGGCAGGCGTCCAGCACGCCCTGCTCCGGCTCGCGCGTCCACAGCGAGTACTCGCTCTGCACGGCGGCCACGGGGCAGAGCGCCGCCGCGCGCCGCAAGGTGGCGGCACTCACTTCACACAGGCCCACGGCGCGGATCTTGCCCTCTTGCCGCAATTGCGCCAGCGCCCCCATCGAGTCTTCCAGCGGCGTATCGAGGTTCAGGCGGTGCAGGTAAAACAGGTCGATGGCCTCCACGCCCAGGCGCGCCAGCGACGCTACGCAAGCCTGGCGGATGGTGGCGGGGGAGTTGTCGACGCGACGCGCATAACTGCCCGCCTCGCGCGCCAGGCCACACTTGGTGGCGACCAGGGCCTGGCCGCGATGGCCGGCCAGAAAGCGCCCCAGCAATTGCTCATTGTGGCCAAAGCCATAGGCGTCGGCCGTGTCGAACAGGGTCACGCCCGCCGCCAGGGCCGCTTCCAGCGTGGCCAGCGACTGCGCCTCGTCCGTGGCGCCATAGAATTCCGACATGCCCATGCAGCCCAGGCCCAATGCCGAGCTGTGCAAGCCGCTATGGCCGATGCGTCGTTGTTGCAGTTGCATGTTGATCTCCCTCAGTGTCAATGCGGCCAGTCTGGGCTGAACCAGCTGGCAAGGGAATGCGCAATTTCGTGATACCTTTCTGGTATGAGAGCCCTCGATACCCATGCCTTGACGCTGTTTTGCGCCGTCGCCCGCTGCCTGAATTTCCGCCAGGCAGCGGAACAATTGCACATGACCCAGCCGCCCCTGTCGCGCGCCATCAAGGTGCTGGAAGACAGGCTGGGCACGCGATTGTTTGAGCGCGACACGCAGGGCGTGGCCCTGACGCAGGCGGGCCGCACCCTGCTGCCGCAGGCGCTGCACATCCTCGATTTGCTGGCGGCGGCGCAACAATCGCTGCAGCGAGACAGCGCGCCCGCGCGCCTGCGCCTGGGCCTGACCAGTTCCGTGGCGGCAGGCCTGTTCCGCCCGCTGCTGACGGCGCTGGAGGGGCAACTGGGCAATGTCCGGCTGGAACTGACGGCGGCGCCCTCGCCGCGTCTGGTGGCTGGCGTGCGCAAGGGCCAGCTCGATGCGGCCTTGCTCGCCCTGCCCAGCGCCACCTTCGAGCTGGCCGTACAGCCTCTGGCGCGCCAGCCCATGATGCTGGCCCTGCCCGCCGGGCACCGGCTGGCGAAGAAGCGCAAGCTCAGCCTGTTTGATATCGCGGCAGAACCGATTTACTGGTTCGAACGGGCGCGCCAGCCCGCCTTCTTCGACCATTGCCAGCAGGTGTTTCGCCGGCATGGTTTCGCGCCCGTCTTCCTGCGCGAAGCGCCCGACCACCATGTGCTGCTCGGCGATGTGGCGGCCGGCAAGGGCATGGCGCTGCTGGCCGACTCGTTCCGCGCGCTGCGCCTGGCTGGCGTGGCCTACCGGCCATTGCAGGAGGGTGAGGAATTGGCGGCCGGCATCGGCCTGGCCTGGCAGGCCGACCACGGCCATGCGGCCCTGCCCCTGCTGCGCCAATTGGCGGCGGAACATTTGCACAGCTGAAGGCCCGCCCTCCGAGAATTACTTAATTGCCCGCCTTGACGGCGATGAATTCGCCCTTGCCGACAGTCGCCAGGCACGCCGTGTAGCGGCTGTCGGCGCGGATGGCGTCAAGGAATCGCGCCATGTCCGCGTAGTGCGAACTGGCGTTGTCGACCACCAGCACGCCGCCGGCCGCCAGCGCCCGGTCCAGCTGCGGCCACCATTGTTCGTACTGCTGGCGCGCGGAATCGAGAAAGATGAAATCGTAGGCGCCATCCGCCGCATCGCGCAGCACGTCGCCCGCGTCCGCCAGCAACTGCTTGACCACACCCTGCAATTGCGCGCGCACAAAGTTGGCATGCGCCATGTCGAACTTGTCCTGCGCTTTTTCCACCGTCACCACGCTGCCGCCCAGCGCCTGCGCCGCGCGCGCCAGCCACAGGGTGGAATAACCGTTCGAGGTGCCGATTTCCAGCACCCGGCGCGCGCCGCGCGCATGCACCAGCACGGCCAGCAATTCGCCCGTGTCGCGCGTAATGTTGAGCATGCGGCTGGCGCGTTCCGCGTGCGCCGCATCGTTGCTGCTACCGAATGCTTCGAGTTCGCTCAACAGGGTATCGATGCTGTGCATGCCGTCTCCTTGTTCAAAGCATCAGCATAGCAAAAAAACTAGGCGCTGGCGCGGCGGCGCAAGGGGCGCTTCAGGGTTTGCACCATCACCACGCCCAGCAGGGTTACGCCGCCGCCGATCACATCGTAGCTATGCAAGGTTTCACCCAGGAACAGCATGGCGATGATGACCGTGAACACGGGCAATAGATTCATCAATGTCGTCGCGCGGCTGGGTCCCAGCTTGGCCAGGCCGTGCATCCACAAGAACGGCGCGATGATGGAAGCGGGGATGCCCGCAAACAAGACCAGCGGCAAGCCGGCACTGGTGACGGGCGGAGCGGACTGGCTCAGGTAATACACGAACAGCACGGGCACGGCGCACCAGACCTGGATCAGCAGGGAGTGCCAGTTATTCAGGGGAATCTTCCAGCGCTTGAGCAGCACGCCATAGCCCGCATACGACAGGCAGGCCAGCAGCATCAGGGCGTCGCCCACAGCCGCGCCATGGGCGATCAGGGCGGCAGGGTCGCCATGGCTGAGCAGGTAGCCGAGCCCCAGCAGCGACACCAGGCCGCCAAACACGCCGCCCACGGTAGGCGCCTCTTTCAATAACAGCACGGACAGGCCTACGGCCAGCAGCGGCATCAGCGATGCCAGGATGCCCATGTTGGTGGCCGTCGTCGTTTGCGCGGCGATGTACGCCAGGCATTGGTACATGACCATGCCCAACATGCCCAGCACAAATAGTTTCCCAAGATACGGTTTCACCACGACCCGCTGCTTCCACACGGCGCGCCCAAACACGAGCGCCAGCAGCACCCCGGCCAGCAACCAGCGGTAAAACGAGATGGCGGCCGGCTCGATCACGCCCACGGTCATCTTGCTGACGATGGTATTGATGGCCCAGATCAGCACGGCGATCACGGGAAACAGATAATGCTTGGGTTTCATGCAAGAACTCCATTATTCAATGAGCGCCATTTTCGCATGGTCCGATTCCATGGATATAATGCAGACCGGACAAACGATGCGAAGAACAGGACAAAACAGGAGACACGATGGCCAGCAACCAGCACTTCCCCGCCATTTCCGACACCCTGCCCTACCCCGTGTACTTTCGCCTCGACGACTATCACGCGCACCAGCAATTCGATTACCAGAGCCATCCGTGGGGCCAGCTCACGTATTGCTCCACGGGCGTGATGGAAATCATGGTGGCGGGCCAGCGCTACCTGTCGCCACCCCAGTACGCCGTGTGGATACCGCCGGAGACCTTGCATGACGGCTATATCCGCCAGGATGTCGTGTTTCACTCGGCCTACATCGATGCCAGCTTATGCGCGCAACTGCCCGCGCAGCCGTGCGCGCTGGTGCTGAGTCCCTTACTGAAAGCCATACTCGGCGACTTTGCCGAACGGGGCGTCACCACGCCCGCCACCCAGGCCGACCAGCGCCTGGCGCAGGTGCTGGTCGACCAGCTGCAGCTGGCGCCGTGCAGCCGCAACTACCTGCCAGGCAGCGACGAGCCCGTCATCGCGGCGCTGCTGGCCGCCCTGCAGCTTGACCCCGGCAGTAACCGCTCACTGGCCGACTGGGCCGCGCAATTGCACGTCACGGAACGCACCCTGGCGCGCCGCTGCCAGCGCGAACTGGGCATGCCGTTCGGCGAATGGCGCCAGCGCCAGCGTTTCCTGGCCGCCCTGCCCCTGCTGGAAAAAGGAGAAACCGTGCAGGCGATCGCGCTGGAACTGGGCTATAGCACGGCCTCGGCCTTCATCGCCATGTTTCGCCGCCAAAGCGGCGGCACGCCGGACCAGTTCCGCCGCGGCCTGCGCTGAAAAAGCAGACCGGCGTTGTCCGCCTTGTCATATGGGGATGCTAAAATTCAAACATCTTTCCAGAGAGCAAAAGGACGCGCATGAACCCCAGCACCGAGACGGCCACCGACACTGCCGGCAGCACCGACCTGCCCGACGTGCCAGCATCGGCCGTGACGGCGCCAGCGCCCATCAAGCTCGACAAGGAGGAAGTCCCCACCGTACTGGGCAAGCTGCGCACCCTGGTGCAGGACAAGACGCGTTTCGAGCCGCACGACATCACGCCGCTGGGCGAGGAAGACGTGCTGCAGGATTTTTCCTTGCAGGCCAATTACGCGCTCGAGGCGCGCTTCGAGCAGCGCGTCATCAATGGCTATTTCGCGCCCTCGGGCAATGACTGCCACTGTGGCTCGCATGAGGTGGGAGCACTCGCTCACGTGCAGGAGAAGGAACGCCTGCGCCGCGCGGCGGCAAAGCTCGACAATGCCTTGCGCCAGGCGGGCCATGCCTACAACGGCGTCGAGGCAGGCGTCTACCTGCCGCACGCCGTCAAGTACTGGCATTTGGACACCTGCAGCGCCTGTTCCGGCAAAGGCCGCATCAGCTGCCACACCTGCCACGGTTCGACCACGGAAACCTGCTGGAGCTGCCACGGCGGGCGCACCGTCAGCTGCGACGCCTACAGCTGCTACGGCAGCGGCAAGGTGTCGTGCTCGTATTGCAGCGGCAGCGGCACGGTGTCCGAGCAAGTCACCGATTACGTGACGGTGCAAGTGCCCACTACCACCTACAGCAACGGCAGTTCGCACACCAGCTACCATAGCGAAACGCGCACCCAGTACCGCACCGAGCATCGCAATTGCTACCATTGCAGCTTTGGCAAGGTCACGTGCAACACCTGCCACGGTTCCGGCAACATCAATTGCGGCACCTGCCGCGCCAGTGGCAGCGTCACCTGCCGTACCTGCAGCGGCGTGGGCGACTTGCGCTGCAACCCCTGCGACGGTTCCGGCAAGGTGGGCAAGGCGGCCTGGGTCGACGTGCATGTGGCGCCCGGCTACAGCGTCAGCCTGCCCAAACAGGCGCCCGACGACGCGCGCCGCATCCGCGACAAGGAGAGCGTGCACTCACTGGCGGCGATTGCCAGCAGCCTGACCTTGGCGAAAGTGAGCATTTACAATGAAGACCAGCCGCAGGAAGTCGACGCCCTGTATGCGGCCAAGCTGCGCATCGTGCGCCTGGACGCTGCGTGCAACGCAGAAAAACACCACCTGGTGGCGTACGGCACGGACTTGCGCTGGCTGACCCTCGATGACATCGTGGAAAAGCTGCTGCGCGGCGACCTCAAGGCGCTCAGCGACGCGCTGGCCGGCAGCGCCGACGATGGCCTGTTCTCGGCCCACGTACAGGGCTTGCTCACGCCGCTGCGCGACGTGGCCGCCTCGGAACTGAATGCGGATGTGATCGAATCTGTCCTCAGCGGCGAGGCGGACCACGCGCACGTCGATGTCGTCTCCGCCGAGTATGCGCAAAATGTGCGCACCTGCGTGCTCGGTGCCTTGCGCCAGGTCTACACGCGGCTGGCCAAGCAGTTCTGGTGGAAAAGCGCGCTGCTCGCCCTGGCTACCGCCATCGCCACCTGGTTCTTCGCCGGCCGCGGCGCCGCAGCCGTCGCAGGTTTACTCGTCACGGGCGCCGGCTACTGGCTGTTCAACCGCAAGGTCAAGGCCGTGCTCAGCGAGGCGCTGGGCGGCGAGCAGCAAGCCGAACGGGCCATGGGCATCGCCGGCAAGGGCCGCCGCAACCGGCTGGCGCACGTGCTGATCCTCGCGCCCGCCAGCCTGGCCGTGCTGGCCGCCAGCTATGGCTTGCCCGTGCGCGTGCGCCCGGTTTCCGCGCCGCCGCAGGCAGCCATGGCCTCGGCGCCCGTCGCGCCCCATGCGCCAGCCACCGTGCCGCAGGACGCCAGTAGCGCCAAAGCCGTCAAGCTGTACGAAAATGGCGACAAGGCGCAGGCGCTGGCCATGCTGGAAAGCCTGGTCGGCAAGGGCGACGCCGGCGCGTATGGTTTATATGGCTGGATGCTGCTGATGGGCGAAGGCAAGCCCGGCCCCGTCACCGCGCCGACGGCGCAGCAACGCGAAGCGCGCCAGGTGGCCGCCAAGCCCCTGATCGGCAAGGGCCTGGTGAAGAACGACAGCTATGCGCTGACGGCGAAAGGCGTGATGCTGGCCGAAGGCTGGCAGGAAGCACGCAACATGGCGCGCGGGCTGGACCTGCTGAAACAGGCCGCGAACAAGGGCAATGCGCAAGCCATGCATTTGCTGGGCCTGTACCACGTGCGTGGCTACCAGATCCCCGTCAACCACAAGGAAGCGCGCAAATGGTTCACCCTGGCCGCCGACAAGGGCAGCGCGGGCGACATCTACAACCTGGGGTTGATGGACTGGGAAGGCGCGGGCTTGAAGCGCCCCGACCGCGCCAGCGCCATGCAGCGCTGGAAGATCGCCGCCGCCATGGGCGAGGAGCGCGCGATCAAGGCCGTCGCGCAAGGCAAACCTTAAGCGACTGCCAGCGCCTGCAGCGCCATCGGGTTCGGCGTCGGCTCGCCGATTTTCGTCAGCAGGTTGCGGTCCGTGTGGTGGAACGGTTCATCCTTGCCGCGAATGAGCATGACTGTGTCCTCGTCGTAGCCCCAGGTACCGTCGGCGTGGATATCGACCTTGATGCGGTATTCGACGGTGGTGAACGCGTGTTCGAGGAAGGGGTTCGAACAGATACCGTACGCCGTCGAATCGCGCTTGGCCACCAGTTCGAAACTGGTGGCATCCAACGTCGTCGTGCCCGACGCCATGGCTATCTGGCCGCGCGGGATGGCCAGAGTCTGGATCACGGCGCCCGTAGCCGGCTCCCACAGCCAGTAGCCCACCTGTTCATGGTAGGTTTTTACCTGGTCCGGCTTGGTGATGTGGATGTAGTAGCGCAAGCCATAGAACAGTTGCGGGCCGTTGGTGACGGGGTCGATCGGCTGCAGTTCGATGCGCTCGACAAACGCCTGCTTGCGCGGGCCGTCCGCTTTCGGCTTGACGTCCAGGCCCCGCGTGCCCGTCCAGATGCCGGCCATGGCCGTCAAAGGACCCAGGTTGTTCAGGGTGTGCACGTCGGCGGACGGCTCGGTGTAGATATCTTCGGGAAAATCGCTCATGCGGAAGTCTTCAAAATGGGGCAACAGTGCTTGCCGCCATTGTAAAACGCAGGCCGCTGTCAGGGAAAGAGCGCGATGTGGCACTCGATGAACAGCAAGGCTGCTATAGCCAGCGCGGGGCGCTGCGCCTCGAACACGGCCGCGTCGCACGCCTGCAGCAGGTTGGCGGCGACGTCAGGCAGCTGCAGTTCGCCGGCGATCAGCGCCGCCACCGCCTCGATATTCGAATACAGGGCGCTGTCAAACCCTTCCCAGTCCACGTAGGCCAGCCATTCGGCCAGGGTCACCACGCAAGCGACTTGCGGCGCCAGGGCCGCGATGAGATCAAAGTGCAGCACGCTGTCGCTGCGGATGCCTTCCTGCTGCAGCACGGCCAGCGCCACGTGCTGCAGCGCGTCTTCCGGATCGCGCCGGTATCTGTTCAGCAAGCGCTGCGTCAGCGTATAGCGCTCGACGTCGATGCCGCGCAGGGCGGCTGCCACGTCGTAATCATGCAGCGCCAGGTGGCGCACCGCGCAGTCCGCGTCCACGCCGGCTTTCGCGGTGACGATATCGGTGAGCTGCTGCCGGCGCGCTTCATCCATGCTTACACCAGCGGGTCAGTCAAGCCGGTCAGGGTGAAGATTTCAAAGCCCGTTTCCGTCACGGCCAGCGAGTGCTCGAACTGCGCCGACAGCGAACGGTCTTTCGTCACCGTCGTCCATTTGTCCGGCAAAACCTTGACCTGGTAGCTGCCCACGTTGAGCATCGGCTCGATGGTGAAGATCATGCCCGGTTCGAGCACGATGCCCGTGCCGGCGCGGCCATAGTGCAGCACTTGCGGCGTGTCGTGGAAGACCTGGCCCACGCCATGGCCGCAGAAGTCGCGCACGGAGGAAAAGCCCTGCGCCTTGGCCACCGCCTCGATGGCGGCGCCCACATCGCCCAAAGTGGCCCCGGGACGCACGGTGTGGATGCCAGCCATCATGGCGTCATACGCAGTGTTGACCAGGCGATTGGCCAGGATGGAGACGGCGCCCACCTTGAAGGTGCGGCTGGTGTCGCCAAACCAGCCCTGGAACTTCGGCGTCACGTCGATATTCAGGATGTCGCCCACTTTCAGAATCTTGGTCTCGGACGGGATGCCGTGCGTGACCACGTGATTGACGGAGATGCAGCTGGCGTGCTTGTAGCCGTGGTAGTCGATGGTGCCGGGGATGGCGCCGGCGGCGCGCATGAATTCTTCGCACAGGGCGTCGAGCCTGGCCGTCGAGACGCCCGGTTTCACGAAAGGCGTGATGTAGTCGAGCGTGTCGGCGGCGATGCGGCCGGCCGCGCGCATGCCGATGAAACCTTCTTCGTCGTGCAGGGGAATTTTCTTGCCGTGTTCAAGCTGGGTGGAATAGCGCATGGTTTTTTCTTGGTTAGTGTGATGTGGCATGTAAGGCCCAGCCGCGCACGGCGTCGTGCGAGGCGCGCAGCATGGCGTCGACACTGGCCGGTATCGGCCGCTCCTGGGTCAGGTAGGGCTTGACGACGGCCACGGGCGCGTCGATCAGCACGAATTTGAGCAGCATGTGATCCAGGTCCAGCTCCGTGGTGACGGGCATGGCTTCGGCGCAGCGGACGAAGCAGGCGTCGAGCGCCGCCTGCTCTTCTTCCACGGCGGCCAGCAATTCCTCGCTGAGGCCACTGCTGAAATCGGGGCTATCCGCGCATTGCAGCAGGAAGCGCGCATACACGGGCTTGCGCCGGCACCAGTCCAGCAAGCCGTGCACGCCGGCCCAGGTATCGCCACCGAGCCAGCGGCTGGCCACCTCCTCGCGGAAGTCGCTCTTCACGCGCAGCCAGGCGCGCGCCAGGATGGCGTTGCGCGAATCGAAGCGGTGATACACGGAGCCGATGGGCGCACCGGCCTTGACGGCGATGGCGGCCATCGAGACGGCGGCCACGCCGCACTGGGCGGCGACGGCGATCGCGCTGTCGATGAAGTTGTTTTCGTTGAATTTAGCAAGTCTGACCATTCAAATAGAATACAGATTCTATTTGAATCCGTCAAGCGGCCCGAGATGCACCGACAAGAGTTGCCCCGCTGCCTTACAATGGTATGCACGAACCGCTACAAGGAGAATCCGCTTGCTTACGCCCCCCTTCATCGCCTCCTCCCGCTTCGACGATCCACGCCTGGCGCTGGAACAGGTGCAAGCCATTTACCGCAGCAGCATCGAACACCTGCGCGATGCGCTGCAGCGCTTTGTCGCCGGCGAAGACATGCACGAAAGAGTGCGCGCCTGCTACCCCTTCGTACGCATCCAGACTGACACCGTGGCGCGCGCCGACTCGCCGCTGGCCTACGGCTTTGTCGCCGGTCCCGGCGTATTTGAAACCACCCTGACGCGCCCCGACCTGTTTGGCGACTATTACCTCGACCAGTTCACCCTGCTGCTGAAAAACCATAACAGCGGCCAGAAGGTGCACCTGGAAGTGGGCGTGAGCGCCCAGCCGATCCCCGTGCATTTCTCGTTCGCCGAGCATGACCATATCGAGGGCAATATGGATGCCGGCCGCCGCCTGGCCATGCGCGACCTGTTCGACCTGCCCGACCTGTCGGCCATGGACGACGGCATCGCCAACGGCACGCATGAACCGGCGCACGGCGAAGCGCAGCCGCTGTCCCTGTTCACGGGGCCGCGCGTGGATTACTCGCTGCAGCGCCTGCGCCATTACAGCGGCACCTCGCCGCAGCATTTCCAGAACTTCGTCCTGTTTACCAATTACCAGTTCTACATCGACGAATTCATCCGCCTGGGCCACGCCATGATGGACCGCGCGCCCGATGCGGCCACGCCATCGGACGAAGACGGCTACATCGCCTTTGTCGAACCGGGCAACGTGGTCACGCGCCGCGTGGGACAGACCGTGGAAAGCGAGGATGCGCTGGGCGCCGCGCCGCCACGCCTGCCGCAGATGCCCGCCTACCACTTGCTGCGCGCGGACGGCAGCGGCATCACCATGGTCAATATCGGCGTCGGTCCCGCCAATGCCAAGACCATCACCGACCACATCGCCGTGCTGCGCCCGCACGCCTGGCTGATGCTGGGCCATTGCGCCGGCCTGCGCACCACGCAAAGCCTGGGCGACTACGTGCTGGCGCATGCGTATGTGCGTGAAGACCATGTGCTCGACGAAGACTTGCCGCTGTGGGTGCCGATCCCGCCGCTGGCGGAAATCCAGCAGGCGCTGCAAACGGCGGTGGCAGAAATCACCCAGCTGACAGGACATGACCTGAAACACATCATGCGCACGGGGACTGTCGCCAGCACCGACAACCGCAACTGGGAACTGCTGCCGCAGCGCACACCGGAGCGCCGTTTCAGCCAGAGCCGCGCCATCGCGCTGGACATGGAAAGCGCGACGATCGCCGCCAACGGCTTCCGCTTCCGCGTCCCGTACGGCACCCTGCTGTGCGTCAGCGACAAGCCGCTGCACGGCGAAATCAAGCTGCCCGGCATGGCCAACCACTTCTACCGCGAGCGGGTCGACCAGCACCTGCGCATCGGCATCCGCGCCGTGGAACTGCTGCGCCGCCAGGGCGTGGACCGGCTGCACAGCCGCAAGCTGCGCAGCTTTGCGGAAGTGGCGTTTCAGTAAGCGCGCTTCAAGGGAAAAACCGGGGATCGTAGCTCCACCGCCTGACGGTACTGGCAGTGATCGCTACGGCATCGGCATGCCGGGGATTGAGCAAGACATTGTATTCGTCGGGCACGATCACGGAAGGCACCAGCAGCAAGGCGGTTTTTCCCGCAGCAATCCAGCCATCGCCAGCCCGCTTGCCCGACAAGCCGGCCGGTATGGCGTCCCAACCGCCGGGAAATGGATCGAGTACCTGGCGCGCGTTCCATACGACATCGGGAATGACAATACGCACCAGGTAACGGTTGAACGGCAGGCCGCCGCCACGCAGGTAATGGACGGTTTCCAAGGTAGCCAGTGCGATACTCGTCGAACAATACACGACGGGCGCGCCCTTGCTGTTCCAGCGGCCGCCCGTAATCCTGGCGCCGGTGCCGTTCAGGTCACTCGCAGGATAGGCTGGCGTCTCGACGGCAATACGCCAGAGCACATTCATGCATAGGCTCCGCTCTGCGTCATGGATAGCAATTCCGCCACCAGCTTTTGTCCCTCGAAGGTGTCCATGTAGCTGGCCGGCGTTGCGCCCGCCAGCGCAGGCAGCGGCTTGCTCAGCCAATCGGAGACCCAGCGCGCCGCATCAAAGCCGGCAGGATCGCCCGATTGTTCGACCATCGCCTGCACCATGCCGATCAAGGTTTCAATGCCCAGCACGCGCTCCGATTCGTCCTTCGACAGCAAACTGGCGTCTTTCTCCTTGCGGCTGATGGTGGCACGCGACAGCCCCAGGCTGGACAACAGAAATTCCTTGCTCATGCCCATGCGCGCGGACAGGCGGCTGATCGTCGAGGCTGGAATACCCCGCCGTATCAGCGCAATACGCGCATCAGTATCAAAACCGTACAACGCCATGCCTTCGTACAGCGTCCTCGCCTGCTGGACCGGGACGGGAGCCTCAATATGTTGCGCCATAACCACCTCCTTTAAGACATTAGTATAGCTCAAATGAGTCAATCCTCAAGATTTGCTCAGGCTCAAAAAAAATGCCGTTCAGCGCAAGCTGAACGGCATGAGCGGCGGCACTGCGCCGCATTCAGGGCATTTTTTACAGGAAGCGGTCGAGTATCTTCCGCGTCGTCTTGTCAATATTGAACATATCGCGGATCAGGAAATGAATGCCGTGGTTGTCGGCGATCAGCAGTGACGTGGCGCCGATGCGGCGGATGTCTTCTTCGCCTTTCAACACGAACTGCGTCTCGCCCCGGTCCGTATCCACATGCCAGGTGCAGGGCGTGGCAAAGCTGGAAACGCTTTTCACGCGCGCAATCTCGGGCATGAATTCGCGCCCTTCCAGCTCTTCCTGCAGCAGACTGCGCGCCGGTTCCGGCAAGGCGTCGAGGCGCTCGATCCACGCCACTTCCTTGCCATTGCCCAGCACCAGCGAAATGCCTTCGTCTGGCGACTGGATGGGAAAGGCGCGCACGGGCACCACGCCTTCAAAGACCTGGCCGTCTTCGGCCGTCATCACCAGCTTGCCGAAGGTGTCGCGGCTTAATGTAAAAGTTGTACTGGCCATGCTTATTCCTTGTCATCCAGGGCGAGTTCGTTGTTACGCGCCTGTGCTTCGTAGAGGCGGAAATAGGCGCCCTCTTTCGCCATCAGTTCATCGTGACTGCCCACTTCGACGACCTGGCCGCGGTCCAGCACCACCAGGCGGTCGGCCCGGTGCAAGGTCGACAGCCTGTGCGCGATGGCGATCGTCGTGCGGCCCTGCACCAGGTTGTCCAGCGCCTTCTGGATTTCTTTTTCTGTTTCCGAGTCCACCGACGATGTCGCCTCATCCATGATCAGGATGCGCGGGTCGATCAGCAGGGCGCGGGCAATCGAGATGCGCTGGCGCTCACCGCCGGACAGGCCCTGGCCACGCTCGCCCACCATCGAATCGTAGCCTTGCGGCAGGCGCAGGATGAATTCGTGGGCATGCGCAGCGCGCGCGGCGGCGATGATCTCCTGGCGCGTCGCGTGCGGCTTGCCGTAGGCGATATTTTCCGCGATGGTGCCGAAGAACAGGAACGGCTCTTGCAGCACCAGGCCGATATTGCGGCGGTAGTCGGACACGGCGAACGAACGAATGTCGACGCCATCGAGCAAAATCGCCCCTTCGGACACGTCATAGAAACGGCAGATCAGGTTGACCAGGGTGCTCTTGCCCGAACCGCTATGGCCCACCAGGCCGATCATCTCGCCCGCCTTGATGTTCAAGGTGATGCCGCGGTTGACGGCGCGGTTGCCGTAGCGGAAACCGACTTCGCGCAAATCGATCCTGCCTTCGATCTTGTCCAGTTTGACGGGTTGCGCCGGTTCCGGCACGCTCGACACATGGTCGAGGATGTCGAAGATGCGCTTGGCGGCCGACGCCGATTTCTGCGTCACGGAGACGATGCGGCTCATGGAATCGAGGCGGCCATAGAAACGCGTGCTGTAGGCGATGAAGGCGGTCAGCACGCCGACGGTGATTTCGCCGCGCGACAACTGCCAGATACCGAAGCACCAGATGACCAGCAAACCCATTTCCGTCAAAAAGGAGACGGTCGGCGAGAACAGCGACCAGACCTTGTTCAACTTGTCGTTGACGGCCAGGTTGTGCGCGTTGGCGTCGCGGAAGCGGGCCGCTTCGCGTTTTTCCTGCGCAAACGCCTTCACCACGCGGATGCCGGGAATCGTATCGGCCAGCACGTTGGTCACTTCGCTCCACACGCGGTCGATCTTTTCAAAGCCCGTGCGCAAACGGTCGCGCACCAGGTGGATCATCCAGGCGATGAAGGGCAAGGGCGCCAGGGTCATGATGGCCAGCCATGGATTCATCGACCACAAAATGACGCCCGTCATGATAATCATCAGCACGTCGGAAGCGAAATCGAGCAGGTGCAGCGAGAGGAAGACGCAGATGCGGTCGCTGCCGCTGCCGATGCGCGCCATCAGGTCGCCCGTGCGCTTGCCGCCAAAGAATTCCAGCGACAGTTTCATCAGGTGTTCATATGTGGCCGAGCGCAAATCGGCGCCCATGCGTTCGGACACCAGGGCCAGCACATAGGTCTTGCCCCAGCCCAGCAGCCAGGCCAGCAAGGCCGAGCCAAGCAAGCCGCTCATGTAGTACACCACCAGCCATGGATCGATATGCTTGCCGTTCTGATACGGAATCAGCACATTGTCCATCAGCGGCGCCGTCAGGTAGGGCGGAATCATGTGCGCGGCCGTACTCAGCAGCATCAGCATGAAGCCCAGCGCCAGCTGGCCACGGTAGGGATGGGCAAAGCGCCACAGGCGGAACAGGGTCCAGGTCGATGGCGGCGTGTACAGGACCTTGGCGCAGATCGGGCATTCTTCCTGCTCGGGCTCCAGCGGTGCCTTGCAGCTGGGGCACACTTCCTGCTCCGCTTCCAGCACGGGCTGGCCCGTCAGGTGGCTGTCGAGGCGCTCGACGAACTGTTCCAGCACGCGGATGGCGTGCAGGTTCTGTCCCAGGGTGAAGCGCCACGAGGCCAGGCGGCCATGGTCGTCGAACAGTTCCAGGTGGCCCACACCGGCGTGGTCATGGTGCGTCAGGCGCAGTCCAGGGCGGAAAGACCAGCTTTTCCAGACGGTATCGCCCGGCGAACGGGCCAGCAAACGCTTCTCGGTGACAACAATTATGCCTTTTGTGAAACGTAATCGCGCATCGAGGTCAACCTCAACGCTACTTAAAACGTTCTCCCCTGGAGAAAGATTTTTTTCCACTTCCGCCAGCCAGGCTTCTGCTACAGGCGTCGGCAGTGAGGTGAGGGGAATAGTTGTTGCAGGAACACTCAGTTCAGTTGTCATCGTAAAGCATACTCCGGCTCGAGGCCAAGCCCTTCAGGGCGGGATTTGGGGGATGGGGCAGACGCCCGATCAATGTTTGTGTGCTGCGCGATGGCGGCTGGCGGATGTACCAGTGGCAATTTCCTGTATTGTATCGAATGGACGCATGCCGGTAAGGAATGGATGGGAAACAATCGGGAAATGCCGGATAGCCGCTGCGCTTTTGCAAGTATACAACAGGAAGCTGTTGCGCAAATGGCCCTACTTTGACACGAGACGGTAACTATCTGACAAGCAAGGCAACATTTAGTAACAATTAGAATGACAACACCAGCAGAATACGAGAAGCAAACGCGACAAGAGACCGCTAAAAGTGGCACACTGCGCATACCCGGGATAAAGAACCAAGCACGAGCCTGAAAAGACTCTGTAGAGCCAACATAAAGTATCTGGCGCCCAGACGCCTGGCTTGTTATCAAGAAACCACTTACATGATCAAGAAGAAGAACATCGAATTTTCCCGCGTCACCCACTTGCGCGGCCCCAACATCTGGACTTATCGCCCGGTGATTGAAGCCTGGGTCGACATCGGCGAACTGGAAGATTACCCATCCAATACCCTGCCCGGACTGTACGAACGCCTGGTGGCGTGGCTGCCCGGCATGATCGAGCACCGCTGCGGCGTGGGCGAACGGGGCGGCTTTTTCGAGCGCCTGCGCGAAGGTACCTGGTCGGCCCACATCCTCGAGCACGTGGTGCTGGAACTGCAAAATCTGGCAGGCATGCGCACGGGCTTCGGCCAGACGCGCTCGACCAGCCAGCGCGGCGTCTACAAGATGGCCTTCCGTACGCGTGAAGAGCACGTGGGCCGCGCGGCCCTGGCCGCCGCGCGCGAACTGCTGATGGCTGCCATCAACGATGAAGCCTACGACCTGGAAGCGGCCCTGGCGCCCCTGCGCGACATGGTCGATTCGCGCTGCCTGGGCCCAAGCACGGCCAGCATCGTCGATGCGGCCACCGAGCGCCGCATCCCGTCGCTGCGCCTGAACGACGGCAACCTGGTGCAACTGGGCCACGGTGCCGCGCAGCGCCGCATCTGGACGGCCGAAACGGACCGCACCAGCGCGATTGCCGAAGGCATCGCCAGCGACAAGGACCTGACCAAATTCCTGCTCAAATCGTGCGGCGTGCGCGTCCCTGAAGGCAGCCTGGTGCGCAGCGCCGAAGCAGCCTGGGAAGAAGCGCAAGACATCGGCGTGCCCGTCGTCGTGAAACCGTATGACGGCAACCATGGCCGCGGCGTATCGCTCAACCTGATGACGGAAGCGGACGTGAAAGCGGCCTACGAACTGGCCGCGCGCAAGGGCGACAGCTCGGCAGTGCTGGTGGAAAGCTTCATCACGGGCGACGAACACCGCTTGCTCGTGGTCGGCAACAAGCTGATCGCGGCCGCCAAGGGCGAATCCTTGTGGGTCGACGGCGACGGCGTCTCCACCGTGCTGGAGCTGGTGAATACACAGATCAATACCGACCCGCGCCGCGGTGAAGGCGAAGATTTCCCGCTGGGCACCGTCAAGCCGCATGAATCGGGCGAAATCGTGCTGGAACTGCAGCGCCAGGGCATGACCGCCCTGTCCGTGCCGCAGGCGGGCCAGAAAGTGCTGATCCAGCCGAACGGCAATGTGGCCATCGACGTCACCGACGACGTGCATCCGTCCGTCGTGCATGCGGCCCTGTTGGCCGCCAGAGTCGTCGGCCTGGATATCGCCGGCATCGACCTGGTCACCACCGACATCACGCGTCCGCTGGAAGAGCAGCGCGGCGCCATCATCGAAGTCAATGCCAGCCCCGGCCTGCTGGCGCACATCAAGCCGGGCGTGGGCCAGCCCCGCCCTGTCGGCGCGGCCATCGTCGACCATCTGTTCGCGCCCGAGGAAACGGGCCGCATTCCGCTGATCGGCGTGACGGGCACGCGCGGCGCCAGCCTGATCGTGCGCATGCTGTGCAAGCTCCTCAACCTGTCGGGCCTGCACACGGGCGCCGTCTGCAGCGAAGGCATGTACCTGGACCAGCGCCGCGTCGTCAGCAGCGATTGCGTGAACTGGGATGCGGGCCAGCGCCTGCTGCTCAACCGCACCGTGCAGACGGCCCTGTTCGAGAGCAATCCGCGCATGATCCTGGCCGAAGGCCTGGCCTACGACAAATGCCAGATTGGCATCGTCACGGACATGGGCAGCCTCGATAGCGTCAAGGATTTCGACGTGCTGGACGAAGCGGGCCTGTACAAGGCAGTGCGCAGCCAGGTCGACGTGGTGGTGCCGACGGGCGTGGCCGTGCTGAACGCCGCCAACGCGCACGTGCTGGAACTGGCCGAGCTGTGCGACGGCAGCGTGACCCTGTATGCGCAGGATGGCAGCCTGGCCGCCATCGCGGCGCAACTGGTCGCCGGCCAGCGCGCCGTGTTCGTGCGCGGCAACCATATCGTGCTGGCCGAAGGCGGCAGCGAAACGGTCTTGCTGTGCCTGGACCTGCTGAAACCGGCCACCGCCGGCAATGTCGACAGCGTACTGGCCGTCGCCGCCGCCGCCTGGGCCCTGAACCTGCCCGTCGACCTCATTTGCGCAGGATTGCGCACCTTCGACGCGGCCCCTGGCTGCATCGGCAACTAATCGGCAACCAAGGTACAGGCAAAGCAGCACTCAAGCCCGGCCATGATGGCCGGGCCCACAAGAACACAACAGGATTACGGTTTAATTATGGAAGTATCTCGCGTACGGGCCTTGCGTGGCCCTAACCTCTGGAGCCACGACACCGCCGTGGAAGCCATTGTTTCCTGCACCACGCAGGAACTCGACATCGCCCAGCTGCCCGGCTTCGAAGCCCGCCTGCGCGCGCGCTTTCCGCAACTGAGCCCACTGCAACCGCTGGGCAACTACAACGCCGCGCCGATGGCGCAGGTGCTGGAACTGGCGGCGCTTGGCCTGCAGGCGCAAGCCGGCTGCCCCGTCACCTTCAGCCGCACCACGTCGACCCTGGAAACGGGCATCTTCCAGGTCGTCGTCGAATACTCGGAAGAAGCCGTCGGCCGCCTGGCCCTGGAACTGGCGCAGCAGCTGTGCCGCGCAGCGCTCGACGATGCGCCGTTCGACCTGGCCGGCGCCCTGCACCAGTTGCAGGAACTCGATGAAGACGTGCGCCTGGGCCCTTCGACGGGCGCCATCGTCAACGCCGCAGTGGCGCGCAACATTCCGTTCCGTCGCCTGACCGAAGGCAGCCTGGTGACGTTCGGCTGGGGCAGCAAGCAGCGCAAGATCCAGGCCGCCGAAATGGACGGCACCAGCGCCATTGCCGAAGCCATCGCGCAAGACAAGGAACTGACGAAAAAACTGCTCGATTCAGCCGGCGTGCCCGTGCCGCAAGGCCGTGTCGCCATCGACGTGGACGACGCCTGGGCCGCCGCCTGCGAGATCGGCCTGCCCGTCGTCGTCAAACCGAAAGATGGCAACCAGGGCAAGGGCGTCACCGTCAATGTCACCACGCGCGAACAGCTGACGGCCGGCTTCCTCGCGGCGCAGGAATTCCGCGACGATATCCTCGTCGAGCGCTATCTGCCGGGCCACGATTTCCGTTTGCTCGTCATCGGCAACAAGATGGTGGCAGCGGCCCGCCGCGACCCGCCGCAAGTGGTGGGCGACGGCCAGCATACGGTGCGCGAACTGGTCGACCAGGTCAACCTGGACCCGCGCCGCGGCAGCGGCCACGCCACCTCGCTGACGAAAATCCGCTTTGACGACATCGCCCTGGCCAGCCTGGCCAAGCAGGGCTATGTGGCCGAATCCGTGCCGCCCGTGGGCCAGCGCGTGATTTTGCGCAATAACGCCAACCTGTCGACGGGCGGCTCGGCCACCGACGTCACCGTCGACGTGCACCCGGAAGTGGCGGCGCGCGCCGTCGCGGCCGCGCACATGGTGGGCCTGGACATCTGCGGCGTGGACGTCGTTTCTGAAAGCATTTTAAAACCACTGGAAGAGCAGAACGCCGGCATCGTCGAAGTGAACGCCGCACCGGGCCTGCGCATGCACCTGGCGCCTTCGTTCGGCAAGCCGCGCCCCGTGGGCGAAGCCATCATCGCCGCCATGTTTGCCGAAGGCGACGATGGCCGCATCCCTGTCGTTGCCGTCACCGGCACCAACGGCAAGACCACCACAGTGCGCCTGATCGCCCACTTGCTCACCACCTCCGGCCTGCGCACGGGCATGACCAATACCGATGGCGTGTACATCGAGGGACGCCAGATCGACAGTGGCGACTGCAGCGGCCCGCGCAGCGCGCGCAACGTGCTGCTGCACCCGGACGTGGACGCGGCCGTGTTCGAGACGGCGCGCGGCGGCATGTTGCGCGAAGGCCTGGCCTTCGATCGCTGCCAGGTCGCCGTGGTGACCAACATCGGCGCGGGCGACCACCTGGGCCTGAACTACATCACCACCGTGGAAGACCTGGCGGTATTGAAACGCGTGATCGTGCAGAACGTGGCCGACAGCGGCGTGGCCGTCTTGAACGCCACCGACCCTGCCGTGGCGCGCATGGCCAAGAATTGCAGCGGCACGGTGACCTTCTTCGCCGCCGACAAGACGCATCCGGTGATGGCCACGCACCGCGCGCAGGGCAACCGCGTGGTGTACGTGGAAGACGGCAAACTGGTCGCGGCGCAGGGCAAGGAACGCCACGAAATCGCCCTGTCGCAAGTGCCGATCACGCGCAACGGCGCCATCGGCTTCCAGGTCGACAACGTCATGGCGTCACTGGCCGCCGCCTGGGCCGTTGGCCTGGACTGGAAAACCATCGCGCTGGGCCTGAAAACCTTTGCCAATGAAGCCGACAATGCGCCGGGGCGCTTCAACGTATTCGATTATCGTGGAGCCACGCTGATCGCCGACTATGGCCACAATCCGGACGCCATCCTGGCACTGGTGCAGGCCGTGGAAAGCATGCCGGCCAAGCGCCGTTCGGTGGTCATCAGCGGCGCCGGCGACCGCCGCGACGAAGACATCCGCCAGCAGACGGAAATCCTCGGCGCCGCCTTCGACGACGTGCTGCTGTACCAGGACCAGTGCCAGCGCGGCCGCGCCGACGGCGAAGTGGTGGCCTTGCTGCGCCAGGGCTTGAACGGCGCCAAGCGCACCAGCCATATCGATGAAATCAACGGTGAATTCGTCGCCATCGACAAGGCCCTGGCGCGTTTGAACGAAGGCGATCTGTGCCTGATCCTGATCGACCAGGTGGAAGAAGCGCTGGCGCACATCGCCAAGCGCGTCGCCGAAGCGTAAGCGCAGCCTGACTGCATACGAGGGCGGCCTGCGGGCCGCCTTTTTTTACCTTGTGGAATCTAGCCGACATAGGAATTGATCTGGCGCAAGGTGGCGCCGCCAGGCCGCTTTTATGCTGGCAGCTTGACTAGCGAACCCGGCGGGGACAGCATGCGCGATGCACGGCACGTCGACACACAGTTATTTCAACCCGACATCCCGGTGCGGCTCGACATGCGCACGGCGGCGCTGGTCGAGCATGCGCTGGCCTTGCAGGAAATGGCCGGCACGGCCGCCGCCGCCCTGTTCCTGCATTGCCACGACGTGCCGCTGCCCACCGCCTTGCGCGTGCTGACGACGGGACCGTGCCGCACACCGGCCGGGCCGCACCTGTTTGCCCGCCTGCGTCCGCGCACGGCTGCGCTGGCGCAAGGCTTGCCGCTACCGGCGCGCTGACGAATCCTGTACCATCGCCGCAACCTATTCATTTGAGGCACGGCGATGCAGGCAGCAACACCCCACGACTCCTATGCGGCACTGATGGCCCTGATCAAGGCGCGCCATGCGGAACTGAGCCCGCAATTCCAGGCCGGCGCGCGCTACCTGGCCGACCATCCGGACGAGGTGGCCGTGTCATCGATGCGCAGCATAGCCGCGCGCGCGCAGGTGCAATCGGCCGCCCTGGTGCGCCTGGCGCAGCAGCTGGGCTTTGCCGGCTGGCCGGAACTGAAAGCCATCTTCGTGGAACGCCTGCGCGCGGGACCGGCCGGCTACGCGGCAAAAGCCGGTGCGCTGGCCGGCAAAGAAGGGAAAGAGCGCGACCTGGTCACCGAAGTATTCGCGGTGCAGCAGCACAACCTGGCCGCCACGGAAAGCGCCAACCACGCCGCCCTGGACGCGGCCGCCAATCTGCTGCAGGCGGCGCACCGCGTGCATGTGGCCGGCTTTCGCGCCGCCCACCCCATCGCCTACACCTTGCACTACCTGTACCGCCTGCTTCGCCCCAGCGTGCAGCTGCTGAGCGGCCAGGGCGGCACCCTGGAAATGGATTTGCGCGCCCTGCAGGCGGGCGAAGCCGTCGTCGTCGTCAGCTTCGCGCCGTATTCCAGCGAAGCGCTGCTGGTGGCGCAGGCGGCGCGCCAGGCCGGCTGCAGGGTTGTCGCCATCAGCGACAGCGCCATGTCGCCGCTGGCCCTGCAGGCAGACGCCAGCATCGTCATCGCCGTCGACAGCCCCTCGTTCTTCCCTTCCATCGTGGCCGGCATCGCCGCCGTGGAAAGCCTGGTGGAATTGCTGGTGGCACGCGCCGGGCCGCAGGCGGTGGACGCCCTGGGCGCGGCGGAGGCGCAATTGCGCGCGCTGGGGGCGTATGCGCGTCCTTAATTAGTCACCACCTTGACCTGCTTGACGTCGAGCGTCGACTCGCCAAAGGTTTCCTTGTCGAACTTGCCGCTCAATTCCACCAGGGTGGTGTGGTCGATCGTGACGCCTTCGGGGAAGCGCTTGGCGTCGATCTCCACGGTCATCTTGCCGCTGGCGTCGGCGAACTCATAATGCTCGCCGCCCTTGTGGCTGAGCAATTTACCTTTCACCTTGACGTACTGGTCGTCCTTGCCCTTGGCCAGCAATTCCTTGGCGCTGATCAACGCCACGCTCGATGGACCGGCATAACCTGCCGGCGCTGATGCGGCCTTGCTCGATGGTCCGCTGTAGCCGGCTGGTTGGGCGATGGCGAAGGCCGAGCCGGCGAGCAAGGCGGTGATGCAGGAGAGTTGGATAAGCTTTTTCATGGTCAGTCCTTGGGTGGTGGTCAGTGGAAGTCATGGCCTGCCGCGTGATCGCAGGCACGGACACATTACACCGGGCGGACATTAACCGTATCTTAAGGTGTGGCCGAGGGCGGCAGGTCGGGTGGCAGGTCGAGCACCACGCCCAGGCCGCGACCGTCCAGGCCGGCGCCAAACGCCAGTGCGATACCATGCAGGTCGGCAATGCGCTTGACGATGGACAGTCCGAGTCCGCTGCCGCCCTGGCCCTGCCCCAGCACGCGAAAAAAACGCTCGGCGAGTCGCTGCCGGCTGGCCGCGTCGACACCGGGGCCATCGTCGCGCACGGCGATGCGGGCGCGGCCAGCGTAGCTGCCCGCCGCGATCTCGACCCGACTGCCGGCCGGGCAATAGCGCAGCGCGTTATCGACCAGATTGCGCAGCATGATGTCCAGCATCCGGGCATCGGCATGCACCGCGTCCAGCTCGCAGCGCACGCGCAGGGTGATGCCGCGCCGGGCCGCCTCGCCTGCATGCGCGGCCAGCAGTTGCTCCAGCAAGGGCGCCAGCGCCACCGGCTGGCTCGCCAGCTGCGCGCGCGCCAGCGGGTCCAGCCGAGCCAGGGTCAGCAGGCTGTCGACCAGCGCCGTCACGCGCGCAATATCCTGGCGCAGCTTCTGAAACGCCGTGACCAGCTGCGGATGCTGGCGTTGCAGCAGCTGCACATGCATGTGCAAGCCCGCCAGCGGCGTGCGCAGCTCATGCGCGGCGTCGGCCGTAAAGCGGCGCTCGGCCTGCAGCGCCGCGTCCAGGCGCGCCAGCACGCCGTTCAGCGCCTGCACGATGGGCAGCAGCTCGCGCGGCTGCCCGGCTGTCGGCACTTGCTCCAGGTCGTCCGGCGATTTGCCGGCAATGGCCGACGCGGTCTGGCGCAAGGGTTTTAACACGCGCCCCGTCAATATCCAGCAGACCAGCGCCAGCAGCCCCAGAAAACCCAGCACCGGCAGCCACAGATGCTCGGCCAGTTCTTCCAGGATATCGAAGCGCTTCTTGTATTTTTGCCCGACCTGCACCTCGAAATGACGCTCGTCGTCGCGCACCACGAACACCCGCCAGCGGCGCTGGTCCACCTCGGGATCGGCAAAACCGTGCCGGCCATCAAAACCTGTCACGAAAGGCCGGGCCGGCGCGCCGCGGGTACGCTGCAATACGCGGCCATCGGCCACAATCTGGTACTGCATGTCGACCTTGCGTTCCGGCCCGCCCCCCGGCCGCGACGACGCCAGCAGCCCGCGTTCGTCCCAGTCGGTGGTGGCGGCCAGGATCATGTAACCGGACTCCTCCAGCGCATCGTCGAACACCTCGTTGGTCTCGCGCCAGGCGATCACGGTGACGATGCCCAGGCTGGCCAGCCACAGCACGGTGCTGGCGGCAACGATCGCGGCCAGCAGACGCCGCCGCAGCGACCACAGTGGTGCGATACCCGCACCGGTATCTTTAACTGCCATCGCTTTTCAGCCGGTAACCCAGGCCGCGCACGGTGACGATGCTGTCGCCGCCGAATTTCTTGCGCAGATTGTGTATATACACTTCGATGGCGTTGCTTTCCACTTCATCGCCCCAGCCATACAAGGTTTCTTCGATCTGGGCGCGGGTGACGATGCTGTTCTTGCGCAGCAGCAGCGCATACAGCACGTGGTACTCGCGCGCGGTCAGGGCGATGGGCAAGCCGTCCAGGCTGGCCTGCCTGGTTTCCAGGTTGAGGGACATGCCGGCGTGCGCCAGCGCATTGCTCGCCTGATTCGCGCCGCGCCGTACCGCCGCCCGGATGCGCGCCGACATTTCCTCCAGCTCGAAGGGTTTGACCAGGTAATCGTCGGCTCCCATATCCAGCCCGTCGACCCGGTCGGCCAGGGCGTTAAAGGCGGTGATCAACATCACCGGAACAGGATTGCCGGCCGCCCGCAGGCGGGCCAGCAAGGCGTCGCCGCTCATGCCCGGCAAGCCACGGTCAAGCAGCACGCAGTCATAGTGATGCGTCAGCAGCGCAGTGTGCGCAGAATCGCCGCGCTGGACCCAATCGACCGCATGCTGGTCCAGCCGCAGCCAGGCGAGGATGGTCTCGCCAAGGGAAATATCATCTTCGACTAGCAAAATGCGCATGGGCGTAACTCGGGAGTGAAAGGAAAACGTTGCCAGTATGGCGGGGAAATTGTGCAGCCTATGCTGCACTGGCAAGATGAACCGAATCTTAAGGATATAACAGGGAACGCAGCGGATGCACAAAACATCGAATGATGAAATTTAGTATAATAAACAACAAATGTTGTAAATTGACGTGCGGCATTCTATACTCGGCTTTCTCCCATCGCAGAAAGAAAGCCACCCATGAGCCATGTCTTCCACCGCAGCCTGAGCACCAGCTACCCTGTCGCCATGGCGGGCGACGGGCCCCACCTGATCGATGCCGAAGGCAAGCGCTACCTGGACGCCTGCGGCGGCGCGGCAGTCTCGTGCCTCGGCCATGCGGATGCGGCCGTGATCGCCGCCGTACAGCGGCAGATTGCCACGATGGCCTACGCGCACAGCTCGTTTTTCACCAGCGAACCAATGGAGCAGCTGGCCGATTTCCTCGTCGCCCGGGCGCCATCCGGCATCGACAGCGTATATTTCGTCTCGGGCGGCTCGGAAGCGGTGGAAAGTGCGCTCAAGCTGGCCCGCCAGTATTTCGTCGAACGGGGCCAGCCGCAGCGCCGCCACGTCATCGCCCGCCGCCAGAGCTACCACGGCAACACCCTGGGCGCGCTGGCCACGGGCGGCAACGCCTGGCGCCGCCAGCAGTTCGAGCCGTTGCTGATCGGCGTCACCCATGTGTCTCCCTGCTATGCTTACCGCGACCAGCCGGCCTATGAAACGGAGGGCGATTACGTGGCGCGCCTGGGCCAGGAACTGGAAGACAATATCGCCGCACTGGGCGCAGACAACGTCATGGCCTTTATCGCCGAACCCGTCGTCGGCGCGACAGCCGGCGCCCTGCCCGCCGTCACCGGCTACTTCCAGCACATGCGCGACATCTGCCAGCGCCACGGCATCCTCCTGATCCTCGACGAAGTCATGTGCGGCATGGGCCGCACGGGCAGCCTGTTCGCCTGCGAGCAGGAAGCCATCACGGCCGACCTGATCTGCATCGCCAAGGGCCTGGGCGCCGGCTACCAGCCCATCGGCGCCGTGATGGTATCCAAGGAGATCTGCGACACGATCCGCGCCGGCACGGGCTTCTTCCAGCATGGCCACACGTATATCGGCCACGCCACGGCCTGCGCCGCCGCCCTGGCCGTGCAACAGCAGATCGAGGAACGCGATTTATTAAGCAATGTGCGCGCCATGGGCGGCTTGCTGAAAGAGCGGCTGCATGCGCGTTTCGATGACCATGCGCATGTGGGCGACATCCGCGGCCGCGGCCTGTTCCTGGGGCTGGAACTGGTGCAGGACCGGGCCAGCAAGCAGCCGTTCGACCCGGCCCGCCGCCTGCACGCGCGCATCAAGGCGCACGCCATGCAAGGCGGGCTGATGTGCTATCCCATGGGCGGCACCATCGACGGCCTGCACGGCGACCACATCCTGCTGGCGCCGCCCTACATCATCGACGCCAGCCACGTCGATGAGCTCGTCGACAAGCTGGGCAAGGCCATCGACGCCAGCCTGCGCTAAACGCGCCCGCTATTGCCCACGGTGGACATCAGGCTGGCGCCGCAGCTGGTCTTGTGCCCGTCAAACGCCACGCGCACGCCATCGATCAACACCTGCGGATCGCCTTCGGCGATCACGCAGCGCACGTGGCCTTTTATCGGGCAGACGCAAGGGTCGCCCTTGCGCGCCACGGCCACACCCAGCACCGTACTGTTCGGCGCCGCCCCCACCACCTTGCCGCCATGGCTGGTGGGGTCGTTCAAGCGGATCACGCCACGCATCATGCCTCCCTGTCCTTGTCCAGCGCATCACCAGGGCACGTGTCCATGCGGTGACGTTCCCACAGACATTATGAGGCGTTACGCGCCAGTCATCATTGCATTCGAACGCAGTGACGGCGTGCCCTCTGCCGTAGCAGCCATAACCATCGGGCTGCAACTTTTGTTCACTCCTTGCCAATATTAATTGACTTATTCGAAACAATCGTTTTAAATCAGGAAGTTACTCAAAATCAATCATCTTGGGCATTCAAACATCGCATTGCCCTTTCCGATGCTTGACGTCCACGCTGATGCACTCTGAAGCCAAGGTATATGGAACTGCTCGACTCCCTGCGTCAGACCCCGTCGCAAGACGACATTATCAGCGGGCACTACGAAGTGCGCCGCTTGCTGGGCGAAGGCGGTTTCGGCCATGTATTCGAAGCCTGGGATGCCAAGCTGTGCCGCAGCGTGGCGCTGAAACGCCTGAAACCGCAAGCCGACGTGCTGCATCCCGAAAAACTCATCAATGAAGCGCGCCTGGCCGCCTCGCTCAAGCATGCCGCCTTCGTGCGCATTTTCGCCATCGAGGGCCAGGGCACGGGCCAGTCCATCGTCATGGAACTGGTCGAAGGCCAGACGCTGGGGCAATTCATGCACAGTGGCAAGGCCGACCTGCAAGCGGCGCTCGACATCGCCTACCAGATCGCCGACGCCATGGACGAGGCGCACGCCATGGACCTCGTGCACGGAGACTTGAAACCGTCGAACCTGATGCTGGAAGCGGAGGGCAAGGTGCGCATCCTCGACTTCGGCCTGGCCCGCCACATCGACCCGCAAGCGACGCAAACGACCACCCTGTGCGACTTGCAGGGCACCATCGCCTACATGGCACCCGAACGCCTGATGGGCCGCCTGCCCGACACGCGCGGCGACGTCTACGCGCTGGGCGCCATGCTGTACGAAATGCTGGCCGGCCAGCGCCACTTCGCTCACCTGAACGGCCTGGCCCTGGCCGCCGCCCACATGCAGGCGACGGAAGCCTGGCCCGACTTGCCTGAAACGGTGCCGCCCACCATCAACGCCCTCGTGCGCTCGATGACGGCGCACGACCCGGCCGAACGGCCACGCACCATGCGCGACGTGCGCGAGGCGATAGGGGCGCAGTGCGGGGAAGCTGTCACCGTGGCTGCGCCCCTTGCTGACGAGACGCCCGCGAAGGAAGAACCGCCCGCCACGGTCTCCATTCGCCTGCCCCTGCCCCGCAAGCGCACGCTGAAATGGGGCGCGAGCGTGGCGCTGCTGGCGGTACTGGCAGGATGGCAGCTGCCCAATATCATTCCTGCCGTCAAGTCGTTCGTCACGGGCGAAAAGGCGCCCGCGCCGTATTCGGAAATGGCCAGCATGGCGGCGGGGATGGAGGCGTTGCGGGTGTTTGATCGCGATACGAGCCAGGCGCAGGCGATTGAGCATTTCAGCACCGTGCTCAAGCACAATCCGACCAGTGCTGCTGCTGCAGCTGGACTATCCATCGCCTACAGCCTGCGCTACATTGGCAATGGTCGTGACGACACTTGGCTGCAACGGGCCGATGCCAGCGCGCAACAGGCAATCGCATCGGACAACCAGTTGGCACTCTCCCATGTAGCGCACGCCTGGGTACAAGAACTGAAAGGACAACGAGAGGCCGCTCTTACTGCCGTCTCTGCTGCACTCAATCTTGACCCGCAAAACTTGCTTGCGCTTGTAGGTAAGATACGATTGCTAATAAATTCGAAACAATTTGAACTAGCGCAAAAGACCATTGACACGGCGTTGGGCATACATCCACGCGAACGTCTTTTCTACTTGATGCAAGGCGTGCTGCATTATCGTCAAGCAGCCTATTTTGAATCAGAAACAGCATTTCGCAAAACGATAGAACTTGACCCGCGATCATCCAACGCATATGCCTATCTAAATGCCGCTCTGCTGCGCCAAGACCGCAACGATGAGGCATTACGCGTCTTACAACAAGGTCTACAAATCCAGCCACACTGGGAACTCTATAACAATTTAGGCACGTCCTTGTTCGCCAAAGCAGATTATTTAGGCGCGGTAGAAGCGTTTAAAAATGCAGTATCCTCAAGCAAAGGAAGTCCGGGAACTTACCTCCTATGGGCCAATCTCGCCGACGCTCAGCGCTGGATCCCTGCTCAGGCGGCAGCATCCAAAGATTCCTACCAGCACGCCATTGCACTTCTAACTCCAATCTTGCAGCGCCGACCTGAGAATGCAACTTTCCACTCCCATATGGCACTGTATCAAGCTTACGTAAATAAAAAACAAGAAGCCCTGACACGGCTCAAGCAAGCCATGAATATGTCCAAAGATGTGGCTGATGTGCAATTCCGTGCCGCACTAACTTATGAGCTGATCGGCAACCACGACGAGGCGTTAACGGCATTAATTCAGGCCGTCACACTCGGCTACCCACTCAATCTGATCGAAACGGCACCCGATCTGTTGAACCTCAGGCGAGATACTCGCTACCAGCAATTTATTATTAACCTGAAAAGAGATCGTAAAACATGACGCATGTGAGCCCTTGGATGAAACTATCCGTACATTTTGACGCGGACCAGACCAGCAGCGAGTTGGACTACAAATTTACCTCCTGCGATGGCACGGCAGATCCCCGCCACGGCGAATACATGGGCGGCGTGCATTTCCAGCAAGGGCAACATGTCTATCTCGATATCAATTGCTGCGGTTCCAAAAAAAGCGGCTTTACCTCGTTTCAGGTCGTCGATTGCTGCATCATTACCATTCCACAACTGACGCAGATCGGCCCGAATGTGCCAACCGTTTACGCGGCACCGTCGCCATTCCTGCAAGCCATTGGTGCGACCTATCCCTTACAGCTGGATTTTGAATCCCAGTTGCTGCCGCAGGACCCTGAGCTACCCGACCTGCGCCGTATCCGCCAGGAATGGAAACATACTCTTGACGTGGGACATACGAAAGGTCGCTGGGAATTGTCCTTCGTCCTGACCGTCCGCATACTGCGTGGGGACGGCGTACAGCCGGAGCTACGCGTGTTCGCCTTCGATCCAGAAAGCTCGGTCGGCGGCACCGTAGACATGGGCTAAGCTGGCAACGTAGTATCTCGCCACCAGAATGTATCCAAGCCGCGCCACCTCCACCGGCGCGGCTTTTTCACATCCGCACGCAATACGCCGCCCCGCCTGCCGAAAGCGGTAAAATGACGGCCTTGAACCCAAGCTCCGCCCCCCTGGCGCGGTCTTGAATGCACACAGCACCACACACAGCCCGGCAGGCAGGCATTTTCCGGCCGCCGGACCAACGACAAAGAACACATGACCACCGTCCCAAAAGAAATCAACGCCGCCGCGGCAAAGAAAAATTCGGCTGAAAAGCTGACTCCGATGATGCAGCAATATCTGGGTATTAAGGAAAACCACCCGACGATGTTGGTCTTCTACCGCATGGGCGATTTCTACGAGCTGTTTTTCGAGGATGCGGAGAAAGCGTCGCGCCTGCTGGGCATTACCTTGACGGCGCGCGGCGTGGCCAGTGGCAATCCGATCAAGATGTGCGGCGTGCCGTTTCATTCGCTCGATGGCTATCTGGCCAAGCTGGTCAAGCTGGGCGAGTCGGTGGCCATTTGCGAACAGATCGGCGACCCGGCCACCAGCAAGGGTCCCGTCGAGCGCAAGGTCATGCGCGTCGTCACGCCCGGCACCCTGACGGATGCGGACTTGCTGCCAGAGAAGGCCGAGCGCCCGCTGCTGGCCATGTGCAGCATCACGCAGCGCAAGACGGTGACGACGGGCCTGGCCTGGCTGTCGCTGGCCAGCGGCGCCTTGAAGCTGATGGAATTTTCCGGCGACAGCAGCACCGTGGCGGCGCGATTGCAACAGGAGCTGGAGCGCATCGTGCCGGCCGAAATCTTGAGTGGCGACAATGGCAACCTGTTTGACGACTACGCGGGCACGCACATCAACCGCGTGCCGGACTGGCATTTCGATGTAGTGGGCGGACACAAGGCCCTGCTCGATCAGCTGAAAGTGGCGACACTCACCGGTTTTGGCGCCGATGGCCTCGGTGCCGCGTTCGGCGCGGCCGGCGCGCTGCTGCGCTATGCGCAGTCGACGCAGGGACGCGGCTTGCAGCACGTGCGCTCTTTGATCACGGAAACGGAAAGCGAATTCATCGGCCTGGATGCGGCCACACGGCGCAACCTGGAGCTGACGGAAACCATCCGCGGGCAGGAATCGCCCACTTTATTTTCCCTGCTGGACCATTGCCGCACGGCCATGGGCTCGCGCATGCTGCGCCACTGGCTGCACCATGCGCGGCGCGACCAGAACGTGGCGCGCGCGCGCCATGAAGCCATCGCCGCGCTGGCGCAAAGCGAAGCGGCGGGGCCTTTGGCCGCCACCCTGGCGCAAGTACCCGATATCGAACGCATCACCACGCGCATCGCGCTGCTGTCGGCGCGTCCGCGCGACCTGGCCGCCCTGCGCGACGGCTTGCTGCAACTGCCGGCCCTGCGCGGCGACGTGGTGCGTTGTTATGGTCCTGGCCAGGGCGGCGAAACAGGTTTGCTGGCCGCCATCCACGCGGCACTGGCGACACCGACCGCCTGCCTGGACTTGCTGGTGCGCGCCGTGGCGCAGGAACCGGCCGCCATGGTGCGCGATGGCGGCGTGTTTGCCACCGGCTTCGACGCCGAACTCGACGAACTGCGGGCCCTGTCGGAAAACGCGGGCCAGTTCCTGCTCGACCTGGAAACGCGCGAACGCGCACGCACGGGCATCGCCAACCTGCGCGTCGAATACAACAAGGTGCACGGCTTCTATATTGAAGTCACGCACGGCCAGACGGACAAGGTACCGGACGACTACCGCCGCCGCCAGACCCTGAAGAACGCCGAACGCTACATCACGCCCGAACTGAAAGTGTTCGAAGACAAGGCCCTGTCGGCGCAAGACAAGGCCCTGGTGCGCGAAAAACTGCTGTACGACCTGCTGCTGGCCGAACTGGCGCCGCACATCGGCACCTTGCAAACCATTTCACAGGGCCTGGCCCAGCTCGACACCCTGAATGCGCTGACGGAACATGCGCAGCAGCACAACTGGGCCGCGCCGCAACTGGTCGACGAGCCGTGCATCAACATCGTCGAAGGCCGCCATCCCGTGGTGGAAAAGCAGATCGAGCGCTTCATCGCCAACGATTGCCGCTTCGTCAACGAGCGCCGGCTGCTGCTGATTACCGGCCCGAACATGGGCGGCAAATCGACCTTCATGCGCCAGGTGGCATTGATCACCCTGCTGGCCTACGTGGGCAGCTACGTGCCGGCCGCTTCCGCCACCATCGGTCCCATCGACCGCATCTTCACGCGCATCGGCGCCACCGACGACCTGGCGGGCGGACGCTCGACCTTCATGGTGGAAATGACGGAATCGGCCGCCATTTTGAACGGTGCCACCGAGCATTCGCTGGTGCTGATGGATGAAGTGGGCCGCGGCACCTCCACCTTCGACGGCCTGGCCCTGGCGTGGGCCATCGCGCGCCATCTGATCGACAGCAGCCGTAGTTTTACCCTGTTTGCCACGCACTACTTTGAGCTGACGCAACTGCCAGACAGTCACCCGAGCGCCGCCAACGTGCATTTGTCGGCCGTCGAACACAAGGACAGCATCGTCTTCCTGCACGCCGTGCAGGCCGGTCCCGCCTCGCAAAGCTACGGCTTGCAGGTGGCGCAACTGGCCGGCGTGCCGCAGCCCGTGATCAAGGCCGCGCGCAAGCACCTGGCGCGCCTGGAAGCGCAAGCGCTGGACGCCACGCCGCAGCGCGACCTGTTCGCGCTGCCCTCCGCCGATCCGTATGCGCAAGAGGAAGAAGAGGAAGCGGCGCCGCTGGCCGCGCTGAATGCGGCGCAGCAAGCCTTGCTCGACGCGATCGCCGACCTCGATCCCGATGCGCTCACGCCGCGCGATGCGCTGGAGCAGTTGTATCAGTTGAAACGGCTGGCCGCCGCATGACCATACGGCGCAGCATCGCCAGCCTGCGCCTGCTGGCGGCCGGCCTGCTG
This sequence comes from Janthinobacterium lyxosi, assembly GCF_051380665.1. Taxonomy (NCBI): domain Bacteria; kingdom Pseudomonadati; phylum Pseudomonadota; class Betaproteobacteria; order Burkholderiales; family Oxalobacteraceae; genus Janthinobacterium; species Janthinobacterium lyxosi. The sequence continues at coordinate 181,159 of NZ_JBNYXM010000003.1, forward strand.
GCCGCCAGCCTGCAGTGGCAAGCGGCGCTGGCCGCCCCGGGCGACCAGGCCGGCTTCGAGTTTGCCGTGCTGGGCCATTCCTTCAACGCGGGGCCGGACGATGGCCCCCTGAAAAAAGCCATCGCCGACACCAGCGCCTTCAATGCCTCCTTCGTGGTGGCCACCGGCATCAAGGCCGCCAGTGAATCGTGCAGCGACAAGCTGTATGGCCAGCGCAAGGATTTGCTGGACGCCAGCGGGCCGCCGCTGATCGTCTCGCTGTCGGCCAGCGACTGGGCCAACTGCCGCAATTCGCGCGGCAGGGTCAACGCCATCGAACGCCTGAACCGCTTGCGCGACGTGTATTTCGCCGACGACCAGAGCCTGGGCCAGCGCAAGCTGACCCTGTCGCGGCTGTCATCGACGGCAAAGTTCCGCAGCTATGCGGAAAACGCCCACTGGGAGTATGGCGGTGTGCTGTTCGCCACCATCAACCTGCCCGCGAATAACAACCATTTCCTGCCAGAAGCGGGACGCAACAGCGAATTCGAAGACCGCCTGGTCGCCAACCGCTCCTGGCTGCAGCGCCTGTTCGCCATGGCACAGCGCAAGCAACTCGACGGCATCGTGCTGTTTTCCGATGGCGACGTGGGCGTGCTGGATGAAGACGACAATTCGCTGCTGCCCAGCTTCAGTTCGAAACAGGATGGCTTTGCCGGACCACGCAAGCAGGTCCGCGCGCTGGCGAAGAAATTCAGCGGCAAGGTCTTATTGGTCGATACGCAGCGCAATGGCGACGCGGGCGGCAAGGAAGACAAGAGTAGAAAGGCCGCCGCCAGGGCAGGCGGGCCGAAAATCAGCTGGAAAGGCAACCTGGGTCACGTCAGCATCGACAACGACTGGTCGGCCATCGCCGTACGGCCCGGCAAGACGCCATTCTTTGAGGTACGTCAACGGGCCGTCAGGCCATCGGCGCAAGCAAGAGCCAAGGCGTCGACTGTGCGCCGTTAGTAGCTGCGGCACAAATGAACAGGCCGGCATATAGCCGGCCTGGAACAAGCGATATTAATGGATAGGATGAGTGCGGAAGTGGTCGCCCTCTTCGCCGTCGCCTTCATCATCTTCATCGCCATGGTCATGGCCGTGTGCACCATGCACGTGGCCATGGGCGATTTCTTCGTCGGTGGCTACACGTACGTCAGCGACGGTCAGCGAGAAGCGCAGCGCGATGCCGGCCAGTGGATGGTTGCCGTCCAGCACGACCTTGTCGTCGGCGATATCGGTCACCGTGAAGATCATCGCTTCTTCGTCCGGCGAATCGCTTTCCGGCATGCCTTCGAACTGCATGCCCACTTCCAGCGGCTCAGGCAGGCGATTGCGCGGCTCGACCTTCACCAGGGCTGGATCGTATTCACCGAAAGCATCATCCGGTTCGATCTGGATCGTGTTGGAATAGCCAACTTCCTTGCCGTCGAGCTCTTCTTCGATCTTCGGCAGGGTATTTTCATAATCACCGTGCAGGTAGACCATCGGCTGACGGCCATCTTCGATCAGATTGTCTTGCGCGTCTGACAGTTTGTAGTTGACAGTCACGACCGTATTTTTGGCAATCTTCATTATGCTTCCTTTCATTGTATAAGCTGGCAAATTATACCTTCACGCCGCCAACGGCAGGCGCATTCCTGCATTTCCGGTTGTTATAATGGGCGCATGAAAAAATTAACTCTCCTCGGCGATATCACGCCGGCGCAATTCCTGCGCGACTACTGGCATAAAAAACCCTTGTTGATCCGTCAAGCCGTGCCTGGCTTCAAGGCGCTGTTCGATTTCAAGGCCCTGGCCGAGCTGGCCACCCTGGACCACGTCGAATCGCGCCTGGTCAGCCATGCGGATGGCCACTGGAACATGCAGCAAGGCCCACTGACCAGCCTGCCCTCACTGAAACAGAAGGAATGGACCTTGCTGGTGCAGGGCGCCAACCTGCACAGCGCCAAGGCCGACGCCCTGCTGCGCCAGTTCCGTTTCCTGCCGGATGCGCGCCTGGACGACCTGATGGTCAGCTTCGCCACCGATGGCGGCGGCGTGGGCCCGCATTTCGATTCCTACGACGTGTTCCTGCTGCAAGGCCAGGGCAAGCGCCACTGGCGCATCGGTGCGCAGAAGGACCTGAGCCTGATCGACGGCTTGCCGCTGAAAATCCTCAGCAACTTCACGCCTGACGAAGAATTCACGCTGGAACCGGGCGACATGCTGTACCTGCCGCCCCACTACGCGCACGACGGCGTGGCCATCGGCGACTGCCAGACGTATTCGATCGGCTTCCGCTCACCCACGTTCCAGGAACTGGGCGAAGCTTTCCTGCAATTCATGGCCGACTCGATCGACTTGCCGGGCATCTACAGCGATCCCGACTTGAAAGCGTCGGGCAAACCGGCGGAAATCCCCCGTGAAATGCTCAGCATCATCACGGAAGAAATAAACAAGGTGCGCTTCACGGAAGAAGACGTGACCATCTTCCTGGGCGAACACCTGTCGGAACCGAAACACAATGTGTTTTTCACGCCGCTGTCCAAGCCGTTGACGGTGGGCCGCTTCGCGGACGCCGCACAGAAAAAGGGCGTCGTGTTGTCGCGCAAGACGTTGATGCTGTATCGTGGCAAGAATGTCTTCATCAATGGTGAATCGTTTGCCATTGGCAAGGCCGACAAAACGGCCCTGGAAACCCTGGCCAACGAACGCGCCCTCGATGGCGCCGCCGTGGCCCAGGCTTCCGATGACGTGATGGATGCGTTATATACCTGGTATCAGGATGGCTGGATCGAACTGGCCTGAATGATCGTGGCGTAGCAAAGTGGTATTACAGTAGATGAAATGACAGCATCTGCGTTAGCGCAATGAAACATATTATTTTTATATCGTTTTGTCGCGCTTTCGCAAATCGCTTACACTTGCTTGCAATTTGCTTCGGCAAATATTGCGATATCACAAAATAGTTGCGAATTTGCCTCTTGTTCCTATTGCGACGCACCAAAAATCGCTATAATATTCGGTTAGGAAGTTTCCGTTGTCTGGCAGGCACCACCTGGTACGAAAAGCCTTCGAAGACGACCTAACGAGCGATAATTACCGGTAATTATTCATCGCAACAATATTGATTTATTTTTTGAAATAATTAAGGAAAACAAATGAAAAAATCCCTGCTGATCGCCTCCCTGATGGTTGTTGCTCTGGCTGCTTGCAGCAAAAAAGAAGAAGCTCCTGCACCAGCACCAGTAGTTGAAACCCCAGCACCAGCACCAGTAGTTGAAGCCGCTCCAGCTGCTGCTGCTGACGCTGCTGCTTCGGCCGCTACCGACGCTGCTGCTGCTGCTTCGGCTGCCGCTTCGGCCGCTACCGACGCTGCTTCGGCTGCTTCGGCTGCTGCATCGGCTGCTAAGTAATTTAGCACCCCGCAGGAAAGAAAGCCGGCCTTCGGGCCGGTTTTTTTGCGTCCACAGTTTTATCCGCAAGATAAAACACTGGCAATCGGCAATAAAAAAGCTGGCCCGGGTTCCCGGGCCAGCTTTTTTAATGTGCGGCAGGTTCTGATGCCTGCCGCGAATGCACTGCTTATTTCAGCTGATCGTTCAGCAAGCCCAGGATCTTCTCGGCCACTGGCGAGGTATCGGGTTTGCCTTCGTTGCTGAGGATGCTGACCAGGCTGGTCGAGCCATTGCCGGCCTTGACCAGGACGCGGTAGCGCTGCGCTTCCTTGTCCTTGTCGGACGACGAGCCCCAGCTGAACAGTTTCGAGAAGAAACCATCTTTCTTGACAGCATCAGGATCGACGTAACGCACGAAATACGTGCCTTGCGTGCGGTCGCGGTCTTCCACCGTAAAGCCGACCCGGTCCAGCGCCAGTCCGACACGGCGCCAGGCGCGGTCGAAACCTTCATCGACTTCGATGGCGCGCGCCGGCGTGGCGGCGTCGCCGACCAGCTTGGCGTGCAGCGGCTGCACGATGGCGGCGTCGACGGCCGTCTTCGCTTGCGCCTCGTCGCTGGCCGCGCCCAGGCGCGTCATCAGCTTGGCCAGGAATTGCGCTTCCAGGCCCGGATCGTTGGGACGTGCGGTCCAGGTGGTGGTTTCCTTGTCGCGGCCCGTGACCACCTCTTCCACGCCACGGTGGCTGATGTAGATCTCGGTCGAACCGTCAGCCAGGCGCTCCACGCGGGTGCGGAACTTGTCTTTTTCACCCGTCGAGTACATCGAATCGAAGGCCTTGCCGATGGTGTTGCGGATAAAGTCCTGCGGCAGCTTGGCGCGGTTTTCGTTCCACTCGGTTTCCATGATGCCAGCCGTCGGCTGGTCGATGGCGACGGTAAAGCCGGAATCTTCCCAGAACTGCTTGAGCTGCGGCCACAGCACTTCAGGCGACTGCTTGACGACCAGCCAGCGCTGGTTGCCCGCGCGCTCGACCTTGACGCCACCGGCCGTGACAGGCACGACACCCACCACGCCGTCGGCGCCCACAATGACGGGCGTACCGGCCGTGGCGTTGCGCTGCGCGTTGTAGCCGGAAGCCGTGGCCACACCGTTTTTCGCATCCGGCAGGGTGTAGCGGTTGTCCTGCTGCAATTGCGTCAGGTCAGGCGGCACGTCCAGGGTGCCGGCTTTCTTGACCGACTTGTAGTCGACCTTGTCGCCGCCGACTACCGAACTGATCATGCCGCAGCCCGCGAGGCTGGCTGCGATGGCGCCGATGACGATGCCGCGGACGGCGATGGTGGCAGGCGCCGATTGGTTTTTCTTGCAATTAGTCATGTCGTAACTGGATAAGAAGCTAAGTAGCAGCTGGAATCAGGGAAGGTCCGGACTGGTCAAGTCCGGGCTTGAAGTTCGGCCTTAAGACAGGATGCCGGCGTCGCGCAAGGCATCGCGCACGATAGCATGGCAATTTTCAGCCAGTGGCACCAGTGGCAAGCGTATGCCGGCCGGCATCAGGCCCATTTCGGCCAGCGCCCATTTGACGGGCACCGGGTTAGGCTCGACAAACAATTTCTGGTGCAGAGGAAAAACTTTGTTATTGATGGCGATTGCCGTGGCACGCTCGCCCGCCATGGCCGCGACGCACAGTTCGTGCATGGCGCGCGGCGCCACGTTGGCCGTCACGGAGATGTTGCCGTGGCCGCCGCAGAACATCAGCGCCATGGCCGTCGGATCGTCGCCCGAGTACACGGCAAAGTCCGCTGGCACGAGGCGCAGCAGGTCGATGCCACGGCCGATATTGCCGGTCGCATCTTTCACGCCGACAATATTCGGGATGGCGGACAGGCGCACGATGGTCTCGTTGCTCATGTCGGCAACCGTGCGGCCAGGCACGTTGTACAGGATGACGGGAATGTCGACGGCTTCGGCGATGGCCTTGAAGTGCTGGTACATGCCTTCCTGGGTAGGACGGTTGTAGTACGGCACGACTTGCAGGACAGCATCGGCGCCCGCTTCTTTCGCGTAGCGCGTCAGTTTGATGGCCTCGGCCGTGGAGTTACCTCCGGCGCCGGCGATGATAGGAATGCGTCCCTTGGCATGTTCGACGGTCAACTGGATCAGTTCGCAGTGTTCTTCCACGCTGACCGTTGCCGATTCGCCCGTCGTGCCAACGATGACGATGCCGTCCGTACCCTCGGCGATATGCCAGTCGATCAGCTTGCGCAGACCTGGAAAGTCCAGACTGCCGTCTGCGTGCATCGGGGTGACGATTGCTACAATGCTGCCCTTGATCATAGTAAGTTTATAGCGCCGATAAATAAAACAACGATTGTAGCGGATAGCCCGCGCCTGTGGTGCATTCTGACATGGTAAGGCCGCTCAAAACGTCGGCAGCAGGGCTGCCAACCGTGGAAAATCCGGCCTGACGGCGCAAATTCGTTGCACGAGAGCAGCTTTTGGCTGTTCCACGCGTCCATCCTCATACGCTACCACACGCAAGCCCTGCCGCACCGCCCAGCTCAGCATTTCCCCTTCCTTCAGCAGGAATTTCGGATTCGACGGCTTGCCGAACTGCTCATTGCCTTCCGCAAAGGTTTCATACAGCAGCACGCCATCGGGAGCCAGGCTGGCCACCATGGCTTCCAGCAGGGGCCGGTGCAGATAATTGGTGACGACGATGCCGGCAAAGCGGCCGGAAGCGAAGGGCCACACGGCGCCCGGCGCCTCCAGGTCCACCAGCGAGGTGGTGATGCCCGTGCCGGCCGCCTTTTCCAGCATTTCCGGATCATGGTCGAGCGCGATGACGGGGTGGCCCAGGCTCACCAGGTGACGCGCATGGCGGCCTGCGCCACAGGCCAGGTCCAGCACTTCGCCGCCCGGGATCAGGGGCGCCCAGCGGCGCAGCCAGCCGGAAATCGCTTCGGTTTCTACTATTGGTTCAGTTACTTGCATCGGTACTTCCATCAATTATTTGCATACATCCAGTTGCGGGCATCAAGTCAATAGTGCCGTCAGGGGCGTGACCAGGGTGACAAAAATGCCAATGACAAATTCGATCGCCGCCAGCAAGGCGCGGTTCAATATGCCCGTGTACATCAGCAGCACCAGGGCGCCGAACACATACAGGCTGTAGCGTTCGATGCTGGCGTAAGGACGCGCCAGTTGCATCGGCAGCAAGCCCGTCATGATGCGTCCGCCATCGAGGGGCGGCACGGGAATCAGGTTAAAGACAAACATGGCCGCATTCACGCTGACGCCGGCACCGGCCATCTTGCGGAAAAACATGCCCATTTCCGTCGGCGGCATGACGCTAAGGACGACAAAGGCGATCATCCAGCCCAGGCCCATGACGAAATTGGCGCCAGGACCGGCAAACGCCACCCACGCCATCTGCTTCTTCGGATTGCGCAGGCGACTGAAGTCGACGGGCACCGGCTTGGCATAACCAAACGGCACCTGGATCGTGAAATACAGTATCAAGGGCAGCAATATCGTGCCGAAAGGATCGATATGCCGGATGGGATTGAGGCTCAGCCTGCCCTCGTTCGAAGCCGTGGGATCGCCGAAATAGCGGGCGGCGTAGCCATGCGCCGCCTCATGCAGGGAAATGGCAAACAGCACCGGCACCAGGTACACCGCAACGGTCTGGACTATCGTATTGAAATCGCTCATGACCGCGATTCTACCAGAGGCGTACTGGCGCCTTTCTTATGTTGCCATTAAAGATAGGTAAATCCGGCGCCCTGCGCCAACCGCTACAAGCCCAGCACGGCCGGGTCGCCGCGTCCCACGCGCACCACTTCCGGCTCCGCACCCGTCAGGTCGATCACGGTGCTGGGGCCATGCGCGCAGACGCCGCCATCGATGATCAGGTCGACCAGTTTTTCCAGGCGCTCGCGGATCGTCTCGGCATCCGTCAGGCTGTCTTCGTCACCGGGCAGGGTCAGGGTGGCGCCCAGCAGCGGCTGGCCCAGCTCGTCCAGCAGGCTTTGCACGATGCGGTGCTGCGGCACGCGCAGGCCGATGGTCTTGCGCGAAGGATGGCTGAGGCGACGCGGTACTTCCTTGGTCGCTTCCAGGATGAAGGTGTAAGCGCCCGGCGTGGCGGCCTTGAGCAGACGGAACTGGCGGTTGTCGACGCGGGCATACACGCCCAGCTCGCTCAAGTCGCGGCACAGCAAGGTCAGGTGATGCTTTTCATCCACGCCACGGATGCGGCGCAGGCGCTCGACGGCGCCCTTGTCGTCGAGCTGGCACACCAGCGCGTAGCAGGAGTCGGTGGGCAAGGCCACGACGCCGCCGGACTGGATGATTTGCGCCGCCTGCTTGATCAGGCGCAATTGCGGATTCTCAGGGTGAATATGAAAAAATTGACTCATGTGTAAGCGTTCTGGCGAACCAGCTTGTTAAGTTAGCATTATTGTACGCCGCGCAGCGCGGCAATACGTTGTTCGAGAGGCGGATGGGTGGCAAACAGCGCGCCCCAGCCGCCTTTGCCGCCGCTGATGCCCAGCGCCTGCATCGATTGGGGCAGTTCGCCCGGCGGCACGCCGCCCAGACGGGCCAGCGCATGCATCATCGGCGTCGGGCTGCCCAAGAGCTTGGCAGAACCGGCATCGGCGCGAAATTCGCGCTGGCGCGAGAACCAGGCCACGATGATGGAAGCGAGCAAGCCAAAGATCACTTCGCACACCATGACGGTGACGAAATAGCCGATGCCGCGTCCGCCGCCTTCGCGGTTGTTATTTTTCAACAGTACATTATCGACAAAGAAACCCACCACGCGGGCCATGAAGACGACAAAGGTATTCACCACGCCCTGGATCAGGGTCAGGGTGACCATGTCGCCATTCGCGACGTGGGCGATCTCGTGGCCCAGCACGGCTTCGACTTCATCGCGGTTCATGCTTTGCAACAAGCCCGTCGAGACGGCCACCAGCGCCGAATTTTTGAAGGCGCCCGTGGCAAACGCATTCGCGTCACCTTCATACACGGCCACTTCCGGCATGCCGATGCCGGCCCGCTCGGACAGCGCGCGCACGGTATTGACCAGCCACAATTCGGTTGACGAGGTGGGGTTATCGATCACGCGCGCGCCCGTGCTCCACTTGGCCATCGGCTTGCTGATCAACAGCGAAAAGATCGACCCCGTGAAGCCCACCACCAGCGAAAACACCAACAGGCTGCCCAGGTTCAGGGTGCTGCCCCGCGCTGGGTTGCCCACGCCCAGCAAGCTGAGGACGAGCGACAGCACCAGCATCACGGCCAGGTTGGTGGCAATAAAAAGGACGATACGTTTCATGGGCGTTGGCTCCGGAAAATAATAATAACTAAAAGATAAGTATGCGCTCGCGACTCTTCAAGCCCCCGCGCGGCAGACGCAGGCCAGCCGTGCCCTAGAACCAGTCGTGCCAGATGGGTGTGACGTTGGCTGGCAAGGGCGGCAGCATGGCAAAATCCACGCGCGACTCGCCTGGCGCATGGAAATCCGTGCCGCGCGAAGCGAGGAAGCCGTAGGCGTTGGCCAGCTGCGCGTATTGCGGATACTGGTCCGGACTGTGGCTGCCCGTGACGACTTCGATGGCCACGCCACCGAGTTGCTTGAATTCATCGAACAGCACGCCTTGCGCCATGTCGCTGAAGCGGTAGCGGCCCGGATGGGCGATGACGGCCACGCCGCCCGCGCCGCGTATCCAGCCCACCGCTTCGGCCAGGGTGGCCCAGCGGTGTTCGACGTAGCCCGGCTTGCCTTCCGACAGGTATTTCTTGAACACGTCAGGGATATTCGCACATTTCCCCGTTTCAACAATGTAGCGGGCAAAATGCGTGCGCGACATCAGATCCGGGTTGCCGACAAATTTCAAGGCCCCTTCATAGGCATCGGGGATGCCGGCCAGGTCCAGCTGGCGGGCGATCTCGCGGCCGCGCGCGTCGCGCCCGGAACGCGTCTGGTGCAATCCCTGCACGAGACCGGGATTGTTTTCATCGACTTGCAAGCCTACGATGTGCACGGTCTGGCCGGCCCAGGTGATGGATATTTCCACGCCGGCCACGAAACGCATGCCCAGGTCCAGCGCGGCCGTGCGCGCGGCGGCGATACCGGACACTTCATCGTGGTCCGTCAGCGCCCACACATCGACGCCCGCGCGGCAAGCATACGCAGCCACGGCAGCGGGCGCGAGCACGCCGTCGGAAATATTCGAATGACAATGCAGGTCGACTTTAAGCATACGAAAACAATACCCTGCACGGGCTCAGCATGAAAGAAGTTTTCATTGTACGCTGCTTGCCCGATAAGGAAGTCGCGTTAGCGACACAGCTGCGCCGGCGCATTACTGCGCCAGGAAGGTTTCCACCAGGCGCGCCAGCTCCGCCGGCTGGTCATGGTGCAGCATGTGGCCCGCGTCCGCCATCATCTCGCAGCGCACATCCTTGATGCAGGCCAAACGCCGGTCGATTTCAATGCGCGCCTCTTCCTTCGGCCCCATCCATTGCCACATATTCGTCTCAATAGCCTCCACCCACAGCACGGGCGCCGTGATGCGGCGCCAGCACGCCATCACTTCTTCCACCTGATACAGGATGGGATTGACGCGCTTGTGCTGCGGGTCGCCCATGATGTCCCACTCGCCCGCCTCGTTTTGCGCCGACCAGTGCTCCGCCAGGAAGGCCGCGCGCGCGTCCGGCAGGCGCGGATTGGTCTTTTGCAAGCGTTCGGCCACGGCCTGTTGACTCGGATAGCTGCGCATGACGGGCGGCTCGCGCAATTCGTCCAGCCACTTGGCGTAGCGGCCAGGGGCTTGCTCCGGCTTGGTCGCCATCATGCCGAAGCCTTCCAGGTTGATGAATCGGCTGATGCGCTCGGGCCGCACGCCCGCGTACAGGCCGGCCACGTTGGCGCCCATGCTGTGACCGAGCAGGTTGACGGGCGCATCCGGCGAATAGTGCAGCAGCATGGCATCCAGGTCGGCCAGGTAATCGGGGAACCAGTAAGTGTCCGATTGCGTGTAGTCGCTAAGGCCAAAGCCGCGCCAGTCGGGCGCGATCACGTGCCAGTCGCCCGCCAGCTCGTCGACGACGAACTGGAACGAGGCGGCCACGTCCATCCAGCCGTGCACCATGAACAGGATGGGCGCGCCTTCACGCCCCCAATGGCGCACATGCGTGCGCGCGCCGCGGATATTGATGAATTCGGAACGGGAAAGTTTCATGGGTTTCATCTCATTACCTGCCTTGAAAGTGGCGCGGATGGCGCCACATGCTGTGTCTGTAAATAGTGCGGGCACAAAAGTACGACCGTTCGATTATTATACCGGATTGGTGGTCGGCGCCAGGACTTGCCCTGCAACAGCGTAAAATAGCGTACATAGTAGGTAAGCCAAGCAAAACTTCCGCGTCCGGCCCAGCCCGGCGCTTCCACCACCGCCATAGGCTAACGATGACACTCTACCAATTGGGCGCCGATGCGCCACAGATTGACGCTTCCGCTTTTGTTGCCGACACGGCTAACGTGATCGGCAAGGTGACGCTGGAAGCGAATACCTCCGTATGGTTCGGCGCCACCATCCGCGGCGACAACGAACGCATCACCGTGGGCGCCAACAGCAATGTGCAGGAAGGCGCCGTGCTGCACACGGATCCGGGCTACCCGCTGGACATCGGCCAGAACGTGACCATCGGCCACCAGGCGATGTTGCATGGATGCACGATCGGCGATGGCGCCCTGATCGGCATCCAGGCCGTGATCCTGAATGGCGCGAAGATCGGCAAGAATTGCCTGGTCGGCGCAGGCGCCCTGGTCACGGAAGGCAAGGAATTTCCCGACAATATGCTGATCATCGGCTCACCGGCGAAAGCCGTGCGGGCCCTGACGGCAGACGATATCACCAGGCTACAAGGCAACGCCGTGAACTATGTGCAACGCGGCCAGCTATTTAATACGCAACTCAAGAAGATTGGATAAGAGAATGACGACTGAAACCATCGGCGCCGTCAGCGCAGCCGCCACCACCCAGGATACCCTGCAAAAATTTATTTTCGACAACGCCGCCGTGCGCGGCCAGTTCATCGACGTTTCCGGCACCTGGCAGGAAGTGGTGGCGCGCCACGCCTACCCGACGGCCGTGAAAAAAGTGCTGGGTGAAATGGTGGCTGCCGCCGCCCTGCTGTCGGCCAACCTGAAATTCAACGGTTCCATCATCATGCAAATTCATGGTGACGGTCCCGTGCGCCTGATGGTGGTCGAGTGCGATTCGGACCTGCGCCTGCGCGCCACGGCCAAGCTGGACCCGGACGCCATCATTGCCGAGGTCGCCACCGTGCCGCAATTGCTCAACGCCACGGGCAAGGGCCGCTTCATCATCACCCTGGACCCGGCCGACAAGGTGCCAGGCCAGCAACCGTATCAGGGCATCGTGCCGCTGGACGGCGACGACATGGCGACCGTGATCGAAAACTACATGTTGCGCTCGGAACAGCTCGACACGCGTTTGTGGCTGGCCACGGACGACAGCGTCTCGCGCGGCCTGCTGCTGCAAAAGCTGCCGCACCATGGCGGCAAGGCCGAAGCGACGCCGGTCTCGGAAGAAGTCGCGCTGGAGACGTGGCACCGCGCCGTGATGCTGGCGTCGACCCTGAAAGAGGAAGAAATCCTCGCCACCGACATCGAGACCCTGATGCAGCGTTTGTTCTGGGAAGAAACTATCCGCGTCTTCGATCCCCTGCACCCGAGCTTCCATTGCAGCTGCACGCGCGAAAAAGTGGGCAATATGCTCAAGATGCTGGGCGAGGAAGAAGTCAACGGCACCCTGGACGAAGTGGGACAAGTGGGCGTGAACTGCGATTTCTGCGGCCAGCACTACGCATTCGATAAGGTCGATTGCGCGCAGCTGTTCATCACGGATGCGCCGGCCGAAGTCTTGATCCCACCCGCAGCGAGTATTAACTAAGCATTACAGTTTCGCCATAATTCCCGCGCCGCCCCTCAGGCGGCGCAGTTGTTTCCACTGTCATCGTTGCGTCATCAGTTCGTCATCAGCCCGTCACGCGCCGCCGTTACGCTGCGCAGCTTGTATTACTTCCCACTTTCCACAGGCTGATGATGACCACCCACTTGACGCTGGCCCTGCGCCGCCATTCCTTCCACGTTTTGCTGGGCTTCTGCGCTGCGGGCCTCTCCCTGCCGGCGCTGGCGCAAACGGCCGTGGCCGCCGCCGTGGCATCCGCCGCCACCGACATGGCCGCTGCTGCCCCGGCTGCCGCTGACGACAATGCCCCGATGACCACTGTGGAGATTTCCTCGCGCAAGACGCGCTCTTCGGTCGCCCTGAGCAAAAATGAAATCCAAAAAATCCTGCCCGGCACGAATCCCCTGAAAGCCTTGCAAACCTTGCCTGGCGTCAGCTTCCAGACGGCCGATCCGTGGGGCAACAACGAACAGAACCTGTCGCTATTCGTGCATGGTTTTTCCGGTCAGCAACTAGGCTATACCATGGATGGCGTGCCGCTGGGCGACCAGCAGTACGGCAACTACAACGGCCTGTCGCCGCAGCGCGCCGTGATCAGCGAAAACGTGCGCAGCGTGGTGCTATCGTCGGGCGCGGGCGACCTGGCGACGGCCTCGACCAGCAACCTGGGCGGCACCATCGAAACCTATTCCAGCGACCCGCTGGCCACGCAGGGCGCCAGCGTGCAGCAAACGGTGGGCAGCCACCGCACCTCACGCACGTTTGCCCGCTACGACACGGGCGTCTTCGGCGACGGCAGCAGCGCTTACTTTTCCATTTTGCATCATGAAGCGCGCGCCTGGGATTTCGACGCGCGCCAGGGCGGCGACCAGTTCAACGCCAAATACGTCAACCGCAGCGAGGCGGGCAAGCTGACCCTGTTCTTCAATTACTCGGACAAGATCGAGCCGAACGAAGACAGCACCGTGCACGTGGCAGGCGAGACGAGCGCGCCGTACACGCGACCCTTCCTGTATCCGGACTTCAAGGCAGCCCTGAACTATTTGTCGCCGACGGGCGCCACGCCTGCCGCCGACGGCAACAATTACCGCAATTACTACAGCGACGCACAGCGCACCGATTACCTGGCCTACGCCAAGTTCGACGCCAACCTAGGCGAAGGCACGACGTGGGCCAACCAGGTGTACTACCACAAGGACGACGGCGCGGGCGTGGTGGCCGGCCCCATCGGCGTGGCCGGCTTGCCGGGCTTGTTCAGCGTGTACTACCCGAAACAGAATTTGAAGGAAGTGTTTGGCAACTCGGGTTACGCCGTGCGCACGACGGAATACGACATCAAGCGCGGCGGCTTCATTTCCACCCTGCGCAAGGAAATTGGTGAGCATCAACTGGAAGCGGGCCTGTGGCTGGAACAGAACCGCTCGTCCGCCTACCGCCGCTGGTATGCGCTGGACGTCAACAACCCCACCTCGCCATATGACCGCCCCGGCAATCCCCTGATCACGCAGTACGGCAGCGAGATCGACAACAAGGTAGTGCAGCTGCACTTGCAGGATGAATGGCGCATCCGTCCCGATATCGCCCTGCAGGCCGGCTTCAAGTCCAGCCTGCAGTTTGCCGATGGCAAATTCCCCGTGCAGCCGGCCAAGGGCGCCATTTCCGGTAGCTCGACGGCTTTGCCGGTCGGCACCATCAACACAAAAAAATGGTTCTTGCCGCAAGTGGGCGCGCGCTGGGATGTCACGCCGCAAGACCAGCTGTACTTCAATATCCAGAAAAACATGCGCCAGTTCGTCACCTACGGCGGCGGCGGAGCCTCGCCCTGGAGCTTGTCGAGCCAGGCAGCCTTCGACCTGTTCAAGCGCGACGCCAAACCGGAAACGGCCCTCACCTATGAAGTGGGCGTACGCGGCAGCCACCCATTGAACCTGGGCGCCATCACGGCCATCGATGGGCAAGTCAATGTCTACCACGTCGATTTCAGCAACCGTTTGCTGCAGATCAGCCCGACGCCCGTGATTTCCTCCATCATCGGTGGCAATCCCGTGCTGGCCAACGTGGGCAGCGTGCGCACGGACGGCATCGACATCGCCGGCACTGTTCATTTTGGCAACAATTTTTCGTTCTACAATGCCCTGTCGTACAACCGCTCGCAATACGCGGACAATTACAACAATGGCGCCGCGCTGGTGCTGACAGCGGGCAAGAACGTGCCGGGCTCGCCGGAATGGCTGAACAAGTTCGTGGCCTCGGCCACCTTTGGCGATATCGAAGTGCAGCTGACGGGAGACTATGTGGGCAAGCGCTACGCGACGTACACCAACGATTTGTCCGTGCCCAGCTATTTCCTGATGGGCCTGGGCGTGTCGGGCAAGCTGCCGGCCATGGCCAGCTGGCTGAAAAACCCGCGCTGGCGTGTCAACGTCAGCAACCTGGCCAACCGCGAAGGTTCGCTGAACGTGGTGGTCGGTGCGGCAGACAAGACGTATAACACCTTCCCGATCGCCCCGCGCCAGGGCTTTTTGACCCTGACGGCGGATTTCTGATGCGTGCGCCGCATACCGCCCCTGTGTTGCCGCAACGGCATTTTTCGCGCCGCAGCTTCGTCCAGGCGGCCGTCGGCGGCCTGGCCCTGGCCAGCGCACCCGGCCTTGCCGCCAGCCTGCTGGCCCCGCCTCCCGCGCGTCCGCTCGTGTTCGCCCACCGGGGCGCCAGCGCCCTGCGTCCCGAACACACCCTGGCGTCGTATGCCAAGGCCATCCTCGATGGCGCCGACTACGTGGAGCCGGACCTGGTCGCCACGCGCGATGGCATCCTCGTGGCGCGCCATGAAAGCAACCTGATCGACACCACCGACGTGGCGCGCCGGCCTGAATTTGCCAGCCGGCGCGGCAAGAAGATGGTCGACGGCGAATGGCACGAGGGCTGGTTCATCGACGACTTCACCCTGGCGGAACTGAAAACCCTGCGCACCATCGAACGGCTGCCGAAAGTACGCACCGGCAACACCTTGTACGATGGACAATTCCAGATCCCCACCTGGGAAGAAATCATCGATTTTGTTGCAGCGCAATCGGCCGCCAGCGGACGCGTCATCGGCCTCGTGCCGGAGCTGAAAAGCTCCACGTACTTCCGCGATGCGGGCCTGGCGCTGGAAGACCGTTTCCTCTCGACCATGCTGGCGCACGAGTACACGCGCCGCGCACCGATCGAAATCCAGTCCTTCGAAGTGGCCAATCTGAAGTACTTGCGCGAGAAGCTGGGACGGCGCGCCAACGTGCGCCTGATGCAGCTGGTGGTGGGCGGCGATATCCGCCCGATCGACGTGGCCAAGGCGGGCGGCAAGCTGACGTTCGGGCAGATGACGACGCCGGCCGGCTTGCGCGACATCGCCGCCTACGCGGACGTGGTGGCGCCGCCCACACGAGGCGTCATCGCGCTGGGCGCCGACCAGCGCCTGGCCAAGCCCTTGTCCATCGTCGACGATGCGCATCAGGCGGGCTTGCTGTTGCACACCTGGACCTTCCGTCCGGAAAACCGTTTCCTGGCAGCCGACTTCCGTGACGGCAATGGCGAAAATGCGCGCAACGAAGCCGGTTCCGTGGCGGAAATGCGGCGCTATATCGAGACGGGACTGGACGGCTTTTTCAGCGACGATCCGGGTTTGGGACGCATCGCCGTCGGATAAACATTTCGTAACAAATTCATTTTCAGGGCGTGGCCGATGACTACGCCCTTATTATGCGTTTCTTGAATTTCTGAAATTGGAATTTGAAATTGGACGCATATCGCAAACTCCATTATTGTGCAATGCAACAACAGACCATTCATGGAGGGCATATGTCCACTTTTACCAACACCTACAGCAACGACAACGGCAACTACTTCAGCAACCTGGGCCGCGCCACGCGCGCCTTCCTGGGCGCCCTGCTCGCTTCCAAGCCGTACAGCGAACTGGCACAGAAGGAAGTCATCGCCACCACGGCCACCAGCGCCGATGACGAGCGCTATGTACGCCCAAGCAAGAGCGATTTCGCCCTGCTGAACTCGGAAGCGAACCGCTACGAAAAGCTGATGCCGAATCTGGCCGCAGAATTACGCTTCCTGGCTTCGCGCGGATAAAAAACGCCCAGGGCGGCGTTGTCTGCGCCTCGCCCTGAACGTTTTTTAAGCCAACTAAATACTGAAAGGATTTTGATATGATATTTCTCGAAACCGCACTGATCGCTGTTGCCATCGTGGTCACCAGCATCCATTTTTACCTGATCTCGACCGGCAAAGCGCGTTTCTGATCGGCAAGCAGCAAGGCAGTTGCACCGCGCCGCGCCATGCGGCCAGTCGTGTGCAGCAGTGCACGGTAGTAAATACAAGGTAGCAGTGATATGTCAGCCTGGCAATCGGTCCAGGCTGGCAAGTGGGAAGTAGTCCGTACTCAGTGCGGCGCAGCAGCGTCCACCGGCGTTTCCAGCAGCGGCGGGGTCTGGCCCTTGCGCACGATCTGCACGAAAATCTCATTCTGTTTGACCATGCCCAGCTCATAGCGGGCACGCTCTTCGACGGCGCCCGTACCATCTTTCAGGTCGCGCACTTCGGATTCGAGCTTGGCGTTTCGCGCCTTCAATTCCATGTTCTTCTTGTTGGCCACCGCCACTTGGGCTTCCATATCGGCAACACGCAGCCAGCCGCCTTTACCCAGCCAGAGGGGAAATTGAATCAACAGCAGCAGGGCTGCCAGGGCGAGCGTAATCAGGCGCATGGGGCATTCAGTTAAAAAACCGGCCGGATATCTCCGGCCGGCCAGTGGGTTTTACATCAGCTTACTTCAGATTATAGAACGCATCGCGGCCAGGGTAGCTGGCGATGTCGCCCAGGTCTTCTTCGATGCGCAGCAGCTGGTTGTACTTGGCCATGCGGTCCGAACGCGACATCGAGCCGGTCTTGATCTGCAGGGCGTTCGTGGCAACGGCGATATCGGCGATGGTCGAGTCTTCCGTTTCACCCGAGCGGTGCGAAATGACGGCCGTGTAACCGGCGCGCTTGGCCATTTCGATGGCGGCGAAAGTTTCCGTCAGGGTGCCGATCTGGTTGATCTTGATCAGGATCGAATTGGCGATGCCTTTCGAGATGCCTTCTTTCAAGATCTTGGTGTTGGTGACATACAGATCGTCGCCGACCAGTTGCACTTTCTTGCCCAGTTCCGCCGTCAGGATCGCCCAGCCATCCCAGTCGCCTTCATGCATCGCATCTTCGATCGAGATGATCGGGTACTTGTCGCACCAGGTCGCCAGCAGGTTGGTGAACTCGGTAGCCGTCAGGCTCAGGCCTTCGCCTTCCATTTCGTACTTGCCGTTCTTGTAGAACTCGGACGCGGCGCAATCGAGGCCGATGGCGATCTGCGTGCCTGGCTCGTAACCGGCTTCTTCGATGGCCTGGATGATCAGCTTGATGGCTTCTTCATGGTTGGCCAGCGATGGCGCGAAACCGCCTTCGTCGCCCACGTTGGTGTTCAGGCCCTTCTTGTGCAGGATCTTTTTCAGCGTGTGGAATACTTCCGCGCCGTAGCGGACGGCTTCCTTGAACGACGGGGCGCCCACGGGAATGATCATGAATTCCTGGATGTCCAGGTTGTTGTCGGCATGTGCGCCGCCGTTGATGACGTTCATCATCGGCACTGGCATCTGCATGGCGCCCGAACCGCCGAAATAGCGGTACAGCGGCAAGCCCGCTTCTTCGGCGGCAGCCTTGGCGACAGCCATCGAGACGGCCAGGATGGCGTTGGCGCCCAGGCGCGATTTGTTTTCCGTGCCGTCCAGGTCGATCAGGGTACGGTCCAGGAAAGCCTGCTCATTGGCGTCCAGGCCCATGATGGCTTCGGAGATTTCGGTATTGATGTTTTCGCATGCTTGCAGCACGCCCTTGCCGAAGTAGCGCTTGGCGTCGCCATCGCGCAATTCCACGGCTTCGCGCGAACCGGTCGAGGCACCCGACGGCACGGCCGCACGGCCCATCACGCCCGATTCCAGCAACACATCGCATTCGACGGTCGGATTGCCGCGCGAGTCCAGGATCTCGCGACCGATAATATCAACAATAGCACTCATGTCATTCTCCAAAGTTAAGCGTAACAGGGGCTGCACACTGCGTTCTGATGCGCAATTGCACAAAGGGGGCAAAGAAACTCCCGGCGGGAACTATCTGGCCGGGAGCTGTCTTACGGGTAATACTGTCGCAATCGACCGCGTTATTGCGCGGCCGCGTTGGCTTCCTTGTGCGCCAGCGCTGCCTTGATGAACGAGGTAAACAAGGGATGGCCGGTGCGTGGCGTCGACTTGAACTCGGGATGGTATTGCACGCCCATATACCATGGGTGGGAATTTTCACCCGTGCGTGGCAATTCCATGATTTCGCACAAATCTTCGCTCGGCGTGCGGGCCGAAACGATCAGGCCAGCCGCTTCGACACGGGCCAGGTAGTGATTGTTGGCTTCGTAGCGATGGCGGTGACGCTCGGTCACCACGCTGCCGTAGATCTCGGCGGCGAGGGTGCCCGGATTGACGGCGCAGGTCTGCGCGCCCAGGCGCATGGTACCGCCCAGGTCCGAGTTTTCATCGCGCAACTCGACTTTACCATCGTGGTTTTGCCACTCATTGATCAGTGCAACGACAGGTTGATCCGTATCAAGGTCGAACTCGGTCGAATTCGCGTTCGGCATGCCTGCCTTGTTGCGCGCGTATTCGATCAGGGCCACTTGCATGCCCAGGCAGATGCCCAGGTAAGGGATCTTGTGCTCACGGGCAAATTGGGCCGCCTTGATCTTGCCTTCCACGCCGCGCTTGCCGAAACCGCCCGGTACCAGGATAGCATCGTACTTGGCCAGGTTCTCGCAACCCGTCGTTTCGATTTCTTCCGAGTCGATGTACTCGATGTTGACGCGGCTTTCCGTGTGGATGCCGGCGTGGCGCAACGCTTCGATCAGCGACTTGTACGACTCCGTCAGTTCGACATACTTGCCGACCATGCCGACGGTAATTTCCGCCTTCGGGTGTTCCATCGTGTAGATCAGCTTGCTCCAGATCGACAGGTCGGCCGGCGCAGGATCGAGGTCCAGCGCTTCGCAGATGATGGCGTCGAGGCCCTGATCGTGCAGCATTTGCGGCACTTTGTAGATGGTGTCGACGTCCCACACGGAAATGACGGCATGCTCTTCGATGTTCGAGAACAGCGAGATTTTCGCGCGCTCGTCTTCCGGGATGGCGCGGTCGGCACGGCACAGCAGCGCGTTCGGCATGATGCCGATTTCACGCAGTTTTTGCACCGAGTGCTGCGTCGGCTTGGTTTTCAGTTCACCGGCCGAGGCGATGTAAGGCACCAGGGTCAGGTGGATGAAAGCCGTGTTCTTGCGGCCGGCGCGCAGGCTCAGCTGACGCGCCGCTTCCAGGAATGGCAACGATTCGATATCGCCGACGGTGCCGCCGATTTCGCACAGGGCCACGTCGTAGCCTTCGGCGCCACGGCGGATGTAATCCTGGATTTCATTGGTGATATGCGGAATCACCTGCACGGTCTTGCCCAGATATTCGCCCCGGCGTTCCTTGCGGATCACCGATTCATAGATCTGGCCAGTGGTGAAGTTATTCACCTTTTTCATGCGGGTGGAGATGAAGCGCTCGTAGTGACCGAGGTCGAGGTCGGTTTCGGCCCCGTCATCGGTAACGAATACTTCACCGTGTTGCATAGGGCTCATCGTGCCAGGATCGACGTTGATATACGGGTCGAGCTTGAGCATGGTGACTTTAAGGCCGCGCGATTCGAGGATCGCGGCGAGAGAGGCGGCGGCAATCCCTTTTCCAAGGGAAGACACAACGCCACCAGTGACGAAGACAAATTTGGTCATTGCAGATGGTGCCGAACGGCACGTGCGGGAAATTGAAATTATACACTAAAGCCTGCCTGCGGCGCTTCCCGCGCGCGGAAATTTGCGCCAAATGTCGACTATCGCCCCCGCTCCTGCGGTCTACACACAACAAAATTACTCAATAGTAATAATTGAAATATTTTCAATACCTTAATTTGTGTGGGCGAGCGAACAGACCCTGCCGCGCCCAGGCGGCAGACTGGAATTTTTCAACGGAGGTCCATCATGAGCTACGAAGAACGCGACGCCTACGGCATGTATGTCAACCGTGGCCACAAAGGTCCCGGCCCTGAACTGATGGGTGCCGACACCCTGATCGGCGACCATGTGCACAACGCCAAGGATGAACATCTGGGCGAAATCAAGGAAATCATGATCGACATGCGCAGCGGCAAGATTGCCTATGCTGTCATGTCGCACGGCGGTGTCTTCAGCATCGGCGAAAAGCTGTTCGCCGTGCCCTGGGAAGCGCTGCTGCTCGACACCGTCAACAAGCGCTTCACCCTCAACGTCGACAAGGAGCGTATCGAAAACGCCCCCGGCTTCGACACGGATAACTGGCCGGACATGGCCGATACCACGTGGGTGAACTCCATTCACAGCTACTACGGAACGACGCCGCGCGAGTATTAATTCACCCCAAGCGCAGGGCTGGGGTTTGACTAGAACCGGTACTCCAGCCCCGCCACATACGTCCTGCCCCGTGCCGTGCTCAGCGGCGTATTCTCTTGCGACTGCGACGGCATTGAGTTCAGGCGGTTCAGCGCTTCCGAAAAATCCTTGTTCATGGCGTTCTGCACCGACAGGCGCAGGAACAGATTCTTGCTGACCTGGTAGCTGGCATACAGGTCTACCACGGCCGGGATCTTCGGATTGTCGGCCTTGACCACTTCGCCCGTCGTCTCATCGGCCTCATTCTCCGGCGACAGGCGGCGGTTCGAACCCGTGTGCTTGAGGATGGCGCCCACTTCCAGCTTGTTGTCCAGCAAGCGCGTGCCCACGTCGAGGTTGTAATACACGCTGGGCAGCTCGCTGATGTCGGCCGCACCAAACCACGCGCTGGCGATCGAGGTGGGCTGGCGCGTCGTCTCACGCGTGTACGACAGGCGCGCATAGGCCGGCCCCAGCTGGTATTGCGCTTCCAGTTCCCATCCCCGCGAGTACACGGGCGTGGCCGAGTTGATGTAGATATACATGTTGGTCATGTAGTCATCCACATTCTGCCAATCATTGGCGAGCACTTCCGCGATATTGCACTTGCGGCCGCTGTCGCACACGAGGAAGGACTGGCTGGTGATATAGCCGTCGATCTTGCTCTTGAAATACAGGGCCTTGAAGTTCAGTGCGTCACTCGCGCTCAGCAAGCCATGCAGGCTGGAATTGAAGCCCAACTGGTAAGTCGTCGCCTTCTCGCCCTTCAGGAAAGGATTCATCGAGGCGCCGCCATCGTTGGAAAAGAATACTTCCTGCGGATTCGGGCCGCGCATGGTGCGCTCGGCGCTGGCAAACGGCTGGAACCACGGCGCAACCTGGGCCGACAGCATCAGCGAAGGATTCACGCCGTGCTCTTTCAGCGCAATGCGCGACGCGCCTTGCGGGAAGCACTGCACGCGCAGATCGCAGGCAGGCTTGTAGCCCGTCAGCTCGAAGCTCGTATAGTTGAGGCCGGCATTGACTTGATAGATGCCACGATTGTATTGCAGGCCGGCATACACGCTGTCAATCTTTTGCCGTCCTTCCGGCCCGAAAGTATTGTTTTCAATCGATTGCTGGTTCGCCTCGGGGTTATCGGGATCGTCGACCAGGCTTTCCACGTGTTTGCTGTATCTGTTACGCATCATCTTGCCGCCCAATGTCACCAGGGCGTCGCCGCCCGCCAGCCTGAAACTGCTGGTGTTATTGATATCGAAGGCATCGGCGCGGTTGGCAGCATTCGTGTTGATGAAATTGGTCAGCGCCTCGGGCATGTATTTCTGGTTGCCACGGCTGCTGCTGGCAACCACATTGAGGTCGATCAATTCGGAAAACGGCGTGTAGTGATATTTTACGTAGTAATCGTCGCTCTGGATGTCGCGGCGCGTAAAGCTGCTGCGGTAATCGCGCGCCGACAATTCCAGCGCGTGGAAATCGTTCAGCTTCAGGTCCAGCTTGAGCAACTGCGACTTGGGTTTCTGCTTGTAATAGCGGTTGTAGCCGAAACCGAATTCCTCGCTGTTGATTCCCTTGGCATTCTTGTAGTTATTGCCGATCACGCTGGCACTGGTGGCGGCCATGAAGCCCACGCTGCCGCCGTCGAAGGCCGGGTTTTTCATGGCTACGGCCAGCATGCCGCTGCGCCCCACGCCATTGCTGCCGGACGACAGCTTGCTGCGCGCCCCCGTTTTCTGGCCAGAAAACACCACGTCATCGACGCCGATGGTACGGAAGTTGGCGCTGCCGGCCAGCGCATTGACGCCGTCGCCGCCGATGACATTGCCGCGCGACACATCCACGCCGATAATGAAGTTCGGGTCGATCAGGGCGCCGAACTGGCTGCTGGGCACGCCGCCATGCGAGACCGACGATGGCGCGCTGCCATAATAATTCTGGCTCACGCCATCGACCATCATGTTGACCCGGCCCAGACCCGACAGGCCGCGAATATTGACGCTGACGGCGCCCTGCGCCGGATCGATCTGGGTAAACGTGCCCGGCATGCTGCGCACGATCTGGTCCACTGGCTGCAAGCGCGTGTCCGGCCCGCGCGCACTGACGGCGCCCGGCTTTTCCAGCGCCTGGCGTTCCACAGGAACCGCCTCGCCCGACACATTCAGCGGCGAAAGCTCGACCTTGCCGCCGGTATTTTCTTGCGCCCACGCCTGTTGCGCGAGCACGGCCATGCACACGCACACGGCATGCGCGATTATCTTGATATGCATACACCCTCGATTTCTTATGTGATTGAAAAAACTGCTAAAGCGATTCAGGTGGCGCCGTGGCCTCCATCCGTTTCCAGCTTGAAAGACACGGGCAAGGTGACCGTCACCGTGCCCTGGTGCAAGACCGTGGCGGGCGGCGCCGGCAACGGTTGCGCGCGCTGCAGCACTTGCAGCGCTTCGCGGTCGAGCAGCACCGTGCCCGATGAAGTGATCAATTCGCTGGCCAGCAGCTTGCCGTCGCGGTCCACCTGGAAGCGCACCCAGGCGGCGCCGGCCCGCCTGCGCAGGCGCGCATCACCCGGATAGCGCTTGAAATGGGCCAGGTGGCTGAGCACCTGGCTTTGCCAGCTGGCCGGCGCAGCGCTGGCGGGCGGCGTGTCGCTGTTGAACGGCGCCGCCTGCGGACCGCGCACGGCGGCCGGTGCCGGCGTGGCGCTGCTGCTGGCCTGCGCGGGCACGGCAGCTTCCTTGGCGGCATCCTTGCCCGGCTCCGTCACGGGACTTGCTGCCGCCTTCGCTTCCTGTTCCGCGGCGACGATGTCCGGCGCGGCGGCGCGCGCCAGCACCGGCAGCGCCTCTTGCCGGGTCGTGCTCTTCGGTGGCCGGGCGGCGCTGGAGGCGGCCGACTGGCGCGCACCCACGGCCTGCGTGACCTGCGTTTCCGGCGACATCGCTTGCGCGGCAAACACCAGCATCACGCTGGCGGCCGGATTGGCGGGCGCCACGGCAATGGGCTGCCAGCTGGCCCACAGCAGCAGCAGCAGCAGCGCCAGCGCAGCCAGCAGCACCAGCGACGTGGCGATGCCCCAGCTCAATATCGGACGCAGCGCCTGCGTGGTCGCCCCTTTCACCCGCCCTCCCGGCCGACCAGGCCCACTTTCAAATAGCCGGCCTGGCGCAAGGCATCCATCACGCCCAGCACGTCTTCATACGCGGCTTGCTTGTGGGCCTGGAAAAACAGCGTGCGCTGGCGGTCGCCGCCCGTTGCGGCATCGAGCAAACTGCCCAGCTGCTCGCGCGCCACGGGCGACTCGCCCAGGTACAGGCTGTGGTCCGCTTTCAGGGAAACGAACAGCGGCTTGTCGGGGCGCGGCACGGGCTTGGCCGTGGCGGCCGGCAAGTCGATTTTCAGGTCGACGGTGGCCAGCGGCGAGACCACCATGAAGATGATCAACAGCACCAGCATCACGTCGATGAAGGGCGTGACATTGATCTCGCAAAGCTCCGGCATGTCGGCCGTATCGTCGTCCGGCGCAGGGAAAAGGCTGGCCATGGTTCAGGCCTGCTGCCGGTTGTCGAGGTCGCGGCTCAGCATCAACAGCACTTGCGCGGAGGCGGCACGCAGCTGCGCCTTGTACTGGTTGATGCCACGGCTAAGCACGTTATAGATGACGACGGCGGGAATCGCCGCCACCAGGCCCAGTGCCGTCGCCAGCAAGGCTTCCGCGATGCCCGGCGCCACGGTGGCCAAATTCGTGCTCTGGCTGACGGCGATGCCGATGAAACTGTTCATGATGCCCCACACGGTGCCGAACAGGCCGACGAAAGGCGCCACTGCGCCGATGCTGGCGAGTAAGCCTATGCCTTGCGTCATCGCGCGCACCTGCTGCGCGATTAACTGTTCCTGGCGAAAACCGGCCCGCTCTTTCAACGCCGCCGCCGTCGCATTCGCGTGCGACAAGCTCAGTTCCTGCTGCACATCATCGAGCAACCGTTGCGCCAGAAAAGACGCCCCGCTCTTTACTGCCGCGTCAGGCAAGGACGTGGCCGACTTCAGCACGGCGACGGCCTGCGCCGCCGCGCGCCGGGCTTGCAGCAAACTGGCGCCCTTCACCAGCAAGACCACCCAGGTGGCCAACGCGGCGATCAATAAACCGATGAGCACGCTTTTCACCACCTGGTCAGCAGCGAAAAACATGCCCAGCGGCGACATGTCGTGCGGCAGCGCGGACGCTTGCGCCGTGGCATGAAAAAGGAAAAGAGCGATGCCGCAGGTGGCGGCCTTGATACACAACAAAGGGATACGCATGGAAGCTTCAACAGGTAACAGACATGGCTGCGCCAACGGCGCGCACGCGCATGCAAAAAAAATCGGACGAACTACCTGGCTGCTATGGAGGAGCTTGCTGGGGGAGAGTGCCGGGCAGAGCACCCGGCGGAGGTAAAACGACTTATTTGGCGCTGGCGATGGCGGGTGCCGCAACCGGCGTAAACCACACAAAGTCCGCCTGCGGCGCCAGTACCGTGGCGCCGCGCTGCGCCAGCACCAGCACCAGCGGCGCCGGACCGCCCGTCAAGTCCTGCACGTGCAGCGGCACGCCCAGATCCTTGTGCGCGTGGTAGGCGCCGGCGATCAGCACGGCCGGCGCGGGCGCGGCCAGCAGGCGCTCGGCCATGCGGCGGTCGCGCTGCTGCTGCACCGACAGCATGGCGGCCAGGCGCGACGCGTCGATCTGGTTGTCATGCATGACGCGGATGATGTCTTTCAGTTTGTCATGCACCTTGCCATCGTTGGCCAGGTTGGAATGGGTGCCCTGCACGGCCGGCTTGTCGACAAACAGTTGCTTGATTTCGCTGCGGTCCAGGTTCGCCGACCAGACGGGATACGGTGCGCGCATCACCGTCATGACCAGGTCGCCATATTGCGCCCACTTCCAGCTTGGCTGCCAAGCCAGCAGCTCGGCCACGTGCCCGGGGCGCACGACGGGGTCCGTCTGCAGCCACGACTTGACCTTGTCCACCTTGGCTTGCTGGTCCGGGTTCAGCATTTCCAGCAGTACACTGCCTTGCGGACGCTGGCCCTGCAATTGCTGCAGCAACCACTGCTCGATCTGGTGATGGCTGAGCTGGTCATGCTGCTCGCCGATGATCACGCGCGGGGCGGCAGCCAGCTGGGCCAGCAATTGCTCGGCGCTCAGGCGCTGGCCGCTGCGCAGGTCGACGATCTCGCCCAGCTGGCGCACGTCTTGCGTAGAAGCGGGCGCGGCCGTCGTGGCGGCAGCCGTGCCAGTGGCCGGTGCGACGCTGCTGCAGGCGCTCAGCGCCAGCACGCAGGCGGGCAGGACGGCGGCGAGGGACAGGGGGAATTTCATGGGCATGGCCTTTCGGGTAAAGCGCGCATTGCAAATAGGTACAGGCGGGCATTTTAATAGAAATGATTCTCATTTACAACCAATGCACGACAAACCATGCAGTTTTTTTTACAACCGGCAAAAAATCAACATGGTGCTTCGGTGAAATCCCCGGGCGCGGAGTAGAATAAAAAAAACGGAGGACTCGCGTGAATCAAACTGACCAGTTGGCGGTACTGAAAAAACCACTGCCCGCATCCCTTGCTGCCGTACTTTCCCTGATCTTTGCCGACCGCTTTTCCATGACGCAAGCCATGCGCGAACACCATGGTCGCGACGAGTCGAGCTATCCCCCCATGTTACCGGACGCCGTCATCTTCGCCCATTCCACCGAAGAAGTAGCGGCCGCCGTCAAGCTGTGCAGCGCGCACGACGTGCCCGTCATCGCCTATGGCAGTGGCACCTCGCTCGAAGGCCACGTGCTGGCCCTGCATGGTGGCGTCACGATTGATCTGTCGCAAATGAACGCCATGCTCGCCGTGCATAATGAAGACTTGACGGCCACCGTGCAGGCGGGCGTGACGCGCAAGCAGCTGAACGATGAAATCCGCGACACGGGCCTGTTCTTCCCCATCGACCCGGGCGCCAATGCGTCCCTCGGTGGCATGGCCGCCACGCGCGCCTCGGGCACGAATGCCGTGCGTTACGGCACCATGCGTGAAAACGTGCTGGCCCTGACGGTGGTGACGGCCGATGGGCGCATCATCAAGACGGGCACGCGGGCGAAAAAATCCTCGGCCGGCTACGACCTGACGCGCTTGTTTGTCGGCAGCGAGGGCACCCTGGGCATCATCACGGAAGTGACGGTCAAACTGTATCCGCTGCCCGAAGCGATCTCGGCCGCCGTGTGCTCGTTCCCCGGCACGGGCGAGGCCGTCAACGCCGTGATCCAGACCATCCAGATGGGCGTGCCCGTGGCGCGGGTCGAGTTTCTCGATGAAAATGGCGTGAAAGCCATCAACGCCTACGACAAGATGGAGCTGCCGGAAAAACCGTTGTTGCTGTTTGAATTCCACGGCACGCCGGCCAGCGTGGCCGAGCAGGCGCAGCTGGTGCAAGCCATCACGGCGGAACACGGCGCCAGCGATTTCGCGTGGGCCAGCCGCCCCGAAGACCGTTCGCGCCTGTGGGCCGCGCGCCACAACGCGTATTTCGCCCTGCTGCAGATGCGTCCCGGCAGCCGCGCCATTTCCACCGATTGCTGCGTGCCCATTTCGCGCCTGGCCGAATGCATCCTGGCCACCAAGGCCGATTGCGAAGCGCAGGGCCTGGTCTACGCCATCATCGGCCACGTGGGCGACGGCAATTTCCACGTGCAGATGCTGGTCGACCCGGATGATCCGGCCGATATCGCGCGTGCGGAAAAGGTCAATAGCGACATGGTCACGCGCGCCATCGGCATGGACGGCACCTGCACGGGCGAGCACGGCGTGGGCATGCACAAGATGGATTTCCTCGTGGAGGAGCATGGCGAAGGCGCCATCGACACCATGCGCGCCCTCAAGCACGCGCTGGACCCGAAGAACATCATGAATCCGGGAAAGATTGTCAGATGGTAGGTCGGTGTCTTCGGGATTGGCATTTCCCCCACTGGGGAAAATGCCCCCTGAGGGTACGCCCCCCAGTCCTTGCCGTCGGGCTAATTTTTACAGGTCCATGCACATCGGCACGAAGGCGATGCCATCCATTTCCACTTTCGGCCCCGTGGCGACAAAACCCAGGCTGGCGTACAGGGGCAAGGCATACATGGAGGAATTGACGGTAAACGCCGTCACATTGCCCCTGGCCAGCGAGGCATCACAGGCTGCTTGCCACAGGCGGCGCGCCATGCCGCGCCGGTGCAGCGCGCGCGGCACGAACATGTGGAACAGGTGCGTGTTGTCGCGCATGGCCACCACGCC
This sequence comes from Janthinobacterium lyxosi, assembly GCF_051380665.1. Lineage (NCBI taxonomy): Bacteria > Pseudomonadati > Pseudomonadota > Betaproteobacteria > Burkholderiales > Oxalobacteraceae > Janthinobacterium > Janthinobacterium lyxosi. Next base: position 209,437 of record NZ_JBNYXM010000003.1, read on the forward strand.
GGCCAGTTCGCCATCGAGATGCGCCAGCTGGTACGCATAGCGTGCATCGGACAGATAGCCTTCGATGGCCGGCTGGCGGCAGTGTTCGATGAACTTTTCCGCCCCCGCGCCATCCGCGTGCAAGGTCAAGAAGGGCATCAGGTCGTCGATCAGGGCGACGATGGCGGGCGCGTCGGCGACCAGGGCGGGACGCATGATCGGTTCGGATAATGTTGTCATATTCAAATAATGCCATGCCCTCCTCCCCGCCGGCAACTCTCAACAGAAATCGCGGCTGCTGGTCCTCAAGCGTCCCAGCAAATGCGACATGTCGACCAGGCGCTTGGCCACCAGGTTGCATACCTGCCCTTCGCGCTGCCACACGCCATACACGCCCAGCAGCGGCGCGCTCAGCACCTCGCGCCGCTGGCTTTCCACCAGGGCGGGCCAGACGATGACGTTGACCGTGCCCGTCTCGTCTTCCAGTGTCATGAAGATGACGCCCTTGGCCGTGCCCGGACGCTGGCGCACGGTGACGATGCCGCAGGCGCGCGCCAGCTGGCCATTCGTGTAGCTGGCAAGCGTCGCGGCGGGCAGGAAACGCTGCTCCAGCAATGACTTGCGCAGCAGCGCCAGCGGGTGGCGGCCCAGTGTCAGGCCCTGCGCGCGGTAGTCGCTGACGATGCTCTCGCCTTCCGTCTGCGCGGCCAGCACGGGCAAATCTTCCTCTTGTGTCGTGGAGCGCAGCAAATCCCTGTCGGGCACGGCGCCAGCCGCCTGCCACAACGCCTCGCGCCGGTGGCCGGCCAGCGCGTGCAGGGCATTGCCGGCAGCGAGCACTTGCAAATCATGACGGTCAAGGCCGCCACGCCGGGCCATATCTGCCACGTCGATAAAAGCGGCGATGGCGCGCGCATCTTCGATACGCCGGGCGGCCTCTGCGCGCATGCCGAACAGGCTGTTCAATCCCAGGCGCACGGCAGGCGCGGCGCACGGCTCGCCCGATTCTTCCTGCTCTTCCAACTTCGCCTCCCAGCCGCTGACGGCCACCTCGACGGGCAGCACTTGCACGCCATGCCGGCACGCATCCTGCACCAGTTGCGAGGGACTGTAAAAGCCCATGGGCTGGCTGTTGAGCAAGGCGCACAGGAAGGCGGCCGGTTCATGGCATTTCAGCCAGGAACTGGCGTACGTCAGCAGGGCGAAGCTGGCCGCGTGCGACTCGGGAAAACCGTATTCGCCAAAGCCCTCGATCTGGCTGAAGATGGCTTCCGCAAACTCCCGCTCATACTCATTTTTGACCATCGTTTCGACGATGCGTTCCTTGTAATTGTTCATGCCGCCCTTGCGTTTCCAGGCCGCCATGGCGCGCCGCAACTGGTCCGCTTCACCGGGCGTGAAATCGGCCGCGATGATGGCCACCTGCATCACCTGTTCCTGGAAGATGGGGATACCCAGGGTGCGCCCCAGCGCCTTTTGCAAGCCCTTCGGATATACCACGGCTTCCTTTTGCTGGCGCCGCTGCAGATACGGATGCACCATGCCACCCTGGATGGGACCGGGGCGCACCAGCGCCACCTCGATGACGAGGTCGTAGAATTCACGGGGGCGCAGGCGGGGCAACATGCTCATCTGCGCGCGCGACTCGATCTGGAACACGCCGATGGTGTCCGCCTGGCACATCATGTCATAGGTGGCGGGGTCTTCGGCGGGAATATCCTGCAGGCGGAATTGCTCGCCGCGCCGCGCACTGACCAGTTCCAGGGCGCGGCGCAGGGCCGACAGCATGCCCAGCGCCAGCACGTCGACCTTCATCAAGCCCAGTTCCTCGAGGTCGTTCTTGTCCCACTCGATGACGCTGCGCTCGGCCATGCTGGCATTTTCAATCGGCACCAGGCGCGACAGTTTTCCTTTCGCAATCACAAAGCCGCCCGGATGTTGCGACAAATGGCGGGGAAAGCCCAGCAGCTGCTGCGCCAGGCCAGCCCACTGCTGCGACAATTCCGCTTCCGGGTCGAGCCCGCATTCGGCCAGGCGCTCCAGCAGATCGCGCTTGCCGTCGAACCAGCGATGCGCCTTGGCCACCTTTTCCACGATGGCCAGGTCGATCCCCAGCGCCCGGCCGCTGTCGCGCAAGGCGCTTTTCGGCCGGTAGCTGATCACTACGGCGGCCAGCGCGGCCCGCTCGCGGCCATATTTGCCGTAGATATATTGAATCACCTCTTCGCGCCGCTGGTGCTCAAAATCGACGTCGATGTCGGGCGGCTCGTTGCGCTCGCGCGACATGAAGCGCCCGACCAGCGAATTGCCGCGCGCCGGGTCCACTGCTGTAATTTGCAGGCAATAGCAGACAGCCGAATTGGCGGCCGAGCCCCGGCCCTGGCACAGGATGTTTTGCGACCGCGCAAAGCGCACGATGTCATACACGGTCAAAAAGTACGCTTCATACGACAGGTCGGCGATCAGCTCCAGTTCCTGCTCGATCTGCTCCTGCACGTTCGCTGGAATGCCCAGAGGAAAGCGGATGCGCGCCCCCGCATAGGTTTCCTCGCGCAAATAGGTCGCCGGCGTGTGGCCGTGCGGCACCAGCTCGCCGGGATAGTCATAGCGCAAGCTGTCGAGGGAAAATGTGCACCGGCCCGCGATGCGCAGGGTTTCCGCCAGCGCCTGCGGCGGATACACATTGGCCAGGCGCAAGCGCGCGCGCAGATGCTGCTCCGCATTTTGCGCCAGCGCATAGCCGCACTCACCCACCGGCTTGCCCAGGCGTATCGCGCACAGGGTGTCGAGCAAAGGTTTGCGCGAGCGCACATGCATGCATACATGGCCGACGGCCACCACGGGCAAGCCCAGCGCCTGCGCGGCGTCCTGCACGGCGCTGCGGTGCGCGTCATCCTGCGCCCGCTGCAGCAAATTCAAGCCCACCCAGCTGCGCTCGCTACCAAAGGTGGCTGCCATCCACGCCCCCTGTGCGCGCACGGTTTCCGGCTGGGCCGGATAGCTGGGCAGCAGGATCATCAGACAACCGGGCAAACCCCGCAAATGGGCAAACTCGGGCGAGGGCGCGGCGAAATCGTCTGGCGTCAGCAAATAACGCCCCTTGGCCGCCCGCGTGCGCGCCATGGTGATCAATTCCGACAGATTGCCATAGCCATCGGAATCCCGCACCAGCGCCAGCAAGGACAGGGCCGGGCTGCCGTCGGCCTGCGTCAAATGAAAATGCGCGCCGATGATCAAGGGGAAATCGGCCCGCTTGGCCACCGCATGGGCACGCACGACGCCCGCCAGCGAGCACTCGTCGGTAATCGCCAGCGCGTGATAACCGAGCTGGACTGAGCGTGCCACCAGCTCTTCGGCATGCGAAGCCCCATGCAGGAAGCTGAAGTTACTCAGGCAGTACAACTCAGCATACTCGGGTAAGACTGCGCCCCACATGATCCACCTCAATGCTGTATATAAACACAGTATATTATACTTATCTGGAATCGGGCTTATCGTTTATGCTGGTGTTTTACCTTTTGCCTCGACCGCCATGATCGTCCATCTCTTGAAATGTTTCGGCGCCGCACCCGGTGGCGGCAATGCGGCGCTGGTCGTGGAAAACGACCACGGCAACGTAACGGCGCGCCAGGCCTTCGCCCGCGAGCGGCAAGTGAGTGCCTGCGTCTTCATCGACCGGCAAGCGAATGGCGGCATCGTGCTCGACTATTTTTATCCGCACACGCGCAGTCCCCTGTGCCTGCATGCCACGCTGGCGGCCACGCATGTGCTGCTGACGGCGCCTGGCGCCCCGGCAACCCTGACGGTAACGACCGCCATGCGCGGGCAAGCCTTGCAGCTGGTGCGCAGCGCAGCCGGTCTATTCATCGGCCTGGCGCCGCAGCCCGCGCCGGCCGTCAGCGTGGAAAAATATATTCCGTCGGAACTCATGGGCCAGCACATGCACTTGCTGTCGCCGCCCGTCATCGCCTCCGTCGGCAGCCCGAAGCTGCTGCTGGAAGTGGCCGACCGCACCACCCTGCGCGCGCTGCGGCCAAACCTGGAACTGATCGCCGACTGGAGCGCCTTGCACAAGGTCAGCGGCTGCTATGCGTATTGCCGCACGGGCGAGAACGCATACGAAGGGCGCAACTTCAACCACCTCGACCCGGCGCTGGAAGACAGCGCCACGGGCGTGGCGGCTGGGGCGCTGGCAGCCCACTTGCAACAGTCGCTGGATTTGCATCAGGGCCACGTGACGCAGCAGCCCTGTTTGATCGAGGTGCAATACAGCGCGCAGGCAATCTGGGTGGGCGGCATGGTGCAACGCAGCACCTGAACGGGGCATGCTGCACCAGTACAAGGCAAGCCGGGCAGCGGCCAAAAGATAATCAACCAGGAAACAACAGTTACAACAAATTTGTAATAACAAAACAAAGTATCGCTGGTGAATGCTGAAATGATGGCACTAGAATCAAGTCACAATACCACTTGGAGATACTGCGTGCCCACCCTCACCACCTTGCGTAAAGCAGTCCTCATCAGCCTGTACGGCAGCGCCACCCTGGCCGCCTTCAGTCCCGCCGCCATGGCCCAGACCACGGAAGCGGGCGCCACGGACGGTCCCGTGCAAACGGTCAGCGTGGTCGGCTCGCGCCGGGTCGCCAGTTCCGCCACAGATACCATGGTGCCGGTCGATATCATTCCGATTTCCAGGGTGGCCGAGCAAGGCGGACAATTCGACCTGGCGCAATCGCTGCAATACATCTCGCCCTCGTTCAACTCCACGCGCCAGACGGGTGCCGACGGAGCCGACCTGATCGATTCAGCCGCCCTGCGCGGCCTCGGCTCCGACCAGACCCTGGTGCTGGTGAACGGCAAACGGCGCCACACGACGGCCCTCGTCAACCTGTTCGGCGCGCGCAACCGCGGCAACACGGGCACGGACATGAATGCGATTCCCTTGTTGGCGATCAAGAACGTGCAAGTGCTGCGCGACGGCGCCGCCGCCCAGTACGGCTCGGACGCCATTGCCGGGGTGATCGACATCGAACTGAAGAAAAGCCTGGGCTGCGAAGCGGTGGCCGGCTACAGCCAGTATTCGGAAGGCGACGGCAAGAATTACATGACCTCCGCCTATTGCGGCATCGCGCTGGGCGACAAGGGCACCCTGGCTATCACGGGCGAATACCTGGACCGGGGCCGCTCGAACCGGGCCGATGCGGACAGCATGCGCATCATCGGCGACACCAAGTCCAAGAACAAGACGCTGTACCTGAATGGCGACTACGCCACCAGCAGCACAGGCAAACTGTACTTCACGGCCGGCGCGCAGACGCGCGACGCGTCCAGCGCCGCATTCGGCCGGGGCGGCATCGGCAGCGACGACATTCCGTCGCGCAATTCCGCCGCCATGTATCCGAACGGTTTCGTGCCCTTCATTAACGGCAAGATCGACGACCAGTACGCCACCATCGGCCACCGCAGCCAGATCGGCGAATGGCATGCTGACTTTTCGCAAACCTATGGCTACAACAAGATGCGCTACGACATCAGCCACACCTTGAACGCCTCGATCGCCAATCTCGACTTGATGAACGGCGGCAAGGGCGTCAGCGCCAGCAGCTATGATGCGGGCGGCTTCTCGTTCCAGCAACTGACCAGCAACGCCGACTTCAGCCGCTACTACGATACCGTCATGCGCGGCATGAACGTGGCCTTCGGCGCCGAGTACCGCAGCGAGGAATACAAGATCATGGCCGGCGAACCAGGCTCCTACAGCGACGCCGATGGCGTGGGTGTGGGCGGCAATGCGGGCAGCCAGGGCTTTCCCGGCTTCCAGCCCGGCGACGCTACCAAGGCCAAGCGCCACAGCATCGCCGCGTATGGCGACGTGGAACTGGACTGGACGGAGCGCCTGAAAACCCAGGCAGCCCTGCGCTATGAAAAATTCAGCGACTTCGGCTCCACCGTGACGGGCAAGCTGGCCGCCAGCTATAAAGTGGCGCCCAACGTGCTGCTGCGCGGCTCGGCCAGCACGGGTTTCCGCGCGCCATCGTTGCAGCAAGTGTATTTCTCGTCCACCTTCACCGACTTCATCGGCGGCGTGCCCACCGACGTGGTGCTGGCGCCGAACGGCGGCGCCGTCGCCAACGCGGCCGGCATTCCCAAGTTGAAAGAGGAAAAATCCACCAGTTTTACGCTGGGCACCACCTGGACGCCCACGCAAGCCATTTCCATCACGGCCGACCTGTACAACATCAAGATCAAGGATCGCATCGTGCTGTCGGGCCGCTTCAATGCCGACAACTATCCGGACCTGGCGGCGCGCCTGGCCCTCTTGGGCGTGGGCGAGGCGCAATTCTTCGTCAACTCCATCGACACGCGCACGCGTGGGCTGGACCTGACGGCCTCGCACAAGGGCGAGCTGGCAGGCAACCGCCTGAACACCTTCCTGGCCTTGAATTTGAGCAAAACGGAAGTGACGAAAGTCAAGACGCCCGCCTCGCTGACGGGCTTCGAAGATGTCTTGCTGTCCGAGCGCGAACGCCTGTTCATCGAACAGGGCGGCCCGCGCGCGAAAGCCACCCTGGGCTTCGACTACATCACGGGCAAGCTGGAGTCGGACTTGCGCATCATCTACTTTGGCCCGCAAACCCTGGGCACCTTCAGCGGCACGGCCGAAGGCGTACCGAACGCCCGCTACAAGGCCAAGACCTCGGCCGACCTGAGCTTTACTTACAGCATCAGCAAGAACACCAAGCTGACCTTTGGCGGCAACAACATCTTCAACGTCAAGCCGACCACGCAAAACGCGGATGAGACGGATAACGGTTTCAAGTACGACAGCGTGCAATTCGGCCTGAATGGCGCTTCGTACTTTGGCAGACTGTGGGTGAAGTTCTGATCGCCCTGTCCGCCTAAAGAAACAGCGGCTGCGCCAGCATGGGCAGCCGCTGTTTTTTTATGCCAGCATCGACACGCGCCCGGATAGCAGGAGCTTGATGAGAGATGGCTTGCCCCCCAGGCAGGCGCTTCCCACGCGATAGATGTCCCGCTAGCGCCGTGGCTCCACGGATAGCTCATAAACGCCCATGCTCCAGTACTGGCTGCCTTGCCTGTTGCGGGCAAGCCAACCCAATGCCTGCAATTCCTTGCCGATCAAACGATTCATGATGCCATGTCCGACAAGCAGCACAGGCCCCCTGTCGGCCAGCGCAACAAGCCGCTCGGCGGCAGCCCTGGCGCGCCGCCGGGTTATCGTTAGCGAGTCCGATCCGCGCGCATAACCGAACAGCCAGAGCAGGCGAAAAATCGCTGCCCAGGCTTCGGGCGGCAGCCAAGGTGCACGCCAGAGGGCAAAGGGCAGCTCGGCCTCAGTGAAAATCGCCTCTTGCATGAACGGCAAGTCGCCCAGTGCCCTGGCCGACGAGCATGCCCTTGGTGCAGTGCTTGCCACGATAGTGGAGGCGGATAGCGCTGCCATGGGGCACTCTGCAGGTATGTCATCCTCTTTGATGAGCGATTGATTGTAGAGATCAATCCACTGTCCCATGTGCATCGGCGCTATCCAGCGTCCCTTGGCGAGGTTAGGCTCGCCGTGTCTCATTAATGTTATTCGCATGTTCAGTTTGATCGCCTCGCATATTATCAGTCTGCTTCCTGTCCCTTGCCTGGCCTCGCGGCTCCCGGCGGGCACGGCCGCAGTGAACAATCTTTGCCCTGCGGCGGAAAGAACGGATAATAGCGGCTAACTCATAAGCACAGTATTGGATTACCTCATGGAAATTAAAGTCAACTTTCTCGACAAGCTGCGTCTCGAAGCCAAGTTCGACGATTTTACCGTCATCGCCGACCAGCCCATCCGCTACAAGGGCGATGGTTCAGCGCCTGGCCCGTTCGATTACTTTTTGGCATCATCGGCACTGTGCGCCGCGTACTTCGTGAAGTTGTATTGCGATACACGCAATATTTCCACCGAAAATATCCGCCTGTCGCAAAACAATATTGTCGATCCAGACAACCGTTACCAGCAGATTTTCAAGATCCAGGTCGAGCTGCCGGCCGATATCTCCGCCAAGGACCGCCAGGGCATCCTGCGCTCGATCGACCGTTGCACGGTGAAAAAAGTGGTGCAAGCGGGGCCAGAGTTCGTCATTGAAGAGGTAGAGAATCTGGATGCCGATGCCCAGGCCTTGCTGGCCCTGAATCCGGCTCCTGGCGCGAATACCTATATCGTCGGCAAGGACTTGCCGCTGGAACAGACCATCGCCAATATGTCCGGTCTGCTGGCAGGCCTGGGCATCAAGATTGAAATCGCCTCGTGGCGCAACATCATTCCGAATGTCTGGTCGCTGCATATCCGCGACGCGCACTCGCCCATGTGTTTCACCAACGGCAAGGGCGCGACCAAGGAAAGCGCGCTGGCGTCGGCCCTGGGCGAGTATATCGAACGGCTCAGCAACAACCATTTCTACGCCGGTTCGTTCTGGGGCCAGGACATTGCCAACGCGTCATTCGTGCATTACCCGAACGAGCGCTGGTTCAAGCCGGGCCGCAAGGATGCGCTGCCGAAGGAGATTCTCGATGCCTACTGCCTGGAGATCTACAACCCCGATGGCGAGCTGCGTGGCTCGCACCTGGTCGACACCAACTCCGGCAATGCGGAGCGCGGCATCTGCTCGCTGCCGTATGCGCGCCAGTCCGATGGCGAGGTCGTGTATTTCCCGTCCAACCTGATTGAAAACCTGTACGTCAGCAATGGCATGAGCGCCGGCAATACTTTGGTCGAAGCGCAGGTGCAATGCCTGTCGGAAATTTTCGAACGGGCCATCAAGCGCGAAATCCTCGAAGGCGAAATCGCCCTGCCCGACGTGCCGCAGGAAGTGCTGGCGAAGTATCCCGGCATCCTGGCTGGCATCCAGGGGCTGGAAGAACAGGGTTTCCCCGTGCTGGTGAAGGATGCATCGCTGGGCGGCGTATACCCGGTGATGTGCGTCACCCTGATGAACCCCCGCACGGGCGGCGTATTTGCCTCGTTCGGCGCGCACCCGAGCCTGGAAGTGGCGCTCGAGCGCAGCCTGACGGAATTGCTGCAAGGGCGCAGTTTTGAAGGCTTGAACGACTTGCCGCAACCCACCTTTGCCAGCGAAGCCGTTACCGAGCCGAATAACTTCGTCGAACACTTCATCGATTCCAGCGGCATCGTCTCGTGGCGCTTCTTCAGCGCCAAGGCCGATTACGATTTTGTCGAGTGGGATTTTTCCGGCCACGGCGACGACTCGAATGCCGAGGAAGCGGCGACCCTGTTCGGCATCCTCGCCGACATGGGCAAGGAAGTCTACACGGCCGAGTATGACCAGCTGGGCGCCACCGCCTGCCGTATCCTCGTGCCAGGCTATTCGGAAGTGTATCCGGTCGAAGATTTAATCTGGGACAACACCAACAAGGCGCTGCTGTTCCGCGCCGACATCCTGAACTTGCACCGCCTGGACGATGCCAGCCTGGAAGACCTGCTCGAACGCCTGGAAAACAGCGAGCTCGACGAATACGGCGACATCGCCACCCTGATCGGCATCGAGTTTGACGAAAATACGGTGTGGGGCCAGCTGACGACGCTGGAATTGAAGCTGCTGATTCATCTCGTCTTGCAGCAATTCGAAGAGGCGAAAGAGCTGGTGGAAACCTTCCTGCAGTACAACGACAACACGCTCGATCGCAAACTGTTTTATCAAGCCTTGAACGTGGTGCTGGAAGTGGAACTCGATGACGAGCTGGAGCTGGACGATTACGTGCTCAATTTCCGTCGCATGTTTGGCGACGCCCGCATGGACGCGGTGCTGGGTACGGTGGACGGCAGCGTGCGCTTCTTCGGCCTGACCCCGACCAGCATGCAACTGGAAGGCCTCGACAGGCACCAGCGCCTGATCGACAGCTTCAAGAAATTGCACGCGGCGCGCGCCAAGGCCGCGGCCACAGCCACAGCCAGCTAGGGCGGAAAATCAGGGCTGGCTGCAACCGGCTGACGAGAATCAGCCGGCCAGCGCCGCGATCTCTTTCTGCATGTTCTCTATCGCCCGCTCATTGTACTGGTCGGCAAAATACGCATCGCCAAACAGCTGGCCCGCCTGCGCCTTGCCGCATAAATGCTGCAGGGCCAGACCCCGCTGCTCGTTGAAGCGCACGGGGTCCACATGCGCGTATTCGCGGCCGATGGCTTGCGTATACGCCTGATACACTTCCTCGTCCTGGCCGAGGATGGCCAGGTCGGCGCTGAGCATGGCGTCCTTCAGCACGTGGCTGATGCCGGGACCCTGGAAATGGTCGGTGGCGCGTATCAATTGCGCCACGTCCTGGTTGTCGCCCGCATCGAGGCCGCTGGCCAGCCACAGCTGGGCGCTGGCCTCTTCGCTGGAATACAGGGCATCGTCGTCGTGGCTGTAGACGGCGTCGTGGAACCAGAAGGCTTTCTTGACCAGCGCGCTGTCGCGCTTGGGCGCATAGGTATTGTCGGCCCACACGCGGATCTCGGACAGGCCGTGCACCAGGTGGTCGAGGTTGTGATAATGACGGTCTGCGCCACCATATGCCTGCGGCCCCGTCAGGTGCGCGAACCAGTGATCCGCCAGCGCGATGTCCGCTTGCGAGGCGGTGGCGTAATTCCACAGCGCTTGCCACTCCTTGCGCAGGCAGTCGAGTATCCACGCCTGGTAGGCCGGGCCGGGGACGAATTTCTTCATGGTCCAGTTCCAGCCCACGGGGCCTTCCAGCGCCTTGACGAAGCTGGAGCTGACAGAACCGAGGTCGCGCGGCGGCATGACGAAAATCGTCTTGGCGCCCTGCAGCACGTCCACGTTGGTTTGCTGGATCAGGTTTTCATAGTCGAAATCGGCCGTCGTGCGGATGCCGCGGATCAGGTAGTCGCAGCCATGCTTTTTCGCCGCGCGCGCCGTGTAGTCGCCCTTGACGATGACCACCTGCACATTCTCCCAGCCGCACTCGCGCGCGCTCTGCTCGATGATGCGCTTGCGGTCTTCGGCGGGAAATTGCGGCTTCTTGGCAGGGTTTTGCGACAGGAAGACGATCACCTCGTCGGCGAGCGAACGCGCTTCGCCGATCACCCACATATGGCCGTTGGTGATGGGATCGAGGGTTCCTGAAAATCCGATTCTCTGCATGTGCGCTCCGTGGTCTGGTTCTGCTTGTTTCGCAGACAATATAGGGCCACGGCGCGCACGTCAATGCACGCGGTTAAAGATCCGCCTCATCCCGCCTCGATCTGGAGGGAAATCTGCCTCATTTTTTTGCCGTCAAGGGGAATTCCACGCGCACACACAGGCCGCCCAGGCGCTCGGATTTATCCAGCACCAGGCGCGCGCCATGGCGTTCGGCGATGGCCTTGATGATGGCCAGCCCCAGGCCGCTGCCGTTGGCGTCCGTGCCGGGCACGCGGTAGAAGCGGCTGAAGACGCGTTCGCGCTCCTCGGGCGGGATGCCGGGGCCGCTGTCTTCCACAGATAGCGTCACGCCGACGGGGCTGGCGCGCAGGTCGATGTCGACCGTGCCGCCCTGCGGCGTGTACTTGATGGCATTGTCGACCAGGTTGCGCAGCATGATGTTGAGGGCGTCGGCCTGCCCCGCCACCCTGGCCGGGTCCATGTGGTGCAGGCCCAGGTCGATCTTGCGCGCCTGCGCGATGCCGGCCATGTCGCCCAGCGCACGCTTGACGACATCGTTCAAATCCACCGCCTGCAGCTGGTCGCCGCTGGCGGCGCTCGCTTCCTGGCGCGCCAGCACCAGCAGTTGCTCGACCAGGCGCGTGGCCCGCTCGATGCCGGCGCTGACGCGCGAAATCGCCAGGCTGCGCTTTTCTTCCGATTCGGCCCGCTCCAGGCTGAGTACCTGCAGTTTCAGGGCGGCCAGCGGCGTGCGCAATTCATGCGCGGCGTCGGCAACAAAATGCTGCTGCGCGTCGAACGCCGTCTTCACGCGCCCGAACAGCAGGTTCAATTCATGCACCAGGGGGCGCACCTCGTCGGGCAAGCCCGCTTCCGAGACGGGCGACAGATCGTCCGCCTGGCGCGCCGCCACCTGCTTGCGCACGCGCGAGACGGGTGCCAGCGAACCGCTGACGACCCACCACACGACCAGCATCAATATCGGCGCCATCAGGGCGATGGGCCCCACCGTGCGCAGGGCCAGGCTGCCGGCCATGCGCTTGCGCACGGCCATGTCCTGGGCGATCTGCACGGTCTGGGAACTGGTTTGCACGGAGAAGATGCGGTAAGTGGTGCCGTTCGCCTTCACGTTCGAAAAGCCCAGCACGGCGCGCTGCGGCAGTTCCGCGCGCGTGATCGAACGGAACACCTGCACGCCGTCCGGCGTCCACACCTGCACCACCATGTCGTTGTTGACAGGATCGGCCGGCAAGGCTTGCGCATGGTTGGCCAGCGGCGCGCCGGAGCGCAGCGACAGGGCCATCTGCTGCATGTGGTAATCGAAAATCTGGTCTGCGTCGTACAGGGCGCTGCGGTAGGCGATCGACGCCTGCGCCAGGGCCGCCATGATGATGGCCGCCAGCAAAAACCACAGCAGGCGGCCGCGCAGCGAGTGCGTCACCGTGACCTTCATCCTCATGCCTTGGGCACCATGTAGCCGAGGCCGCGCACGTTCTGGATCAAGTCGCTGCCCAGCTTCTTGCGCAAGCCATGGATATACACTTCCACGGCATTGCTGTTGACTTCATCCTTCCAGCTGTACAGCTTTTCTTCCAGCTGCGCGCGCGACAGCACGATGCCGGGGCGCGCGATCAAGGCTTCCAGTACGGCCCATTCGCGCGCCGACAGGTTGACCGGGTGACCCTCGGCGATCACTTCGCGCGTCAGCGGATTGATGGAAACGCCCTGGTGTTCGAAAATCGGTTCCGGCCGCCCCGAGGCGCGCCGCAGCAGGGCGCGTATGCGTGCCAGCAATTCGTCGAGATCATACGGTTTCAGCACGTAATCGTCGGCGCCCGCATCGAGGCCGGCGATGCGCTGCTCGACGGCGTCGCGCGCCGTGGCCACCAGCACCGGGGTATCGAGCTTGCGCAAACGCATCGAGCGCAGCACATCGAGGCCATCCTTGCGCGGCAAGCCCAGGTCCAGCAGCACCAAATCATAGGTCTGCGTCTGCAGGGCCGTGTCGGCCATGTCGCCATCCTTGACCCAGTCCACCGCGTAATGCTCGGCGCGCAGCAAATCGAGCACCACCTCGCCGATCATCGTGTCGTCTTCTACCAGCAATAAGCGCATGGCTTGCCTCTCTATCTCGTTATTCTCGTTTTCAACCCAAACGCACGGGGATGAATATCTTGTCGGGGCCGCGCTGTATCAGCAAGGCCACCGACTTGGCGGATTTTTCCACCACGTCGCGCACCTGCTCGACGGTGTTGACGGGGCGGCCATTCACCGACAATAGCACGTCGCCCGGCTGCACTCCGGCATTCGCGGCAGCACCGCCCGCGTCTTCCACCAGCAGGCCGGCGCTGATGCCCGCCTCGCGTTTTTCATCCGATTGTAACGGACGCAGGGCCAGGCCCAGCTTTACCTTGCCGGCCGCGCTGTCACTCTTCGCCACGTCGGCCACCTTGTCGGCCGCATTGCCCAGGGTTGCCGTCAGGCTGACGATCTTGCCGTCACGCCAGACATCCATGCTGATTTTGTCGCCTGGCAAGGAGGTACCCACCAGCGCGGGCAAGTCGGCCGAGCCGATGATGCGCTGGCCATTCACCTTGCGCACCACGTCGCCCGACTTCAGGCCCGCCTTGTCGGCCGGGCTGCCCCGCTCCACATTGGCGACCAAGGCGCCTTCCGGCGTGGCCAGCTTGAACGAGTCGGCAAAGCCTTGGTTGACTTCCTGCACCGTCACGCCCAGCTTGGCATGGCTGGCCTTGCCCGTGGCGACGATCTGGTCCTTGATGCGGCCGGCCAGGTCGATGGGGATGGCAAACGACAGGCCCTGGAAACCGCCCGTCTGGCTATAGATCTGCGAATTGATGCCGACCACTTCGCCGCGCGTATTGAACAGCGGGCCGCCCGAGTTGCCGGGGTTCACCGCCACGTCCGTCTGGATGAACGGCACATTGCTGTCGTCAGGCAGGGAACGGCCCTTGGCGCTGACCACGCCGGCCGTCACCGTGCTGTCGAAGCCATAAGGAGAACCGATGGCCAGCACCCACTCGCCCACTTTCAGGTCGCTCGAATGGCCGAGCGGCACGATGGGCAGGTTGTTGGCATCGATCTTCAGCACGGCGATATCGGTCTTGGGATCGGTGCCGAGCACCTTGGCGCGGAATTCGCGGCGGTCGTTGAGCTTGACGGTCACTTCGCGCGCATCGCGCACCACATGGGCATTCGTCATGATGATGCCGTCCGGACTGACGATGAAACCGGAACCGAGGCCATGCGTGGGCACGTCGCGGCCACCGCGCTGCCCGCCTTGCGGCCCCTGGAAGCGGCGGAAGAATTCGAAGAAGGGGTCGTTGCCGAAATCGTCATTGCCAGCCTGAGCCGATGGGTCGTACGCCACCTTGGTGCTGCCCGTGACGCTGATATTGACGACGGCCGGGCTATTGCGCGAAGCGATCTGGCTAAAGTCAGGCAAGGCCACCAGCGGCGCGGCAGCGGCGGGCGCCACGGCTGCAGCCACGGGAGCGGCGGGAGTGCCGGCGGCGGCATTCGCGCCAGCATTGTTCTGATGGATCACCATGGCGCCGCCGGCGCCCAGCACACCGATCGCGGCCAGCGCGGCTACAGTGCGTTTGATTTTCAGGGATGCGGTATTCGTTTGCTGTTCCATGAATTGCTCCTCATTCAATGAGATTTTGATGTATGCAATAGTGGGCCACGAGTCTTAGGCGGTGCTTAACATTTTTCCATTTGGAAACAGGCATTTGCGTCTTTAAGCATGGTTTAATCTTGCGTGCCACACGCACCTCGCATGGCGATCAATAAAGGGCCCGAACGGGCTCCAGACGTGACACTGGCCGGATCAACCGGCCAGTATTTTACTGCATGGGGAGGGGCTACCCCCTCCCGCCTATGCCAGCGCTTGGCGCCGAAATCAGCTCAGTTCAGGCTGCCTGACGCTGTTCCAGCGCGCTGACAGTAGCGCCGACACTGGTGTCGCTGCCGGTGCCGATCTCGATCTTGCGCGGTTTCAGCGCTTCCGGCACTTCACGCACCAGGTCGATGGTCAGCATGCCGTTTTCAAACGTGGCGCCCGTGACCTTCACGTGGTTGGCCAACTGGAAGCGTTGTTCGAAATCGCGGGCAGCGATGCCGCGGTGCAAGAACGTGCGCTCAACACAATCTTTCTGCTTGCGGCCCGTGACGTGCAGCGAGTCGCGTTCGGTGATGATATCGATCTCTTCGCGCGAGAAGCCGGCCAATGCCATCACGATGCGGTATTTATCCTCCGATACCAGTTCGATGTTGTAGGGCGGATAGCTCGGCTGTGCATCGGCGCGCTGTTCGTTGAGCAGCTGTGCCAGGCGGTCAAAGCCAATGGCGGAACGGTACAGGGGGGCAAGGTCAAAAGTACGCATGATAAATATCCTTTTCAAATGAAGCGATAAGAAGAGCGGACCTCACCATGAGCATCCGCTTGTTACCGATATACGGCCTCTCCAGCCCCCTTTCAAGGCCTTGAAATTGACGAAAAGCGCCCCAGACACCGCTAAATTTGTAAGAAATTTTTACATGGCCCATCCAGAGGGATTTGCATGGCGCCCCCTATGCGGGGCCGGCTTTTGGTGTATGCTGGCGGCATGAACAATGACACCGACATCCAGCTCAGCGGCCCCTTCAAGGCCACCGACGGCTCCGGCCGTGCCCACGACATCAAGGCCATCCGCATCTTCGACGAAGGCTACGGCATCATCGACGTCTACGTCGATTTCGCCGCCCCGCTCGAAGCGGGCGCCTGCAAGGACAAGACCCTGGTCGGCCACATCCTGGCCCGCCTGCGCAGCCTCGGCTACGTGGGCCCCGACTTCGGCCATGGCGATCTGGGCCTGCAAGACAAGAAACTGATCGTTCTGGAAGCCCCCGAGGAGTTTTCCGCCTTTGCCGTGAGCAAGGGCTGGAAAGACTTATCAGCAGAGTTTGACGAGGACTGAGCACCTGCAAAAAACCCGTGGCGTTGTTGCCGTGCCTCGTCGTACATTCGTACTGCCTTCGGCAAGGCGCCTAGCCCTGGGCATTTTTTCAGGCACTCAGCTTATTCAACTAGACCGACACCATCTGCGCCGCGCCAGCTTCTGTTGCCGCGGCGTTTTTCATGGGTGACCGCTTAGTTGAGCTTAGTTGATATAGCGCGCACTCCACGCGGCGATGACGTTGGCGACATACGCCGCATCATCGCGCCCCGTCAATAAGTGGTCGGCATCGTCGAGCGAAACGAAGCTTTTCGGGTGCTTGGCCGCCGTAAAGATATCCATTGCGTTCGACAGGCTCACCGTCGTGTCGTTCGGCGCGTGCATCACCAGCAGGGCGCGGCGCAGGCCGGCGATGTGCTCTTTTAAGCTGTGGCTGCCCGCGTCGTCGACGAATTGCTGGCGGATGCGAAATGGCCGCCCTTCCAGCTGCACCAGCGCCTCGCCCTCGGCGGCGATCCGCTCCAGGTGCTCGCTGAACATGCGCGTGACATATGCGGGTGTGCTGGGGGCGGCCAGAGTGACAATGGCGGTGGCTTCCGGTACTTGCGCGGCAGCGGCCAGCACGGCGGCGCCGCCCAGGCTGTGGCCGATCAGCAATTGCGGCGCAGAGTGTCTGGCCCGCAGGAAATCGGCGGCGGCAAGCAAATCGTCAACATTCGACGAGAAATTGGTGGCGGCAAACTCGCCCTCGCTGGCACCCAGCCCCGTGAAGTCGAAGCGCAGCACGGCGATGCCGTGTTCCGTCAAGCCTTGCGCGATGCGCCGCGCGGCCAGCACATCCTTGCCGCAGGTAAAACAGTGGGCGAACAGCGCGTACGCGCGGATGGCGCCGTCGGGCGCATCGAGGCGCGCCGCCAGCACATGGCCATGCGCGCCGGGAAAGTCTTGCCGGGTGGATTTCATTGTCTCAGATCAAAGCTGCCGCGCAGCGCGGCCGATGGCGCATTGTAGCGCCGCCCGGCCGCCAGCTGTTTTAAGCACGCTTCGGTATGTCGATGCCTTTCATGACGGCAGGGCGGGCCAGAAACGCGTCCAGCGCGCGCTGCACATTCGGGAAATTGTCGAAGCCGACGAGATCGCCAGCGCCATAAAACCCCACCAGGCAGCGCACCCACGGGAAGATGGCGATGTCGGCAATCGTGTATTGCCCGCCCATGATCCAGTCGCGGCCCTGCAGGCGCTGCTCGAGCACGCCCAATAAACGCTTGGCCTCGCCGATATAACGTTCCAGCGGACGCTTGTCTTCGTAGTCCTTGCCGGCGAATTTGTGGAAAAAGCCCACCTGGCCAAACATGGGTCCGATACCGCCCATCTGTAACATCAGCCACTGTATCGTTTCATAGCGCAGGCCCGCATTCTGGGGGATGAACTTGCCCGTTTTCTCGGCCAGGTACAGCAGGATGGCGCCCGACTCGAACAGGGCCAGCGGCTGGCCGTCGGGACCGTTCGGATCGAGGATGGCGGGAATCTTGTTGTTTGGATTGAGGGACAGGAATGCGGGCGACAGTTGCTCGTTCTGCTCGAAGCTGACCAGGTGCGGCTCGTACGCCAGACCCAGCTCTTCCAGCAGGATGGAGACCTTGACGCCGTTCGGCGTGGACAGCGAGTACAGCTGCAGGCGCTCGGGATGCCGGGCAGGCCATTTCTCGGTGATGGGGAAGTCGGAAAGTCGGGACATGGAAATCCTTATTGAAGTGGTTGACGCGGCGCAAGAAAGCAAGTATAGCCAAGCATGGCAATGTGCGTTGCGCGCCGTTTGAAGCGCTCTGGCCGCCACTCAGCCAAACAAACCATGCAGGAACCAGCGCGGCGCGGCATCTTCTCCGCTGCCGGCGATGCGTTCGCGGTAGACCCAGTAATGGGCGTGGTCGCGTCCTTCCGCGATGAAATAATCGCGCGCCTGCGACTGGCCCCACCAGCCCGCCTCAATGCGCTCGGCGACAGACACCATCTTCAGGGGCGAGCCATAGAAGGGCCGGTGCTCGCGCATCAAGAGGGCGATGGGCTGGGCCAGCAGCCAACCGGGGCGGGGCATGCCGGGCAAACCGGGCGGCAAGTCCGGCGCCACCTTCTTGCCACCGGGCTTCGTTGCCAGCGGCAGCCACTGGTTGGCGGCCTCGGGACGGTAATCGGCGCGCGGCGATGCCTGTAAGACATTCTCGGCACCCAGGCGCGCCACCAGCAATTCCATCAGGCGCTGGCGTTCCTGCGGCGTGCCGCCCGGCTCGGGAAACAGGCTCTCGCTGGGCGGCGCCATGTCTTGCACCTGCAGCGCTTCCAGGGTCAGGCCGATCACCGGTGCGTCCAGCACCAGTTGCGCCAGGCGCTCCTTGAGCAAACGCAATAAATGCTCGTCGCGCCAGACGGCCTCGCCCAGCGCCAGGTCGATGACGGTGGGCGGGCGCGCCACCCTGCCCCGCTCATGCGCCAGCAGCAGCTGTATGCGCTCGACGGCAAATTGCCGCGCGCACAGCCAGCCTGTCATCTGCTGCAGCAGGCGGCGCGCGCCGAACAGTAAGGCGTCCGCATGCTCCACGCGGTCGAACAATTCCAGGCTGGCACGGAACGTGGGCGGCGCTTCCACCCAGACGAACAGTTCCGTGCTGTGGCCATGCGCGTCGTCGAGCATGTCCAGCAAGGCGCCGCCGCAACGGCGCTGCAAGCCGGGCCAGGGCAACTGGCGCAGCTGCCCCAGAGTGCGGCAGCCGATGCCGTCGAACCAGTCCAGATAGGGGCGCGCGGGCGGCAGCAAGGCGCACGGCAGGCGGTCGAGGCGGCGGATGAGGCTATTCATGCCCAGCACGCGGGCCCGGCGCGTACCGGCGCGCGCCAGCAACCAGGCGCCGCGCGCCGTGGGCGCGCACGATAGCTGGGCCGTATAGCCCAGCGCGCGCAAACTGGCCGCAATCTGCCGGCACAGGGCGCGCACGCCGCCGAACAGGCGCAGGCTGGCGCCCGCATCGACCAGCAGGGTCGCTTCCTCGCCCTGCGCCACCAGCGGCGAGTACTGCAGCAGCGCCAGCGCCACCGCTTGCAGGGCCTGCGCTTCCAGCTCGGGCGAGCGTTCGTGCAGGTGCGCCTGCGGCGCCAGCATCAGCGCGCCCGCGCGGCGCATGCCCGGCCGAATGCCGGCCGCCCGCGCCAGCGGCGACAGGGCCATCACTTGCTCCTGCTCCAGCACCACGCCCAGGTGGTCAGCCGACCAGCGCGGGCAAAACACTTCGAGCGGGAGCCGGGGCAGGCACAGGCCGATCCAGAGTCGCATGGCGCAGCAGTAAAGAAGGAGGTTGCAGGGGCAGGAACAGGGGCGCGTCGCGCTGCGGTCCCCGGCGCTTGATGAAGCCGATCTCGATGCCGCCGGCGGCCGGGCGCACGGACAGGCGCAGCGGCGCCGGCGACGCATCCTGCGCGCCGTGCAGCGGGCGCAGCATGCAGAACAGGGTATTGCCGCCTTGCGCGGCCAGGTGCAGCCGGCGCAGGCTTTCGGCGCGCACGTGCGACTGCCAGAACAGCAAGGCGCCGCAACTGCCGCTGCGCAAGATGTTTTCCGCTGCCCACAAGGCATCCTTGCTGCCGGCGCTTTTGAGCCACAGCAGTTGCGAGGGCGCCAGGCCCTGCGCAGCCAGGGCCAGCGCCTGCGGCGGATGGGGCGGCTGCAGCAGCACGATGGGCAAGCCCGGCAGCTGCGCCAGCGCGGGCGCCAGCAAACGCAATTCGCCGCTACCCGGCTGCTGCACCAGCAGATCAATGAGGCTGCCGCTGGGCCAGCCGCCGCCGGGCAGTTGCGCGGACAGGGCGGCAAAACCCGTGTCCAGGCAGCGCGTGGCGCCCTGTCCCAGTTGCGATGCGCGCCATAAAGACGGGTGCAAGGCTTCCGGCGCGACCATCAATTGGGAATGTTGCATAATTGAACATGAAGATAAATACTGCATGCATATACAGTACTATCCAGTCCTCTTTTTGGCAAGGCTTATCTGCTTATTATCTGCGCAAGGCCTTCCCGGAGGCCGCTCCGCCATGTGCGAAAAACCCCGTTTTTGGCATCGATTGCTGTACCATAAGCACTCTCCTTACCGCCTGGCAAAGTACCAGTCGGCTTCCTCCGTCCATAAGGAAACGCATTTGACCGCCATCCAAATCATCAGCGCCGTCGTCTTCGGCCTTGCGCTCATCCACACCTTCGCCGCCAAGTCGTTTGAAACATTGTCGCGGCGCCATCCCCGCCATGCAGGCTTGCTGCACTTGCTGGGCGAAGTGGAAGTCGTGTTCGGCTTCTGGGCCTTCATTTTGATCATCATCATGGCTTTTGTCTCGGGCGGCGATGCGGCCATCGAGTATGCCGAGTCGCGCCAATACACGGAACCGCTGTTCGTCTTTGTCGTCATGGTCGTGGCCGCCTCACGCCCCGTGCTCGACGCCATGCAGCGCCTGCTGAAAAGCGTGGCGCGCGTGATGCCTTTGCGCACGGAACTGGCCCTCGTCTGGCTGGGCCTGGCGCTCGTGCCCCTGACGGGCTCCTTGATCACGGAACCGGCCGCCATGACCTTGGCCGCGCTGATGCTGGCGCCGCAAATTTTCCGCCCCGGCATCCCTGAATGGCTGAAATACGGCGCGCTGGGCGTGCTCTTCGTTAACGTTTCCATCGGCGGCACCCTCACCTCGTACGCGGCGCCGCCCGTGCTGATGGTGGCCACCACGTGGAACTGGGACAGCGCCTTCATGGCCACCCATTTCGGCTGGAAAGCCTCCATCGCCGTGCTGGTCAATGCCACGGGCGTGAGCATATTGCTGCGCAAATATCTGCACAGCAACACGTCCGACATCAAACCGAAGGCCGGCGAGGTGGAAGCGCCAAAAGTGCCGCTGGCCGTCAGCCTGGTGCACATGGTCGTGCTGGCCGGCGTGGTCATCCTGGCGCACCATCCTGTGCTGTTCATCGGCCTGTTCCTGTTCTTCCTCGGCTTCGTGCAGGCGTATGAGCGCTATCAAAGCCCGCTGATCCTGAAGGAAGGTTTATTGGTCGGCTTCTTCCTCGGCGGCCTGGTGGTACTGGGCGGCATGCAGCAATGGTGGCTGCAGCCCATCGTCTCGAGCCTGAAACCGCTGGCCCTGTTCTTCGGCGCCCTGGGTTTGACGGCGATTACCGACAATGCCGCCCTCACTTACCTGGGTTCGCTGATCGTCGGCATGACGGACGAAGCGAAATACATGCTGATGGCCGGCGCCGTGGCTGGCGGCGGCCTGACCGTCATCGCCAACGCGCCGAATCCGGCCGGCGTGGCCCTGCTGCGCCGCGGCTTCAAGGATGAATCGATCGGCGCGGTCGGCCTGCTGGCCGGCGCCCTGCTGCCAACGGCCGTGGCGGGCCTGGCCTTCCTGGCCCTGTAAGCCTCATCACGGGGCGGCTGCCAGCCGCCCCCGCTGCCCTCAATTTCCCTCCTCAGTTTCCTTCATGCACCAGGAAGTGCAGCCGGTCATAGAACAGGCTGTAGGCATAGTCGAACGTGCCCACGCTGCGAAAACCCTTGTGCAGATACACTTGCAAGGCTTCGCTCTTTTCCCACACCGTCAAGGTGATGCGCGCACAGCCCTTGCGGCTGGCCAGGTCGCGGATTTCATGGAACATTTGCCGGAACAGGCCCTGCCCCCGGTATTTCTCATCGATGGCCAGGCTGCTGACAAAACAGTCGTCGGCGCGCGCATGCGCGAGCACGAATGCGTCATACGCATCGTCGAGCGCCTTCATGTCATCGCGGTAATATGACACGGCGCCGCAAACCTGGAACTCGGCCATCGTCGCGGCCGTGAAAAAGCCGATGAAGCGCCCGTCCTCGTCATGCAGGCCGTGGATATGCGCCAGGTAGGGATCGATATTCTGCCGCCGCTGCAATTCGACGAACTGCAGATTGAGTTTATTGCCGAATGAGCAGTATTCGAGGTAGCTGGTGGCAAACAGCAGTTTCGCCATGCGGTTCTTCGTCTCGTCGCCCAGCAGTTCGCCCGCCACCAGCTTGAGCGGCGCATGCGACAGCAAGCCCGCCTGCACCTCGTCGCCGGACGGGGCGGCATCGCCGATGGCCGGCATGCGGCTGCCGTGGCGGCCCACGGTGGGGCGCCAGAAATTGCCGGCGGCAATATGCTGCGAACGGTGGGCCAGCAGGTAGCGGCAAAAGACGGCATTCACGCGGTCCAGCTGCGGGTCGTCCGACAGCACCGAGTAATAGTGGAAGTGATCGATTTCCGCCCGCAGCTGGGCCGCATACGCCATGCGCGGTACTTCCTCGATGTCGAATACATCGACGATGTTGACCAGGTGCAAAGGATCGTCGAGTTGCCAGTCGATTTCATCGAGCCTGGCGACGCAGCGCGCATACGCGCGCCGTTCCTCGTCGCTGAGCGGGATGTGTATGTCGGTAATGATATCGTCCAGCAAACGCATACCGCGGATGCCGCCCGCCACCGCTTCGTGCGCGCTGTCATACAGCACGCAATAGCGCTGGTAGAACTCGGCATGACTGAGCAGGGTCACGCCCAGGTTTTTCTTCCATTCGGCATAGAACTGGCCGAACAGCTGCGCCTCGAATTGCGGACAAGAATGGGGAATCTCCCCATCGATGCCCGCATAGGCGAGGTTCACATTGCGCTGGATCACCCGCAGCGCGGCATCGTTCTTCTTGGCGATCAGCATGCCCGTTTCATCGAGAAACAGATTCATCCAGCTGACATGCTGGCGCGCTTCGCCCTCGCATTCCCTGCGCTGGAAATAATCGGGCACTTCCGGCTTCATCAGGAAAATCGTCGCCGGATTGTGCGGGATCGTATCGACATCCATATATATGCCGCCGTATTCGCACATGATGAGGATGCGGAAATAATCGGACAGGGTGGCGAAGTAGCGCTGCGTATGCAGGGTATCGAGTATGTCGAAGCGGGCCGGCGCAAAGTCCAGCGCCAGCGCGCGCAGCGAGTTGATATGCAGGGTCGTGCCGTCGATGGCGTAACGGCCTATCGTATAGCGCCCGGCGCCGCCCGTGGGGCTGAAACGCGCATCATGGCGCAATTGCTGCGCATCCCAAGCCCACAGGATGGAGACATACGGCGCGCCGCCGTTGTGCCGCACCTCTTCCAACGCCGCGCCCCACTGCCCGATCGCTTCACAGGCGATGGCCGGCAACGGCCCGCCCATCCAGATGCGGTGCAGATAGCGCTCGTCATCGCCCAGCGCCCGCGTGGGGATGCAGCTGAGCGAGGAACAGCTTGCGGCATTGAAATGCGTAAAATTGGCGGCGACGAAGCTGCGCAGGGCGGCGATGCCCGCCTGGTGCTCCACGGCCAGTTGTTCCAGATCGCTGCCGGCCGGTCGGTCATCGGCCAGGGTGATGTAATCGAGTTTCAGCCGGTGGATGCGAAATTCGTACTCCAGGTTGAAAATCTTTGCTTGATCGTGTTTCGAGGCCAGGTCATCTATTTTCATGGGCGCACCATCTTCCGCAGGAGAGTGTCAGTAAACGTCGCAGGAGGTAAATCAAGGTCGAGAACATGCGCATCGTTGCGCCATCAGTGCCGGGCCAGCAGCACCTCGCTTTCCCGGCGCCCCGCCATGCCCCGCGTAAACAGCAGCAGGCAGGCGGCGATGACCACGATGACGGGGATATTCAGCAGCGCATACGTTTCCAGCGCATAGCCGAAGCGCTGGCACAGCACGTTGTACAGCTGCAGCCAGGCAGACAGATAAATGCAGTACAGCAAGCTCATGGCGGCCGTCGTCAGTGTCATCGATTCCTTGCTGGCCGTGAGCGCGCTGCGGATCAGGGCGCCGTTGAACAGGCCGAAGCCGATGGAATAGACAAACATGCAAGCGGCAAATACATCGACGTGATGGCGGCCCGCGCCGGCGCCCAACATGCCGGCGGCCGCGATCAGCCCGCCCAGGCGCAGCAGATGCACGAGCGGGAAATCCTGCCGCAGGCGCTGGATGGCGATGCTGCTGAGCACAAAGCCCGACAAAATCACGCATTGCAGCGCGATATAGGTAGCGTAGGAGGCGCCCATCTCCTGCAGCACGAAGATGGGCGAAAAGCCGATCCAGGCCGTCAGGGGCACGGTGGCCAGCCCGGCCGTGAACATGCCGAACATGAAGCGCCCGTTGCTGAAAATGGCGACATAGCTGTGCACGATGGCGCGGCCATCCAGGCGCGGCTGTGTCAGCGCCACGCGCGGCATGGTCTTGAACAGGCCCAGCAAGGACAGCAGCGCCAGCAGGCCGGAAAGGAAAAACACGTAGCGCCAGTCCAGCCGGCTGATGATGGCGCTGCCGAGGATGGGGCCGGCCAGGGGCGCGAGGATGGTGGTGCTCGACAAAATGCTGCTCAGCTTGACGGCCGCCATGTCGTCGAATAGTTCATGGATCATGGCATAGCCGACGAAGATGAAGCAGCAGCCCATGCCCTGGATGAAACGCAGGGCGAGAAATTGCTCGATGGACGTAGCAAACGGCACCGCCAGCGTGGCCAGCAGGAACAAGGTATTGCCGGTCAGCACCAGCTTGCGCTTGCCGATAGTGTCGGCCAGCGGGCCCAGGAAAATCTGCAGCGAGCTGCCGCCCAGCAGATACAGGCTGAGGGACAGGGGGACGAACTTTTTCTCCGCCTGGAACTCGTCGACGATGCCCAGCATCGCCGGCATGATCATGTCATTCGACAGATAGATATTCAGTTCAAAAACGAGGAAAAACGCAAAAAACCACAACAACTGCCTGGACTTGATGGACATGGCGCGTTCCGTAACGTGGGTGGCTGCCGTCAGGGCATGTCTACCGTCGGGGCATGGGACGGCGGACACGTCTCACACTGAAAACGTGTACCAATTGTATACCAATTAGTATTTTTAGCGCCTTTTTTTGTGATTTTTACATACCGAAGCAATACCACTAATGAGAAATCGAGGGCAGGACGGCATTCGGTGACGGAGCTGAAAAAGGTGCGACAGGCGCGCTGGCGCGGCCGTGCGGCGGCACGGCCAGCGCTGCGGAAAAGAGAGGAACGGTGCGTACCAGTGCCTGCCGCGCCGTTGCGGCGCGCGGCACGGCAGCCTATCGGCGGCGGTGGCTGGCGAAGAAATCGAGCAGCATCTTGCTGGCGTCGGGTTTGGCCTTGTCGTTGAACGGCAGGCTGGCATCGCCGCCGCTCCAGGCGTGTTCGAGGTGCTCGACCTGCGCCACGCGCAGCAGCACCACCTTGCCTACCTGATAGTCGTGCAGCGCATACGCATGCGCCGGATTGCGTCCGCCCGCCGCACCGCCAGGCAAGCGCTGCGCCGTCACCAGCGTATCGGCTGGCAGGCGGTTGACGCGCACGCTCTGGCGCACCAGCTGCGTCTGGTTAATGGGCCGCACCACTTTGTCGGCCTGCCCTTGCAGCAGCATGGTGGGCAGACGGGGAAACGCAGGCTGGCGCGCCAGCACTTCATCGATGGCCGCGTCGGTGCGGGCGGCAGCGCCATGCTGCATCACCTGCAGCGCGCCGATCAGGTTATGCCCGGCGCCAAACACGGGCCCGGAATGCAGACCCAGCGCGGCAAACAAATGCGGATGGTTCAAGGCCACGATATGCGCCATGCCGGCACCGGCGGAAATGCCGCAGATATAGATGCGTGCGCGGTCGATCGCGTAGCGGGCCGCCACCTGCTCGACGGCGCCCACGATCAGGCGCACGTCGCCGCCGCCCTCCTGCGTCAGTTTGTCGTACCACTTCCAGCAGCGGCGCGCATGCGAACGCAACGATTGCTGCGGATACAGCACGGCATAGCCCTTGCGCTCGGCCAGGCGGTTCATGCGCGTGCCTTCGGCAAACTGCGTGGCGCTCTGCTCGCAGCCGTGCAGCATCACCAGCAGCGGCCGGCCCCGGCTGCGCATGGCGGCGCTCGGCGCTTTTTCGGGCAGGTACAGGAAATACGGCAGGCGCCGGCCCGGCAACTGCCCCAGTTCAGGCAACGGCGCATAGTGGGCCGCCAGCCACTTGCCCGGCGGAGGCGCCGTTCGCTTGCGCACGCGCGGGGGCGACAGGGGCGTGGCGAAGGGCGCCAGCGAGGGCACGGCGTCGCTGGCGGGCCTGGCGCGCGGCTTGGCGACGGTTTTCGCCACTGCCTTGGCGCCGGTTTTGCTCACGACCTTGCTCACGACCTTGCGAGGCTTGGGCTTGGCTGGCACGGGCCCGAACAGCACCTTGGCCAGCCTGCTCGCCGTGCGCTGCTGCGCCTTGCCGGCGCGCAATAGCCCGCGCAGCCATTTGGTGGCGGGCTTCACCATGGCAAGCGGCGCGCGTGTCGTTGTGGAGCGTAGCGCAAGTTCATCCCACTGCATCGTTGCATCGTCAGCATGTGCGGCCTCCTCCGTAGAACGCATAGAGTACCGCAATTGGCGGACAACACCGTACGTTTGCACACCGATAAAAGTGCCGCAGACACCATTGAGGCAGATCAAACGCGACCTTGTGCGCATGCGTAATCTGGGGACTCGATCAGCACTTCACGAGGAGAGAACACCATGAGCTATCTGGACCGCGACATCCTGGGCATATACCGCAACCACGACGGCCCGGGGCCGGCCCTGATGGGGGCCGACACCCTGCTCGGCGACGATGTCTACAATCACAGCGACGAAGAACTGGGCGACATCAAGGAAATCATGCTCGACATGCGCACCGGCCAGATCGCCTATGCCGTGCTGTCCTTCGGCGGCATCCTGGGCATGGGCGACAAG
Organism: Janthinobacterium lyxosi; assembly: GCF_051380665.1. Lineage (NCBI taxonomy): Bacteria > Pseudomonadati > Pseudomonadota > Betaproteobacteria > Burkholderiales > Oxalobacteraceae > Janthinobacterium > Janthinobacterium lyxosi. The sequence continues at coordinate 236,352 of NZ_JBNYXM010000003.1, forward strand.
CTGTTTGCCGTCCCTTGGGAACACCTGACCCTGGACCCCGTCAACAAGCGCTTCCTGCTCAACGTGGAAAAAAAGCAGCTGAAAGACGCACCCGGCTTCGACAAGAACAACTGGCCCGACATGGGCAGCGATGCGTGGAACCAGCAGATGGAAGCGTTCTATGGCAGCGGCACGCGCTATGGCAGCGGCGCCATGGCGGGCGGCCGCATGCAGTCGGAAAGCGAGCTGCGCGGTGGCGCCAGTCTGCAATCAGGCAGCGACGGCAGCATGTCCGGCACCTCCATGAGCGGCAGCCGCGCCGGCACGGGCAGCAGCCAGGGCGATGTGGGCAACCTCGGCTGGCGCTCCTCGCGCGGTGATGAAGATGAGACGAGATGAACAGGACATCCTAGCGCTGCATCGACTCCCATACTTTCTGTAACCTTTTGGCAGAAACAGGCATCGGCGTGCGCAATTCCTGCGCAAACAGGGACACGCGCAGCTCTTCCAGCATCCAGCGGAACTCCACCAGTTTCGGGTCCGTATTCTTGCCCGCCTGGCGGTCCTTGGCCTGACGCAAGTATGGTGCGGCCGCCGATTGCCATTCGGCCATCAACTTGGTGTCGCGCGCGGGGTCGGCGCGCAGCTTTTCCAGGCGCACATTGATCGCCTTCAAATAACGGGGGAAGTGCGCCAGCTGCGTGTACTCGTTTTCCGTCAGAAAGCGTTTATGCACGAGTCCCTGCAGTTGCGACTGGATATCGGCCGCCGCTGCTGCGGGAATATTCTGCAGGCGCTTGGGCAAGCCGTGGAATTCCGTCAGCACTTGCGACAGCAAACGGGCGATTTCATTCACCAGCAAAACGAGGCGCGACTTGCCCTCCGCCTGGCGCCTGGCAAACGAGGCGGCGTCCAGCGGCAGCGGCTCTTGCAGGCAGGCGATGTCGAGCGCCTTGTTGATGATTTGTTCGCGCAACTCTTCCTGCGAACCGAGGGCCATGAATTGCATGCCCATCTGCTGTAAACCAGGGATGTTTTTCTCGACGTACTTGATCTGTTCTTTCATTTGCAGCGCGAACAGGCGGCGCAAACCGATCTTGTGCGTGCGGGCGGCTACGGTCGGGTCGTCAAACACTTCCAGGTCGCAATGCGTGCCCTTGTCGACCAGGGCGGGGAAGCCGATCAGGGTCAGCTTGCCCTGCACGATTTCCAGCAACTCCGGCAATTCGCCGAAGGTCCAGCCCGTCAAACCCATGTGCTGCGAGACGGTGGCATTCGGGGACGCTGGCGCCGCAGCGGCAGCCGCTCCCTTGGCCGGCGCGCCGCCCTTGCCCGTTGCCGCGTTGGCGGCGGCGCCCTGGGCTTGCGCCTGCAGCCGCGACGCCACTTGCGCGCCCGCCACGCGGGCAGCAGGCGTACCCGTGCCGGAGACGCCCGACACTTCGGCCAATTTTTGAAAACTCTGGCGCGCCTGGCCGCCAAATTCCGCCTGCAGGGTGGCCAGGTTGCGGCCCATGTCCAGCTGGCGGCCATGTTCGTCGATCACCTTGAAATTCATGAAGTGATGGGCAGGCAGGGTTTCCGGCTTGAAGTCCGTCGTCAGCACATTGATGGTGATCCGCGTGCGGATGTCTGCGATGATGGCATCGATCAGATCGCCGCGGCCAAACACGCCCGCCTCATGCACGCGCTCGCAGAATTTCGCCGCGTAATCGGGCAGCGGAACGCAGTGGCGGCGCAGCTTTTGCGGCAGGGATTTCAGCAGCAGATGCACTTTTTCCTTCAGCATGCCCGGCACCAGCCATTCGCAGCGCTCGCGCGGCAACTGGTTCAGCGCATACAGCGGCACGCTCAAGGTCACGCCATCGCGCACGCTGCCCGGCTCGAAGTGGTATGTCAGGCCCATTTCCAGGCCCGTCACGGACATGGTTTTCGGGAACAAATCCGTCGTCACGCCGGCCGCCTCGTGACGCATCAGCTCTTCGCGGTTCAAATACAGCAGCTTCGGATTCTCGCGCGTGGCGTCCTTGTGCCATTTCTCGAAACCGGCGCCATTGCACACGTCCGCCGGCAGCAGCTTGTCGTAGAAGGCGGCGATCAATTCATCGTCGACCAGCACATCCAGGCGGCGCGATTTGTGTTCGAGATTTTCGATGTCCTTGATCAGCTTGTGGTTGTGCGCAAAGAACGGCGCGCGCGTGTCGAAGTCGCCGCCGACCAGCGCGTCGCGGATGAAGATTTCGCGCGCTTCCGGCAAGTTGAAATTGCCGTAGTTGATCCGGCGCTGGCTGTACACCACCAGACCATATAAAGTCGCGCGTTCCGACGCCGTCACCTGCGCAGAGCGTTTTTCCCAGCGCGGCTCACCCCACGATTTCTTCAGCAAATGCTCGCCGACTTTTTCCAGCCATTCTGGCTGGATCTGCGCCACGCAGCGCGCATACAAACGCGTGGTGTCGACCAGTTCGGCCGCCATGATCCACTTGCCCGGCTTTTTCAGCAGCGAGGAACCTGGCCAGATGTGGAACTTGATGCCGCGTGCCCCCAGGTAGCCTGCGCCCGGCTCGTCCTCGCCCTTGAAGCCGATATTGCCCAGCAAACCGGTCAGCAAGGCCATGTGCAGGTTGTCATAGGTAGCCGGCGCTTCGTTCAATCGCCAGCCCTGTTCCTTGACGATGGTCAGCAGCTGCGAATGCACGTCGCGCCATTCGCGCAAGCGCATCTGCGACAGGAAATTCGTGCGGCAATTATCCTGCAACTGGCGGTTGGTTTTCTTGTGCTCGATGGCCGATTCGAACCAGCGCCAGATTTTCAGGTAACTGAGGAATTCCGACTTTTCATCGGCGAATTTCTTGTGCGCCTCGTCGGCCGCCTGCTGGTGTTCCATCGGGCGGTCGCGCGGGTCTTGCACGGACAGGGCCGAAGCGACGATCAGCACTTCCGTCAGGCAGGCGTTATCCAGGGCGGCCAAAATCATGCGGCCCACGCGCGGGTCCAGCGGCAGCTTGGCCAGCTTGTTGCCCAGCGGCGTGAGCTGGTTGACCTCGTCGACGGCGCCCAGTTCCTGCAGCAGCTGGTAGCCGTCGGCCACCGCGCGCGCCAGCGGCGGCTCGATGAAGGGGAAGGTTTCCACGTCCGTCAGATGCAAGGATTTCATGCGCAGGATGACGGCGGCCAGCGAGGAGCGCAGGATTTCCGGCTCCGTGAACTTTGGCCGCAGCAAATAATCCTGCTCTTCGTACAAACGGATGCAGACGCCATCGGCCACGCGGCCGCAACGGCCGGCGCGCTGGTTGGCGGCCGACTGGGCGATCGGCTCGACCTGCAGCTGTTCGACCTTGTTGCGGTAGCTGTAGCGCTTGACCCGCGCCAGGCCCGCATCGACCACGTAGCGGATGCCGGGCACGGTCAGCGAGGTTTCCGCCACGTTGGTGGCCAGCACGATGCGGCGCGCATTGCTGGTTTTAAACACGCGCTCCTGCTCTTCGGCCGACAAACGGGCGAACAGGGGCAAAATCTCCACGTGCGGCGGATGGTGCTTGCGCAGCGCTTCAGCGCAGTCGCGGATTTCGCGCTCGCCCGGCAAGAACACCAGCACGTCGCCCGAGCCGATGCGGCACAGCTCTTCCACGCCATCGACGACGGCATCCATCAAGTCGCGCTTTTCGCGCGCGGCAGCGGTCCTCTGCCCCGGCCGGTCTGTTCCCGAACCGGCATTCGCGCCCGAACCCGGCATGGCCACCTGTTCGCGTTCCACGGGACGGTAGCGCACTTCCACCTGGTACAGACGGCCCGACACTTCGATCACGGGCGCGGGTTTTTCCGGCGTGCCGAAATGGCGCGAAAAGCGTTCCGCATCGATGGTGGCCGAGGTGATGATGATTTTTAAATCGGGCCGGCGCGGCAGCAGCTGTTTCAGATAACCGAGCAGGAAATCGATGTTCAGGCTGCGTTCATGCGCCTCATCGATGATGATGGTGTCGTAATTTTTCAACAAGGGGTCGGTCTGCGTCTCGGCCAGCAAGATACCATCCGTCATCAGCTTGACGGACGCGCCACGGCTCAGGGTGTCGGTAAAGCGCACCTTGAAACCCACCGTTTCACCCAGCGGCGTACCGAGTTCCTGCGCGATGCGCTTGGCTGTCGAGGAAGCGGCGATACGGCGCGGCTGCGTGTGGCCGATCATGCCCTTCTGGCCCCGTCCCAGTTCCAGGCAAATCTTCGGCAATTGGGTCGTCTTGCCGGAACCCGTCTCGCCCGAAACGATGATGACCTGGTTTTCCGTGAGCGCCTTGGCGATTTCCGCACGCCGGCCCGAGACGGGCAAGTCTTCCGGATAGGTGATCGGTGGCAGCGGGTTACGGAAGGTTTTTTCCGCCTCGCGCGCGGCGCGGGCGGCATCGCGGCTTTCGCGGTTTTCCTGCCCCTCGCGCGGCGGGCGCGCGGCCTGGGCCTTGCCCTCACCCGCGCGCTGCTGCTGTTGCTGTTTCTGTTGTTCCGTGCGCTGCTGCTGCCTTTGCTGACTCACGGGCGGGCGCTGGCGGCCCTGCGCAGGCGTGGCGGCAGGCGTGAAAACATCGCCGCTGGCGGGCACATTTGCAACGGTGGAAGGAGGGGAAGACTTATTGCTGGCTGAAGACATTGTTTTTTACAGGTATTTTAAGCGCGCACATCGCGCAGCGAATTATAATGCGCTTAATGGAAAACCCTACCCAATTCGTCCAATGGCTGCGCTCAGTCGCGCCCTACATCCACGCCTTTCGCGGCAAGACCTTCGTGGTCGCCTTCCCCGGTGAACTCGTCAGCGCCGGGGCGCTGCAGGTACTGGCCCATGATTTGTCCCTGCTGCATGCACTGGACATCAATGTCACCGTTGTCTACGGCTCACGGCCGCAGGTAGCGGAACAACTGGCCTTGCGTAACGTCGAAGGCCGCTTCCACAACGGCGTGCGCATCACGGACATCGCAGCGCTGGAATGCGCGAAAGAAGCGGCCGGCGAGTTGCGCCTCGATATCGAAGCCGCGTTCAGCCAGGGCTTGCCGAACACGCCCATGTCGCATGCGGCTATCCGTATCATTTCCGGCAACTTCATCACGGCCCGCCCGCTGGGCGTGATCGATGGCGTGGACCTGGAACTGACGGGCATCACGCGCAAGGTCGACGCCGAAACCATCCACTCCATCCTCGGTTCGGACGGCCTGGTGCTGCTCTCGCCGCTGGGCTTCTCGCCCACGGGCGAAGCATTCAACCTGACCATGGAAGACGTGGCCTGCAGCGCCGCCATCGCCCTGCATGCGGACAAACTGATTTTTATTACCGAAACGCCGATGATGGAAGACGCCACGGGCGTGGAAATCCGCGAACTGTCGTCGCACCAGGCCGAAGCCGTGCTGATGGCCGGTTTCTTGCCGGACGCCACGGCGTTCTACCTGAAACATTGCGTCAAGGCATGCCACAACGGCGTCGAGCGCTCGCACATCGTGCCCTTCTCGATGGACGGTTCGGCCCTGCTGGAATTGTTTACCCATGATGGCGTGGGCACCATGATCAGCCACGAAAACCTGGAAAGCCTGCGCCAGGCCACCATCGAAGACGTGGGCGGCATCATCAAGCTGATCGAACCGCTGGAAGCGGACGGCACCCTCGTCAAGCGGGGCCGCGAGCTGATCGAGCGCGAAATCGATTATTTCTCCGTCATCGAGCATGATGGCGTGATCTTCGGCTGCGCCGCCCTGTACCCCTTCCCCGCGCAAAAAATGGCGGAAATGGCATGCTTGACCGTCAACCCGGAAGTACAAGCCCAGGGAGATGGCGAGCGCATCTTGAAACACATGGAAAACCGCGCGCGCGCCGCCGGCCTGAACAAACTGTTCGTGCTGACCACGCGCACCTCGCACTGGTTCAAGAAACGGGGCTTCGTGCCGGCCACCGTCGACGATTTGCCGAAGGACCGCCAGCATATGTATAACTGGCAACGCAAATCCCAGGTGCTCATCAAGACACTGTAAAAATGAAAAAATCCCGGCATGCCGGGATTTTTCATTACTTAAATAGCATTATTTGATATTCAGCGGTGCAAACGATTTGACCAGGTCATCGAGCGCCTTCAATTGCGCCAGGAACGGTTCCAGCTGGTCCAGCGGCAGGGCGCTGGGGCCATCGCAGCGGGCGTTGTCAGGGTCAGGATGGGCTTCCAGGAACAGGCCGGCGATGCCGACGGCCAGGCCGGCGCGGGCCAGGTCCGCCACTTGCTGGCGGCGGCCGCCCGAAGCGGCGCCGCCGGGGTCGCGCTGCTGCAGGGCGTGCGTGACGTCGAAAATGATGGGCAGGTCGTCGCAAGTCTTCTTCATGACGCCAAAGCCCAGCATGTCGACCACCAGGTTGTCGTAGCCGAGGCAGGTGCCGCGGTCGCACAGGATCAATTGGTCGTTGCCCGCTTCCTTGAATTTCTCGACGATATTGGCCATCTGGCCAGGGCTCAAAAATTGCGGCTTCTTGATGTTGATGACTTTACCCGTTTTCGCCAGGGCCACGACGAGGTCCGTCTGGCGCGCCAGGAACGCGGGCAGTTGCAGCACGTCGACCACTTCGGCCACCTGCTGCGCCTGCCATGGCTCATGCACGTCGGTAATCACGGGCACGCCAAACGCCGCCTTCACGTCCTGGAAGATGCGCATGCCTTCTTCCAGGCCCGGGCCACGGTAGGAATGGATGGATGAACGGTTGGCCTTGTCGAAACTGGCCTTGAACACATAGGGAATGCCCAGTTTTTGCGTCACGCGCACATATTCTTCGCAGGCGCGCATGGCGAGATCGCGCGATTCGAGTACGTTGATGCCGCCAAACAGCACGAAGCTGCCTTCATTGCTGACGTCGATGCCATTGACTTTCACTGAGGTCATAGGGAATTCCATATTGGTTAATTGCTACTACTTACTTGGACGAGGCGCAGCCAGCGGCTGGCGCGATAAGGCATCTTACTAGCTAGGGCGGCACAGATCAAATTTGATCCAGCGCAAGGGCGCGGCAAACGGCGTGTAGCCAAGCCGCGACGCCCCCGCGAGGGCAGGCGCAAAGTGCCTTATAATCACGCTTTATCTCTACACTGATTCAGGAGCACAGATGGCCCGCACGATCCACTGCATCAAACTCAACAAGGAAGCCGAAGGACTGGATTTCCCACCGTACCCGGGCGAACTGGGCAAGAAGATTTACGAATCGGTGTCGAAAGAAGCGTGGGCCGCCTGGCTCAAGCACCAGACCATGCTGGTCAATGAAAACCGCCTGAATCTGGCCGACGCGCGCGCCCGCAAATACCTGGCCACGCAAATGGAAAAACATTTCTTCGGCGATGGCGCCGATGCGGCCATGGGCTACGTTCCGCCAACGGAATAAGTTTTTCGCTTTGAATGCCCGTGGCCGACGCGCCACGGGTAGCCCTCCCCCTTCGCCTTCCCGTTTCACGCCGCCTGACGCTGTTTCACGGCAGACCTTTCCCGTTTCGTCGCAAGCACCTCGCCGCCCACGCCGCCCGCTGGCACAGTACGTCCATCGACAACTTCATTCCAGGGCGGACACCATGTTGCAGCAAATCTTCAGCCACACTCCCCTCTACGTCTGGGCCATCCTGGGCTTCCTCGTGTACCGCGGCGTGCTGGCCAGCCGCGCGCGTGAAGTGAGCTTGCGCAAGCTGTACACCATTCCCCTGGTCATGCTGGTCCTGTCCCTGAGCGGCGTGTACGGCAGTTTCGGCTTGGCCGGCATCGCGCCATTCGCCTGGGCCGCCGGCGCCCTGGCCGGTGCGGCGCTGGCCTGGACGCTGAGCGATGCGCACAAAATAGTCGCCATTCCCGAGCGGGGCAGCGTGCAGCGCCCCGGCAGCTGGGTGCCATTGATCTTGATGATGAGCATTTTTTGCATGAAATATGCGGTCGCCGTGACCCTGGCCATCGCCCCGGCGACTGCCCATGCGACCGGCTTCAGCGTGCCCGTCTGCCTCGCCTACGGTGGCTTCAGCGGCATCTTCCTCGGTGGCTTGCTGCGCACCGTGGCCGTGTACCGGGCGGTGCAAACGGAAGGCTGGGGTCAGACCCGGCGGGTCTGACCCCGGATTTCTGCTGCGTATCAGTATGCCAACGTCCGCACGCCTTCCGGCATGCCCAGCAGGCAGACATTCGCGCCGCGCACGGCGAACAGGCCGACGGCGATGACGCCGACGATCTGGTTGATCTGCTGTTCCAGCGCCACCGGATCGGCGATCTGCAAGCCCAGCACGTCGATGATTTCGCCACCATTGTCGGTAATGAACGCTTCCGTGCTGCCAGCCTTCAGGCGCAAGCGGGGCGTGCCGCCCAGCGCAGCCAGCTGGCGCGATACGGCGGCGCGGGCCATCGGCACCACCTCCACCGGCAGCGGGAAGGCGCCCAGAGTGCCCACCAGCTTGGAGCCATCGGCGATGCAGACGAACTGTTTCGCTACGGAAGCCACGATCTTTTCACGCGTCAATGCCGCGCCGCCGCCCTTGATCATGGCGCCGCTGGCCGTGATTTCATCGGCGCCGTCGATATAGACGGCGATCGACTCGACATCGTTCAAGTCGAAGACGGCAATGCCATGGCCTGCCAGGCGCGCGGCCGTCGCTTCGGACGATGCGACCGTGCCTTTGATGCGGTCCTTGATCTTGGCCAGTTCATCGATGAAAAAGTTGGCGGTGGAACCGGTGCCGACACCGATGATTTCACCATCGACTACGTAATCAATGGCGGCGCGGGCTACGGCTTGCTTCAATTCGTCTTGGGTCATGACATTCAGGCTAAAGTGGGGAATGGCGCTATTTTAACGGATTGCCAGCCCGGCCAGCCGGCCATGATGACCGACGATGCGACCGGATACAACAGGCAAGTGGAAAAACCTTGCCCTAGGGCAATTTCCCACCCAATTACTCTCTATGCCCTTTAAAATATGCGAAAATGGAACGATTGACCGATATGACGTTTCAGGAATAGCAAATGAATCACAGTAAACAGGTACTTGTTGTCGATGACAGCCGGGTTTCACGTTTGATGTCGCATCAGTTCATCCTCAGCAAACATGCCGACTGGCAAGTGATTGAGGCGGCGACGGGTGAAGAAGCCCTGGAAAAAGTCAAGACAGTCAACCCTGTCCTGATATTACTGGATGTCAACATGCCCGGCATGGGCGGCGTGGCGGCAGCGGAACAATTGCGCGTGCTGTGTCCGCAAACGCACATCATTCTTGTCACGGCGAATGTGCAAAACGCCATCCGCAACCGTGCCAGCGAGATGAAAGTCGGCTTCATGGAAAAACCCATTACGGAAACCCGCATCCATCAGCTGATCGAATCACTGGGACTGTGAGCATGATCAATCTCTCCGAACTCGAAAACGATGCCCTGGTAGAGATATTCAACATCGGAGTGGGCCATGCTGCCGCCGCGATGAGCGAGATCGTCAATGAAGAAGTTACCATGTCGGTGCCGTCGATCACCTTCCTGAACCGTGCCGACGCGGCCGCCCTGCTGGGCAGCAAGAAGGATGGCGAACGCATCTGCGGCGTCAGCCAGCATTACGATGGCGCCTTCGCCACCGAAGCCATCCTGATGTTCCCGGAAGACAAGAGCCTGGAAATCGTGCGCCTGATGGTGGGCGACGCCATGCCGCTGCAGGAACTGACGGAGATGGAACAGGAGGCGATGAGCGAAATCGGCAACATCATCCTCAATTCCTGCGTGGGCACGCTGGCCAACCTGTTCGACAGCGAACTGCATGGTTCGCTGCCCCTGTACCACGTGGGCACCAGCGCGGAAATCCTCTCCTCGTTCGGCGGCCGCGATGACGAGGCCGTCGTGCTGATGCTGCATATCGACTTCGTGCTGTCCAAGCACCAGATCCACGGCTATGTCGCCTTCGTACTCGACCTGTCCGCCTTGCACGACCTGAAACAGCAGGTCAGCCGCTATCTGGCCAAGGTCCTGGGACAGGCGTGACGATCATGCCGGATGCCTTACACCGACTCGCCCTGCTCGAAAGCATACTCGGTGCCGTCAACCTGGGCGCCATCGTGCTCGACGAGCAGCACCGCATCGTGCTGTGGAACCACTGGATGGCGCGCCACTCGGCGTGCCGGGCCGACGCCGTGCTGGGCCAGGACTTCTTCGCCGTCTATCCGGAACTGCGGCACAAGCGCATCGATTCGGCCATCACCCAGGCCTTGCGCGACAATTTCCAGTCGCTGCTGTCGCAAACCCTGCACAAGGCGCCGTTTGCCCTGTACACGCACGGCGCGGCCGCTGGCATGGCTGAAGGCCAGGAACGCATGCAGCAGGCTATCGCCGTCACGCCGATCAATCTACCCGGTTCGCCGCGCCACTGCCTGATCCAGATCAATGATGTCACCATCGCCGTGGGCCGCGAAAAGCTGCTGCGCGAACAGACCATGGTCTTGCGGTCGCAAACCTTTTCCGACGGCTTGACGGGCATCGCCAACCGCCGCCACTTCGACGTGGCGATCGAGAAGGAAATGCGGCGCGCCATGCGCACCAGCAGCCCCCTGTCGCTGCTGATGATCGACATTGACCATTTCAAGGATTACAACGACCATTACGGCCACCAGCAGGGCGACGACTGCCTGATCCGCGTGGCAGCCGAACTGGCCGCCATGCTGCAGCGCCCCACCGACCTGCTGGCGCGCTATGGCGGCGAGGAATTTGCCGCCATCCTGCCCGACACGGACGCGGCGCAGGCGCTGCGCTTGGCCGAGGCGATCCGCCAGCGGGCGGCCGAACTGCGCATTCCGCATGCCAAGACGGGCAATGACGTCAAGCACATCACGGTCAGCATCGGCATCGCCACGCAGCACCCGCAGCAGCCGCTGGCCATCGCTGCCCTGATCGGCGCCGCCGACCGCGCCCTGTACCTGGCCAAGGGCGCCGGGCGCAACCGCGTGATGGTGCGGCCGCTGTAAAAAAAGCAACACAGGAAAAAGGATTCCAGTAGACATCTTTACGGCGTGTGCGTAGACTCGTTACTGATTGCAGCAACAACAACAAGAATTTATCTGTGGTATCTATCCCAGCGCATGGCCCACCCATGCGGGACATGGCCAGGAGCGCTTGTGAATCTCGATCGTCCCCTCAGATCCGGCTTGCCGGACGCCAGCATGGATACGACCATGGTGAACGGCATGCGCCTGCTGCTGTCGAGCGCCACCTTGCTGACCCTGTTCATCGACCACGAAAGCGCCGGCAAGCTGACCAAGATCACCTGGCTGATCTTTTCCGCGTATACCCTGCACAGCCTGCTGCTGTATGTGCTGGCCGTCTTGGGCCTTAGTTTGCCGAAAGATATTCTGCTCTACTGGCTGGACGTGGCCTGGTATGCGCTGATCGTGTTTTCCACCAGCGGCCAGAACAATTTATTCTTCCTGTTTTTTTTCTTTGCCATCCTGACCTCGTCGTTCCAGCGCGGCTTCGAGGAGGGCGCGCGCGTGACCCTGGCCTCGGCCGGCCTGTTCGCCGCCACCGCCCTGTTCGGCGAAACGGAGGCGGAACTGTCGCGCCTGCTGCTGCGCACCACCTTCCTGCTGGCGCTCGGCTACATGATCGCCTACTGGGGCGGCTCCGCCATCACCCAGCGCAGCCACCTGGCGCTGCTGCGCGATGTCAGCCAGCTGTCCAATCCGCGCTTTGGCGTCGACCAGACCATCACCTCGGTGCTGGAAAAAACCCGCAGTTATTTCAACGGCCGCAGTTGCCTGCTGATCATGCAGGACAAGGGCACACGCGTCTGGTCGCTGCGCAGCGTGCTGCATACGGCAACGGGCGTCGTGCACACCAGTTCGCTCCTCAGCGACGACGCGGCCAGTCCCCTGCTCGCTTTCCCACCCGATAAAATCGCCCTGTACAACCAGCCCGCCGGCCCCTGGCTGCCGTGGATAGGCGGCGCGCGCATGCTCGAGCCCGACAGCGGGCGCTGGCTGCGGCATGACGACGCGGCAGGAGCCCGCCTGGCCGAACTGCTCGAAGCGCACGCCTTCATCAGCGCGCCGCTGCCCTTGCGCAATGGCAAAGGCCGCATCTTTATCGTGTCCGCCACCAGCATGAGCAAGACGGACGCCCTGTTTCTCAGCCATATCGGCGCGCAGGCGTTTCCCGTCATTGAAAACATCGATCTGCTCGACCGCCTGGCGTCGCAGGCGGCCTCGCGCGAGCGCGAAAAGATCGCGCGCGACCTGCATGACACGGCCGTGCAGCCGTATATCGGCTTGCGCCATGGCCTGGCCGCCCTGCGCAATGAAGCCACGCCGGGCAACCCGCTGCTGCCCGAACTGGAAAAACTGATCATCATGTCGGGCCAGGTGATCACCGACCTGCGCAGCTACGCGCGCACGTTCAAGAATGGCCAGGTGCAAAGCGAGCCGGAACTGCTGGTCGCACTGCGCCGCCAGGCCACGCAGATCCGCGAATTCTATGGCATCGACATCGCCCTGCATATCGAAGGCGACCTGCACATCAACGACCGCCTGGCGGCCGAGGTGTTCCAGATCGTCAACGAAGGCATGAGCAATATCCGCAAGCATACGTCGGCGCGCCACGGCGCCGTCAAGCTGACCTGCGTGCAGGGCGCGCTGCACATCAGCATCGACAACGAATGCGCGGCCGCGCACGTGCCCGACTTCCTGCCCGACTCGCTGGCCGAGCGCGCCGCCGCCCTCGGTGGCACGGCCCGCGTCACGCACAGCATGCTGGGCAACACCTCCGTACAGATCGAGATCCCCATATGAATGACTTACGCTACATGCCACCGATCAGCCATGTCATCAGCGTCATGCTGGTGGACGATCACAAGACCATGCTGTGGGGCCTGGAGCGGCTGATCGGCGGCGAGCATTCGGGCATGCGCGTGGTCGCCACGGCGTCCGACAGCGCCGAGGCGCTGGAGCAGGCGAAGGCGCTGCAACCGGATGTGATCGTGCTGGACCTGGACCTGGGCGGCATCAGCTCGCTGGCCATCCTGCCCGCGCTGGCGCAGTGCGGCAGCACGCGCGTGCTGGTACTGACGGCCAGCCACGACCAGGCCATCCTGGACCAGACGGTACTGAAAGGCGCGCGCGGCATCGTCAGCAAGGACGCGCCTGCGGAGATGGTATTGAAGGCCATCGAAAAGGTGTACCAGGGTGAGCTGTGGCTGGAACACGCGATGCTGGGACGCATGCTGACGCAGCTGACGCAGCCCGGCGGCGGCTCGGCGCATGCCATCGCCGTCGCCAGCCTGACCCTCAAGGAAAGAAAGATCATCGCCGCACTGGTGCACGGCAGCGGCACGCCGGCCAAGCTGCTGGCGGACCAGCTGTTTATCTCCGAACACACCTTGCGCAATCACCTGACGTCGATCTACCGCAAGCTGGGCGTGTACAACCGCCTGGAACTGTACGCCTACGCCACCAAACACCAGCTGGGCGAATTGCCGCCCGGCGCCTGACGCCGCTGTCCCCCTGCACGGCCACTGCACGGCCGCGCACGCCCTCCCCGCCGCCCCCTTCGCCAGCCACCGGCACGGCCCCCTCCGCCCCTGCGCGCGCCAAACTCGACCATGACAATTGTCACGAAAAAAACAAGCAGTTCCTCCTCGCAATAAAAGGATGTTCTTCTGATGTAGATCAAGGTGCCGACTTCTATAGTGGTTTTACCGGAGTGCAAATCACCGCGCGGCCACCACGACACGGAGCACAGCATGCGCCTTGACAAGTTTCTTCCGACAGCCCTGATCACCTATTTGCAGGGTAAGGAAAAAGCTGCGTTCTACCGCTATGCGCTGGTGGCGGCCCTCATGGCGGTGGTGTGCATCATCGGACTGCTGGCACTGGGCGAGAGCCCATGAAACCGCCAGGTCGAAGCAGCAGGAAGCCAAGCTGCAATACCGCTTTACCCACCGCTGTACCTTAACCACCGCTAGGAGTTGTCATGAACCTCATCAAAAACTTTATCCGCGAAGAAGATGGCGTCACTGCAATTGAGTATGGCCTGATCGCTGCCCTGATTGCCGTGGTGATCATCGCCGCCGTCACCATCGTCGGCACGCAGCTGAAAAAAACCTTCAGCACCATCGGCACCAAGCTGACCTCCGCCAATGCCTGATGCGATGCAGTCCGGGCCGGCACAGCGCCAGCCCGGACGTATCGCCCCGACACGCTCCGGCACACCCACCTTGATGACGCATAGCGAGGCCCATCGTGAAATCTCTCTTCAGCCGTGTATCCGACGAGTCGGCCGTCACAGCGATCGAATACGCGCTGCTGGCGGGCCTGATAGCGACAGTGCTGGTAATCACGATCACCGTGCTCGGCGACCAGGTCAAGCTGCTGTTTGTCTACGTCAAGGACCAGGTGGTCCTGGCCCTGTCATGAACACCCTGCGCGCCGCGTTGCGCACCCACCGTGCCCTGCTGCTGATCGTGCTGCTGTATGCCGCCACGGCGGCACTGCTGGCTGGCCGCCTGCCCAGCGCCTCGGACACCCTCAACGTGCTGGCCGGCTTCCTCGTGGCCATCCTCACGGGCCCCATCTTCATCCTGTGCGGCTACACCATCCATGTCATGGTGATGAAACGCCCGCACCGCCTGTGCCACTACCTGTACCATGATCTGCGCCGCTACCTGAGCAACGAGCGCCTGCTGCACGCGCTGCCGGCCATGCTGCTGATCCCCGTCTTTGCCTCCAGCTTCACCGTCTTCAAGGCCGCCATCCCGCGCCTGCATCCCTACACCTGGGATGCCAGCCTGTCCGCCTGGGACATCGCGCTGCATGGCGGCAAGGCCCCATGGGAAAGGCTGCAGCCGCTGCTGGGCCACCCGTTCGTCACGGGCCTGCTCAACTTCAGCTACCACTTCTGGTTCTTCCTGTTCTACGCCGTGCTGTACTGGCTCATCCTCGATACGCGCCGCCCGCTGCTGCGCATGCAGTTCCTGCTCAGCTTTGCGCTGACCTGGATCGCCCTCGGCAGCATCCTGGCCGTGCTGTTTGCCTCGGTCGGCCCCTGCTACTACGGCCACCTGCATGCCAGCGACCCGTATGCGCCGCTGATGGCCTACCTGCATGACGCCAACCAGCACGTCCCCGTGTGGGCGCTGCAGGTGCAGGACATGCTGTGGCAAGGCTATCAAAGCAAGGGTACGAACGGCGAACTGGGCATCTCCGCCATGCCCAGCATGCACGTGTCCACGGCCGTGCTGATGGCGATCATGGGCTGGCGGGTCAGCCGGGCCGCCGGGCTCGCCCTGTCCGCTTTCGCCGTGCTGATCCTGCTCGGCTCCATCCACCTGGGCTGGCACTATGCGCTCGACGGCTATGTGGGCGCGGCCGGCGCGGCGCTGGTGTGGCACCTGGTGGGACGGCTGCTGGGCAGCCAGGCCGCGGTACCCGCCATGCACAAGGCCACGGTGCCCTGCATGAGCAAGGGAGGACTGACATCATGAACGCCCACCTGCCCATGCTGTTGTGCCTGGCCGTGCTGGCCACCCTGCTCGCCGCCGCCCTGTGGCACGACCTGCGCACGCGCCGCATCCCCAACCTGCTGGTGCTGTGGGGTACGCTGGCGGGACTGATCCTGAACAGCTTCGTGCCGTCCGGCGCCGGCCTGTTCGACGCAGCCTTCGGCGGCCTGGGACTGCTGCAGGCGCTGGCCGGCGCCGCTGCCGGACTGGCCCTGCTGCTGCCCATGTACCTGCTGCGCGCCCTGGGCGCCGGCGACGTCAAGCTGATGGCCATGTGCGGCGCCTTCCTCGGCCCCGATGCCGTGCTGGAAGCGGCCCTGCTGACCTTTCTGGCGGGCGGCGTGCTGGCCCTGGCCGCCGCGCTGGCAGGCCAGCGCCTGCGCCAGGTGCTGAAAAACACCTATCACATGATGCTGGGCGCGCTGCTGCACAGCCTTGCCGGCGGCGCCGCCACGATCGCCGAGCCGCCACCGGCCACCGGCAAGCTGGCTTACGCCTTCGCCATTGCCAGCGGCACCGCACTGCAGGTGTTCCTGCATTACACCCATCTGTGGAGCCTGCGCTGAAACGCGCCGCCTGCCCGCCAACATAGGACCTGACCATGGACACCCTCGCCACCCTCTGCCACTCGCGCCGCGCCAGCCTGCTCACCAGCATCGCCATGGCCGGCCTGTGGACCTTCTTCGCCAGCGCCCACGTGATGGGATTCCTGCGCAGCGGCGACTGGAGCTACCTGCTGTTTTGCGCCGCAGAAACCCTGGCTGCCCTGTTCTTCATCGTGCGCTCGGCCCCCGTCAGCGTCTCCACCAATGCGGGCGACTGGCTGCTGGCCATCGGCGCCACCTTCGCCCCGTTCCTCCTCTCGCCTGCCGACATGGCCATCTGGCCCGGCGCGCGCTACCTGCTGGCCATCGGCAGCCTGCTGCAGATCGCCGGCCTGCTGTCGCTGAACCGCAGCTTCGGCCTGGTGGCGGCGCAGCGCGAGATCAAGACGGGCGGCGTCTACCGCGTGATACGCCATCCCCTGTATGCCAGCTACCTGATTTCCCTGAGCGGCTACCTGCTGGCCAATACCTCGCCCGCGAATACCGCCACCTATGTCGCGACGATGGCCATGATGGTGGCGCGCCTGCTGCGCGAAGAACGCTTCCTGTCCACCGACGTGCGCTATCGCGTCTACATGCGCCAGGTGAAGTATCGCCTGCTGCCCTACATCTTCTGACATCCGGCCACCCGAGCGAGGAGTACACATCATGCCTGACACCTATCCAGAACGCAGCGACGGCGGCGGCATCGAGCCGGCCGCCAAGCGCGCGCCACGCACGGTCGAGGAAACGGGATTGCCCTTCCTGTTCCTGGTCGAACTGCTGGTCAAGATACTCTTCCTGCGCGGCCAGATCGGCCTGCCCGCCCTGTCGACGCACGTCAAACTGGGCGCCGGCGTGCTCGAACCGCTGCTGACCTTCATGCGCGCCGAAAAACTGTGCGAAGCGCGCCGCAACGGCGGCAACGGCACCGATGCCGACCTGTATTACCTGCTGGGCGACCAGGGCCGCCTGCGCGCCGCCGAGTACATGCGCCGCAATGCCTACAGCGGCCCCGCCCCCGTCACCCTGGCCGATTACAGCAACCAGGTGCTGGCGCAAAGCGTGGCGCACATGCAGGTCACCCGCGACGACGTGCAGCGCGAATTCCGCGACGTGGTGGCCAGTTCGGCCGTGCTCGACCAGCTGGGTGCAGCCATGAACTCCGGGCGCGCCCTGTTCTTCCACGGTCCCGCCGGCAGCGGCAAGAGCTACCTGGCCGAGCGCCTGAACGGGCTGCTCAGCGGCGCCATCGCCCTACCTCATGCGGTGATGGTCGATGGCGAAGTGCTGCCCTTCCTCGACCCCATGCTGCACACCCTGTCGCGCGGCGGTTCCGTGCCGCCCGACCCCCGCTGGGTGCGCGCCGAACGCCCCGCCGTGCTGACGGGCGGCGAGCTGACGCTCGACATGCTCGACCTGCAATTCGACCAGGGCAACCGGCTGTACCAGGCGCCGCCACACCTGAAGGCCAACAACGGCATCTTCATCATCGACGACCTGGGCCGCCAGCGCTGCTCGCCTGTGGAGCTGATGAACCGCTGGATCGTGCCAATGGCGCGGCATATCGATTACCTGTCGCTGCACACGGGCTACAAGTTCCCCGTGCCCTTCGACGTCATCGTCGTGTTCTCGTCGAACCTGGCGCCGCAGCACCTGGCCGACGACTCCTTCCTGCGCCGCATCGGCTACAAGATTCACGTGGGCCCCCTGAGCGCCTACCACTACCTGGCCGTGTTCCGCAGCACCTGCGCCCAGCTGGGCATCAATTTCGACGAAGCCTCGTACACCTATCTGCTGCACCTGCACAGCCAGTACCGGCGGCCTTTGTTGGCCTGCTATCCGCGCGACATCCTGGCACAGATCTGCGACCAGGCACGCTATGAAGACCACGCGGCGCAACTGTCTCCGGAAATCCTGTTCTGGGCATGGGAAAACTATTTCGGCAGCGATGACGACCTTGCAAGCACACATAACGGACCGGCAGCGGTCCAGCACAAAGGGGAAGCAAAATGAGAAACGCACGCGCTCTGACGATGATGGCCATCGCGGTCATCCTGGCGTTCGCCGCGGTCATCGTGGCCGCGCGCTGGATCAATGCCCAAGCCTCGGGCAATATCAACAAGGTGGCCGTGGCCCAGGTCGACATCAGCTTGGGGGCACGCCTCACGCCCGACATGGTGCGCATGGTCGACTGGCCATCGAACGCGCTGCCGCCGGGCGCCATCAACGATCCGAAACTGCTGGAAACACGCGTCACGCGCACCAGCATCCAGCACGGCGAACCGATCATGGAAGGCAAGCTGGCGCCTCCCGGCACGCAAGGCGGCCTGTCGGCCGTCGTCGCCGAGGGCAAGCGCGCCATGACCGTGCGCGTCAACGATGTGGTGGGCGTGGCCGGCTTCGCCCTGCCCGGCAACTTCGTCGACATCCTCGTCAATACCCAGGGCGAAGGGGCGCGCAAGACGCCGGACCGCGATCCGAACATTTCCAAGATCGTGCTCGAACGCATACTCGTGCTGGCCATTGCCCAGGAATCGAGCCGCGACGACACCAAACCCAAGGTGGTCAACGCCGTGACCCTGGAGCTGACGCCGGAGCAGGCGGAAAAACTCGACCTGGCGCGCAGCGTGGGCACCCTGTCGCTGGTGCTGCGCAATCAGGTCGAGGACAAGCCCGTCAACACGGAGGGCGCTACCAAGTCCAGCTTGCTCGATGAAAAAGTCGCCATTGCCGCCCCCGCCGCCATGGCACAAGCCAAGCCGCTCCCACGTCGCCGTCCTGCCGCCGCAGCTGCGCCACAGGCCGGTCCACGCGTCGATGTCATCAAGGGGCTGGAACGCAGCTCCCAACAATTCTAACCTGCACCAGAGGAGTCACGCCATGAGCACATATTGCACAGCAAGCGGAAGCCGGGTACTCAGCCTGGCGCTTGCCCTCGCCATGATCGGCGCCCTGGCGCCCCAGGCACGCAGCGAACCCGTCGCCGCTACCACCATCGCTGTTGCCGCTGAAACCGGCACAGCCAGGAGCAGCCGGGCCGCCGTCCGTCCCAAGTCCACGCCGCCGCAAAGCGAATCGCGCGCCGGCCGCACCGAAATGGCGCCGCAAATGAGCCTGGCCGAAGGCAAGTCGACCCTGATGCGCCTGCCGTTTGCCGCCAGCCGCATGTCTGTCGGCGACCCGCGCATCGCCGACGTCATCCTGCTCAACCCCAACGAGGTGTACCTGCTGGGACGTTCCGTCGGCACCACCAACCTGATCCTGTGGAACAAGAGCAACGACGCCACCATCATCGACCTGGCCGTCGGCATCGACAGCAGCAGCCTGCAGGCACGCATGGCCGAGCTGCTGCCGAACGAAAAAATCCACGTCACGGTGGCAGGCGACACCCTGATCCTGTCGGGCATGGTCAGCGATGTCGTCAAGGCCGACCAGGCCCTGTCGCTGGCCAACGCCTATGTGCAGCGCAGCGCCCGCAGCGGTAGCGCCACCTCCGGCGCCGCGCCAGCCGCAGGCGCCTCCGCTCCCGCTCCCGCAGCTGCGCCGGATGCGGGCATGCCGCGCGTGATCAATCTGCTGTCGATCGCCGCGCCGCAGCAGGTGATGCTGGAAGTGAAGGTGGCCGAAGTGTCGAAGGTGCTGGTCGACCAGCTGGGCGCCAGCCTGGGTATCAACAAGACCATCGGCAGCTGGTCGTATTCGCTGCTGTCCAGCCTGCTCAGCAACAATCCCAGCGGCTTGAGCGGCGCCAGCAAGAACAACTTCTTCAACCTCGACGCGCAAAAACGCGATGGCCTGATCAAGGTGCTGGCCGAACCGAACATCATGGCCATCAGCGGTCAGGAGGCGAGCTTCCTGGCCGGCGGCAAAATCTTCATCCCCGTCAGCCAGACCAACAATAACGGCGTACCCACCATCACGCTGGAAGAGAAGGAGTTCGGCGTGGCCGTGAAATTCACGCCCACCGTGCTGGAAGGGGGACGCATCAACCTGAAGGTGGCGCCGGAAGTGTCGGACCTGAACAAGGACGGCATCGGCATCACCGCCACCGGCATCTCGGCCACGGCCATCCTGCCTTCGTTTACGACGCGGCGCGCCACCACCACGGTGCAGCTGTTCGATGGCCAGAGCTTCGCCATCGGCGGTCTGATCAAGAACAATGTAACCAGCAATATCAAGGCCCTGCCAGGCCTGGGCGAAGTGCCCGTGCTGGGCGCCCTGTTCCGCAGCACGGACTTCCAGACGGACCGTTCGGAACTGGTCTTCATCATCACGCCGCACCTGGTCAAGCCGCTGCCGGCCGACTACAAGCTGCCCACCGACGGCTACATCCAGCCGACACGCGGCGACATATTCATGCAGGGAAAAATGGAAGGCAGCGCACCCGCGCCCGCCCCCGCAGCGCCAGCAGCGCCCATGCAGCCGCAAGCAGCCGCGCCCCAGCCTGCCGCCGGCTTCGACCTCAAATAGGAGAACACCATGAAAACCGCACATTGCCTGCCTTGCGCCACCCTGCTGGCCCTGCTGGCCGGCTGTACCGCCACCACCACGCCCGTGCTCGATTCGCACTTTGGCGAATCGGTAGCCCTGCTCAAGGCCCAGCAGATCATGTATCCGGACGCCTACCGCAATGCCAACCCGGTCAGCGGCATCGACGGCAAGGCCGGCGCCAGCGCCTACCAGCGCTACCAGAAATCGTTTGCGGCGCCGGAACCGCAACCGAATGTCTTCACCATCGGCGTGGGCGGACGCCAGTAGGCGCCAATCCCGCGATGCACTCCCCCCAGGCCACCAGGAGACAGCCATGAACACCGTATTCCGCAGGCACGACAAGCAGCAGGGCGCGATCGCCATCGTGCTGGGGCTGACCCTGGTGGTGCTGTTTGCCATGGGTGGCCTGGTGCTGGACCTGGGCCACCTGTACATCGCCAAGACGGAACTGCAGAACGGCGCCGACAGCTCGGCGCTGGCAGGGGCAGTGGAACTCAATCAAAGCGCCACCGGCATCGATAACGCGCAAGCCAAGGCCATCGCCATCGCGCAGAAGAACCGCTACGACTTTTCCACCACACTGACCATCACGGCCGCCAACATCGGCTTCGGCCCCAGCCCGGACGGTCCCTGGTCGTCCGGCGCCAGCGCCCGCACCAGCCCCCAGGGAATGACCTTCATCCGCGTCGACACGGGCAGCAAGACCTTCGCCACCTACCTGATGGGCATCGCCGGCATCGCCAGCACCAGCACCTCGGGCATGGCCGTGGCGGGCCGCTTCGTCAACGACGTCACGCCGATCGGCGTGTGCGCCGTCGATCCGGCCAACAAGACGGCGCAGTACACGTATCCGGCTGCACCGGCCGGCACGGGCCTGACGGAACTGGTGGAATTCGGCTTTCGCCGCGGCGTCACCTACAACCTGTTCGGCCTCAATCCGCTGGGCGGCCCGTCCGACCCCTACCTGATCAACCCTGTCGATGCGCCCCCTGGCGCCTGCGATTCTTCGCATTCCAGCGCCAATTCCACCGCGCCGTTCATGTGTACGGGCAGCAGCGCCGTCGTCAGCAGCGGCTCGGGCAAGGTCTACACGAACACGGGTTTGAGCGCCGGCAAGATAGCGGCCGCCCTCAATTCGCGCTTCGACGATTACTCCTCGCCGTCCGTGTGCGACCCCGCGACGGCACCGCCCGATACCAACATCAAGGAATATCCATGCAAGGGTGGCTCGTCCCCCTGCGTCGCCAGCGCGGCCAACTCGCCGCCTACCGGCTGGATGGAGCCGGGCGCCAGCACCTTGCCCAACCAGCAGTCGGTCAGCCTGGCCGGCAGCAAACCGAATTACCGCCTGCCGCCAACCTTCACCACGCCCGTGACGGCCGCCCAGGCGCAGTTCGCCGGCTACGGCGTGCTGTGGTCCTACGGCCCCGCCTACCAAAGCAATGGCGCCACCCCCGCCAAGGCCGGCACGGCTTATAGCGTCGCGGACGGCAACGCTAATCCCATGTACAGCACGGCCAAGGCGAATTACTTCGACACGGCCAGCTACCCCGTCAGCCCCGGCGCAGGCTTTCCTGCCAGTACACCGCCTTCGCCGTACAACCAGACCAGCGGCCCCACGTTCCAGGCGCCATCGGGGGCCCATCCGGGCCAGCGCAACCGGCGCATCCTCAACGTGGTGCTGGTCGATTGCCGCACGGCCCCCGTGGGGCCGGCCTCGTGCGGCGCCATGGACGCGGTGGGCATCGGCAAATTCTTCATGACGATGAAGGCCGATTTCAGCGGCGGCACCAAGCGCCTCGACGTCGAGTTCGCGGGCTTGATCGAGCCCGTGCCGAATTCCGAAATCAAACTCTACAAGTGAGGCGGCCATGCGTACCCACCTTTCCCCCCTCAAACAGCGCGGCGGCGCCGCCGTCGAATTCGGCATCGTGCTGGCCCTGCTAATCACCCTGCTGGCCGGCATCTTCGGCTTCGGCCGCGCCTTCTGGTACTACGACGCGCTGACCAAGGCCACGCGCGACGCGGCGCGCAACATGTCCGTCAAGGCCAAGGCCGGCATCGCCTCGCAGGGCGTGCCGGCGGCCAGGCAGACGGTGGTCGATGCGGCCATCAGCGCCGGCATCAGCGACTTCACCACGGCCAATGTGACGGTCACCTGCCTGGACGCGGCGTTCAACGACAGCAGTTGCACCGATGGCACGGCGCCGGGCGGCATCCGCGTCGAAGTCGTCAACTACACGCTGTCGGTGGGCCAGTACCTGCCTTTCGTGATCGGCGCGGCCAGCAGCTATGCCACACCGCTCTCGCCGCGCACCACCATGCGCTACATGCTGTAAGGAGAACGCCATGCGCCACCGCTTTTCATCGTATCCCCCAGCCAGGTGCCAGCGCGGCGCCGCCGCCGTCGAATTCGCCCTGGTGGCGCTGCTGTTTTTCACCCTGCTGTTCGGCATCCTCGAATTCGGCCGCATGCTGTACCTGTACAACACGGTGCAGGAAGTGAGCCGCCGCGCCGCGCGCGAAGCGGTGGTGCGCTGGATCGACCAGACGGACACCGTCAAGACCCTGGCCCTGTTTGGCGGTACGGCCCTGCCGGCCGCCCCGGAACTGACGGCCGCCAACATCACCATCCGCTACCTGAACAAGAGCGGCGCCGAAGTGACCTTGCCGCCGCTCGACCCGGGCGACAACCTGTCGGCCTGCGGCGACATCACGCGCACGGCCAGCTGCATCGACAGCGTGCGCGTGTCGATCGACAACGTCAGCTATACGCCGATGGTCAGCCTGTTCGGTTTTCTCAATATCGCCGTGCCAGCCTCGGTGGTGGTCATGCACGCCGAAAGCCTGGGCTTCCAGATTAACTGAATGCCTTTACCAGGGAGTGCCAAGTGAATATCGTCATCGTCTCGAAGAATGAAGCCCAGCTCAAGCGGCTCACCCGCCTGCTGCGCGAACGCAGCGCGGCCGACCGCGTCGCGCTGCTGGCGAGCATACCGGATGTATTCGACAATGGCGTCACGCCGGACTTGCTGTTGCTGGAGCAGGAGCAGACGGGCGAGGCGGAGCTGGAACGGCTGGAGCTGCTGGGCGGGCGCCATCCGAACCTGGCCATCATCGTGCAATGTCCGCAGCAAAGTCCGCAATTCCTGCTGCGCGCGATGCGCGCGGGCGTGCGCGAAGTGCTGCCGCCGGACGACGACGCGACCCTGTGCGCCGCGCTGCGCCGCATCGAGGACAAGCTGCAAAAGCAGGTCACGCGCAAAGGCCAGGTGCTGGCCTTCGTCTCGTGCAAGGGCGGCAGCGGCGCCACCTTCATCGCCGCCAACCTCGGCTACGCGCTGGCCGCCGGAGAGCAGCGCAAGGTGGCGCTGTTCGACCTGAACCTGCAGTTCGGCGACGCCGCCCTGTTCGTCTCGGACCACAAGCCGGCCACCACCCTGTCGCAGCTGTCGCAGCAGATCGTGCGCCTCGACGCCTCGCTGCTCAGCGCCAGCATGATCCAGATCACGCCCGCCTACAGCGTGCTGGCCGCCGCCGACGATCCCGCCCATGCGGCCGACGTCGAAGCGGAGCATATCGACCGTTTGTTGACCCTGGCGCGCAGCCAGTACGACTACATCCTGCTCGACGTGGGACGCGGCCTCGACCCCGTCAGCGTGCGCGCGCTGGACCGGGCCGACCTGATTTTCCCTGTGCTGCAGGCAACCTTGCCGTATGTGCGCGACGGCAAGCGCTTGCTCGATGTCTTCCGTGGCCTCGGCTACCGCGAAGACAAGATTCGCCTGATCCTGAACCGCTATGCCAGCAGCGACAGCATCCGCGTGGCCGACCTGGAAGCGGCGTATGGCAAGCACGTCTACAAATCCATCCCCAACCACTACGAGGCGGTAGCGGCCTCCGTCAGCCAGGGCGTGCCCATCCTCAAGCTGGCGTCGCACAATCCCGTCTCGCGCGCCCTGCAGGAACTGGCCGCCAGCCTGGCCGGCGAAACCCCGCCTGCCGCGCAAGGCTGGGTTTCGCGGCTGCTGGCGCGTGCCTGATGCCCCAGCCTGATACTCAAGCCGAATACGCCCCATTCACCGGAGACCGACCATGACTGCCGAAAAACTCACCCTGCGGGACCGCCTGGGCTATGCCCAGGATGACGCCAGCCTGAATGACGATGCCGCGCACCAGGGCGCAGCTAGCCAGAGCTACCAGCAACTCAAGCACCGTACCCACCAGGCGCTGCTCGACCGCGTCGACCTGGAAGGCATGCAGCGCCTGTCGCGCGAGCAGATACGCGAAGAGCTGAAAATCCTCGTCAGCGACGTGCTCACGGAAGACAATGTGGTAATCAACGAGCTGGAACGGCGCTCGCTGATCCGCGACATCCAGGACGAGGTGCTCGGCTTCGGCCCGCTCGAACCGCTGCTGGCCGATCCCGGCGTGTCCGACATCCTCGTCAACACCTACCGCCAGGTGTATGTCGAGCGCCATGGCCGCCTGGAGCTGAGCGACATCTGCTTCACCGACGATGCCCACCTGATGAAGATCATCGACAAGATCGTCTCGCGCGTGGGCCGGCGCATCGACGAATCGAGCCCCATGGTCGATGCGCGCCTGCCCGACGGTTCGCGCGTCAACGCCATCATCCCGCCGCTGGCCATCGACGGTCCGGTGATGTCGATCCGCCGCTTCTCGGCCCAGCCCCTGCGGCTGGCCGACCTGATGCTCAAGCACAGCCTGACGGAGGAAATGAGCACCACCTTGCAGGCGCTGGGCAAGGCCAAGGTCAACATCCTGATTTCGGGCGGCACGGGCAGCGGCAAGACCACCATGCTGAATGCAATTTCCGGCTTCATCAGCACGGCCGAACGCATCGTCACCATCGAGGACGCGGCCGAACTGCAGATGCAGCAGCCGCACGTGGTACGCCTGGAAACGCGTCCCGCGAACATCGAAGGCAAGGGTGAAGTGACGCAGCGGGCGCTGGTGCGCAACGCGCTGCGCATGCGGCCCGACCGCATCATCCTGGGCGAGGTGCGCGGCGCCGAGGCGCTCGACATGCTGCAGGCGATGAACACGGGCCACGAAGGGTCGATGGCCACCATTCACGCGAACACCCCGCGCGACGCGCTGACACGGCTGGAGAACATGATCAGCATGGCCTCGGCGGGCCTGCCCGTGAAAGCCATGCGCCAGCAGATCAGTTCTGCCGTCAGCGTGGTGGTGCAGGTGGCGCGCCTGACGGACGGCAAGCGCAAGATCATTTCGATCCAGGAAATCACTGGCATGGAGGGCGAAATGATCACCATGCAGGAAATCTTCACCTTCCGCCAGACGGGCATCGGCGAGGATGGCACGGTGCAGGGGCATTTCCATGCCAGCGGCGTACGGCCGCACTTCCTCGAGCGCCTGCGCGCCTTCGGCATCAGCCTGCCGGAAACCCTGTTCGATCCCGCCCGCCAGTACCATTAAGGGGAGCATCATGGACTATCTCTATTACGTATTCGCCATCCTCACCTTCATCGCCGTGGTGCTGCTGATCGAGGGCCTGTACCTGGCGTGGAACACCTCGCGCGGCCCGGAAGCGGAAAGGGTGGCGCGCCGCCTGCGCATCATGTCGGCCGGCGCGCATGGCGACACGGGCAGCTCGATGATCAAGAAGCGCCTGCTGAGCGACACTCCGGCCCTGCAGCGCGTGCTGCTCAGCGTGCCCCGCGTGCATGCGCTCGACCGCCTGCTGGAGCAATCGGGCCTGAGCTGGAGCGTGGCCAGCCTCGCCGGCGTGATGCTGGCCACGGCCGGCACCGCGTTTTTGCTGCTGAGCTACTTCAGCGTGCCGTGGCTGCTGCGCCTGCCGCTGGTGGCCGGCGCGGCCCTGCTGCCGCTGCTGCTGGTCTTGCGCGCCAAGGCCAAGCGCCTGCAGCGCATCGAACAGCAATTGCCCGATGCGCTCGACCTGATGGCGCGCGCCCTGCGCGCCGGCCATGCTTTCCCGACCGCCCTGAAAATGGTCGGCGATGAAATGAACGCGCCGCTGGCCGTGGAATTTCGCGCCACCTTCGACGAAGTCAATTTCGGCATCGCCATGCAGGACGCCCTGATGAACCTGGCCACGCGCGTGCCCAGCACGGACTTGCGCTATTTCGTCATCGCCGTGCTGATCCAGCGCGAAACGGGCGGCAACCTGGCCGAGCTGCTCGACAGCATCAGCCGCATCATCCGCGAGCGCATCAAGCTGCTGGGACAGGTGCGCGTGCTGTCGGCCGAAGGCAGGCTGTCGGCCTGGATCCTGTCGCTGCTGCCCTTCGGCGCGGCGGCCATGATCCACCTGACCAATCCGCAGTTCCTGGAAATGCTGTTTGTCGACCCGGGCGGACGCAAGATGCTCGTCGCCGCCCTGCTGATGATGGTGTGCGGCGTCTTTGTCATGCGCAATATCATCCGCATCCGTGTCTGAGCCCGCAAGGAGAATCCTCATGAACCCCGTCCATTTCACCTTTCTCGCCCTGCTCTTCATTGCTGTCTTCGGCACCGTGCTGGTCGCCATGCGCAGCTTTGCCCCCGATCCCTTGCGCCAGCGCATGGACAACGCCAGCGGCAAGAGCACGGCTGCGCCTGGCACACCCGCGCCCAGCCCCTGGCTGGCGCGCATGGTGCGCCTGAGCGGTCCGCTGGCCAAACTGTCGCTTCCCGACCAGGGCTGGGAGGGCTCCGTGATGCGCCGGCGCTTCATGAATGCCGGCTTGCGCCAGGCGTCGGCGCCCATCCTGTTCTTTTCCGCCAAGACCATGCTGGCCATCGGCCTACCCCTGCTGCTGTTCCTGGGATTGAGCGCCTCGGGTAGCCAGATGGCGGGCAAAGCTCTCCTGTTCTGGCTGCTGATCGTGGCCGCCATCGGTTACTACCTGCCCAATATTGTCCTGGCGCAAATGATCAAGCGGCGCCAGCGCGATATCTTCGAAAGCTTTCCCGATGCGCTGGACTTGATGACGGTGTGCGTGGAAGCGGGCCTGGCCATGGATGCAGCGCTGGCCAGGGTGGCGGCCGAGATCGCCCTGAAAAGCACCGTGCTGGCCGAGGAATTACATCTGGTGATGCTGGAACTACGCGCCGGCAACACCAAGGAGCGGGCGCTACGCAACCTGGCCCTGCGCACGGGCGTCGAGGATGTCGACGCGCTGGTGGCCATGCTGATCCAGGCCGAGCGCTTCGGCACCAGCATCGCCGCCTCGCTGCGCGTGCAGTCGGACCAGCTGCGCACCAAGCGCCGCCAGATGGCCGAGGAAGAAGCGGCGAAGATCGCTCTCAAGCTGCTGTTCCCGCTGATCTTTTTCATTTTCCCATCGCTGCTGGTCGTCCTGATGGGACCAGCCTTCCTGCAAATTTACCGCGTGCTCCTGCCCAGCATGGGCGGCGGCAGCTGACCGGAGAACCGCCATGTCACAGCACACCACCCTGATGCTCATGCTCGCCTGCGCCGGCCTGCTGCCCGCCTGCGGCCACCTGTCCGGCCCGGCCAGCCCAGGTCACCGCGAAGCGCCACCGCAGGCGCGCATCGATGACAGTCCCGCCACCCGCACTGCCGCTTTCTGCAAACTGGGCAAGCGCATGCAAGAACTGGGCGACCCGCGCGCGGCGCTGGCAGCGTATCGCGAAGCCCTGCTGCTGACGCCCACGTCGCCCGATGCGCGCAATGGCGCCGCCGTGCTGCACGCGCAGCTGGGCCAGCTGGAAACGGCGCGCAGCATGCTGCAGGCGCTGGCGCAGGAAGCGCCGACGGCCAGGACCTACAACAACCTCGGCTACGTGCTGTACCTGCAGGGAGAGTATGCCCAGGCGGCGACCGTGCTGCGCCAGTCGCTGCAGCTCGACAACGGCCAGCAGCCGGCGCGCGCCAACCTGGATCTGGCCATCGCGGCGCTGGCGCGCAGCATCGGAACAGTCGATGCGGTCGATGCCACCACGGACACCATCGCGCCCGACCTGGCGCCGGCGCCAACGGCCCCAGCCAGCCGCCTGCAGCTGACGCAATTGCAGCCGAATATCTTTGCGCTGAGCTGGCGCGACGCTCCCGTGGCGGCGCGCACCGCCTTGCCTGCCACGGTAAAGCCGGCCACGCCGGCGCCGCCGCTGCCGCGGCTGGAAGTCATCAACGGCAATGGCGAAACGGGGATGGCGGCGCGCATGCGCGGCATGCTCGGTGGCATGGGCATCAGCGTCCTGCGGCTGGGCAACCAGCGGCCGTACGATGTCCAGGCCAGCAGCATCGTCTACCGCCCCGGCCATGCGCAGGCGGCCGCCACCCTGGCCTTGGCCTTGGGCGGCATGCCGCAGCTGCAGGCCGCCGCCGACAGCGGCATCGGCGCGGGCGCCGACCTGCGTTTATTACTGGGCAAGGATGCGGCAGCCAGCCTGCGCGTGCCGGACGTACGCCTGGCATCGAATATGGCGCAGTAACGCCAGCATCTGCGGCGGCATCAGCGTGGCAGCAGGCGGCGGTCGGCGGGATTGATCAGGAAGCCCTGCAGGATATCCTGCAGCTGCGGCAGCTTGGCCACGTAGGCGGGGATGCCCAGCTGGCGCGCACCGAAGTAGTGGGCGATGATGTCGCCCTGCTGTTCCATGTTGAAGTCGGACAGGACCCCGCCCGCCTGCGCGTCGTAGCGGTAGGCACGCTGCCGGATGTAGCCGCCGCACAGCGCCAGCAGCACGCCATGCAGCAGCACGCAGTAGCCGAGCTGGTACTGCCACACGTGCACCATTTCGTGGATGAAGAACAGCTTGCCGCTGTTGCCTTCGCGGGAAAAATCCTCGCGGTACTGGGCCGGCATGAAGTGCAGGTTGCCGCGCGGCGTCATCGCCGTATTCTGGTCCTGCAAGCCAAACGGAAGAAAGGCGCCGCGCACGACGCGCACGCGCGCGTAGTCGATGGCGCCCTGAAAGACGCTGCGGGCCATGGCGGTTTCGCCGATGGTGAGGGGGCGGCGCAAGACTCGCATGAGAAGTAGAGAAGGAAGCGAGGGAAGAAAGCGCGGCAAGCATGAAAGCCTGCCGCGCCGGTACCGCTTACGCCGACCGTAAACCGCTGGCCGCTTTCGCGATTTCCGTGATGCGGTCCCAGTTACCGGCCGCGATCGCGTCTTTCGGTGTCAGCCACGAGCCGCCCACGCAGGCGACGTTCTTGCATGCCAGGAACTGCGACGCCGTCTCTTGCGAAATGCCGCCCGTCGGGCAGAAGGTGATGTCCGGCAGGGGGCCGTAGATGGCGTTGAGCATGCCGATGCCGCCGGCTGGCACGGCCGGGAACAGTTTCAGCTGCTGGAAGCCGTTTTCGCGCGCCGCCATCACTTCACCCGGCGTCATCACGCCTGGCAGCAGAGGCAGGCCGCTGCTTTTCGCCGCCGCCACCAGGGCCGACGTCAGGCCTGGCGAGACGCCGAAGACGGCGCCCGCATCGCGCGCCTGGGCGAATTCCTCGGGACGGGTGAGCGTACCGACGCCGACGATGGCGCCCGGCACGGCCGACATGGCGCGGATCGCTTCCAGGCCGTGCTTGGTGCGCAGGGTCACTTCCAGCACGCGGATGCCGCCCGCCACCAGCGCGCGCGCCAGCGGTACGGCGTGTTCAGGATCGTCGATCGCAATCACGGGGATCACGCTCGAGGTGCGCATAATTTCCAGTAGTGTCATGGTCATCTCTTATTTCCTAGCCAAAAAGTCTTCATCGGAACCGGGTACGGTATCACCGACATTGTCGGCGTCGTGCAAGGCGACGGTGGTGGGAATCGGCGACGGCAGGCCGAAGGTGGTGGCACCCTCTTCCGCCGCGCTGACGGTGGAACGGAACATGGAAAACAGCTCGCGGCCCATGCCGACGTGGTTCGGCGACAAATCGGCCGTTACCAGCGAACGGGCGTGCCAGACGTCGGCTGGCACCAGCGCTTCGAGCACGCCGGTGAAGGCGTCGAGGCGGATGATGTCGCCATCGCGCACCAGGCCCAGCGGGCCGCCGGCGAGGATTTCAGGCGATACGTGGATGGCGGCCGGCACCTTGCCCGATGCGCCCGACATGCGGCCATCGGTGACCAGCGCCACGTGGCGGCCCGCATCCTGCAGGTTGGCCAGCGCCGGCGTCAGCGCATGCAGTTCCGGCATGCCGTTGGCGCGCGGACCCTGGAAGCGCAGCACGGCGACGAAATCGCGGTCCAGGATGCCGGCCTTGTAGGCGGTCATGAACTCTTCCTGCGAATTGAACACCAGCGCCGGCGCTTCCACCGTGCGGTGCTGCGGCTTGACGGCCGACACTTTCATCACGGCGCGGCCCAGGTTACCGGACACCAGCACCATGCCGCCGTCCGGCGCGAACGGGTTCGAGGCGGGACGCAGCACGTTCTCGTCGGCGCTGACCTCGGGCGCGTCCTTCCAGAAAACCTTGCCGTCTTCACCCAGGAACGGTTCCATGCAATGCGCACGCAAGCCGTGGCCCAGGATGGTGTTGACGTCGTCGTGCAGCAGGCCCGCGTCCAGCAGTTCGCGGATCAAATAGCCCGTGCCGCCGGCCGCGTGGAAATGGTTCACGTCGGCGTCGCCGTTCGGGTAGATGCGCGTGAGCATCGGCACGATGGCCGACAGCTCGTTGAAATCGTTCCAGTCGATGACGATGCCGGCCGCCTTGGCGATCGCCACCAGGTGCAGGGTATGGTTGGTCGAACCGCCCGTGGCCAGCAAGCCGACGACGGCGTTGACGATACATTTCTCGTCAACGATATGGCCGACTGGCAAGTAATTGGCGCTTTGCGCCGTGATGCCGGCGGCGCGCTGGGCGGCGGCCACCGTCAGCGCGTCGCGCAGCGGCGTGTTCGGCGTGATGAAGGCGGCGCCCGGCATGTGCAGGCCCATCACTTCCATCAGCATCTGGTTGCTATTGGCCGTGCCATAGAAAGTACAGGTGCCGGCGCCGTGGTAGGCTTTCGATTCGCCTTCGAGCAAGTCTTCGCGCGTGGCCTTGCCTTGCGCATACAGCTGGCGCACCTTGGCTTTTTCCTGGTTCGACAGGCCCGACGTCATCGGACCGGCCGGCACGAAGACGGCTGGCAAATGGCCGAAGTGCAGCGCACCGATCAACAGGCCCGGCACGATCTTGTCGCACACGCCCAGGTACAGGGCCGCATCGAACATATTGTGCGACAACGCCACGGCCGTCGACATGGCGATGGTGTCGCGCGAGAACAGCGACAGTTCCATGCCCGGCTGGCCTTGCGTCACGCCATCGCACATGGCGGGTACGCCGCCGGCGAACTGGGCGACGGCGCCCACTTCGCGCACGGCTTGCTTGATGATCTGCGGGAAGCCGTCGAAGGGCTGGTGCGCCGACAGCATGTCGTTGTACGAGGAAACGATGGCCACGGACGGTTTCTTGTATTCCTTCAGCGACAGCTTGTCATTGGCAGGAAAGGCGGCAAAGCCGTGCGCAAGGTTGGTACACGACAGGGCGCCGCGCTGCACGCCCTGGATGCGGGCCGCATCCAGATGCGCCAGGTAGGCGCCGCGCGATGGCCGGCTGCGCGCGATGATGCGCGCTGTTACG
Source organism: Janthinobacterium lyxosi (assembly GCF_051380665.1). Lineage (NCBI taxonomy): Bacteria > Pseudomonadati > Pseudomonadota > Betaproteobacteria > Burkholderiales > Oxalobacteraceae > Janthinobacterium > Janthinobacterium lyxosi. The sequence goes on from NZ_JBNYXM010000003.1 coordinate 268,497, forward strand.
GATTCGACTACTGGATGCAGCGCCATATGGATTTCCTTAAAAATGAGTATTTCGTGAAATTTTACTACAAAATGGTCGCGCAGAAGCACTCTTGCAGAGGCCAGTGGCAGAAATAATCCATTTTTCCACGACCTTTCAAGGCAAAACAACAGCGCGCCACGTCCACTCGTCTTGCTTGCCTATCTATTCCAGCATGCATAAAGCGCTGAAAAAAACGCTGAAAATGCTGTGCGCCGGCACAAACTGTAGTGAAATTACGTTTTTCTGATGTATTATTCTCATACCAACGCCGGATCCGCTGTTCGCCACCACGAACGCGCCGCGCTCCTTTCAACCGAGACAAGCACCCAAGCCGACCGCCATGCGCCAGCCAGCACCTACTCCTGCCATCACCGCCACCGCCAGTTTCCAGTCCCTGCAAACGCATGCCGCCAGCCTGCGCGAAGTGCATCTGCGCCAGCTGTTTGCGGCCGACCCCGCGCGCTTTTCCAGCATGACGGTCGATGCGGCCGGCCTGCTGCTCGATTACTCGAAGAACAGGGTCGACGCCACCGCCATGGCATTGCTGATGGATCTGGCCCGCGAGCGCGGCGTGGAAGCGCAGCGCGAAGCCATGTTCACTGGCGAGAAAATCAATCTTACCGAACATCGGGCAGTTTTGCATACCGCCTTGCGCGCGCCACGCGGCACCAGGCTGGTAGTCGATGGGCAAGATATCGATGCCGACGTGCAAGATGTGCTGCAACGCGTAAAGGTATTTACGAACAAGGTGCGCAATGGCAGCTGGCTCGGCTACACGGGCAAGCCGATTTGCGACATCGTCAACATCGGCATCGGCGGCTCGGACCTGGGCCCGAAAATGGCTTGCCTGGCGCTGCGCTCCTACGCCAACCCGGGCCTGGAAATGCACTTTGTTTCCAACGTCGACGGGCACGACATGGAAGCGACCCTGTCCAAAGTCGATCCGGAAACCACCCTGTTCATCGTGGCCTCGAAAACCTTCGTCACGACGGAAACCATGCTCAACGCCAACACGGCGCGCGCCTGGTTCCTGCTCGAAGGCGAAGAAAAGGACCTGGCCCGACACTTCGTGGCCGTCTCGACCAACTCGCAAGCCATCGTCGACTTCGGTATTTCGCCGGAAAACATGTTCCCATTCTGGGACTGGGTCGGTGGCCGCTATTCCGTCTGGTCCTCGATCGGCCTGGCCGTGGCGCTGTCCGTGGGCTTCGAGTACTTCAGCGACTTCCTCGCTGGCGCGCATGCGATGGATCAACACTTCCGCCAGGCGCCACTGGAACAGAACATGCCCGTGGTGCTGGCCATGGTGGGCTTCTGGAACCGCCAGTTCCTCGATTGCGGCTCCGTTTCCATCGCGCCGTACCACCAAGACTTGAGCCGCTTCGCCGCCTATTTGCAACAGCTGGACATGGAAAGCAACGGCAAGCGCGTCACCAAGGATGGCGTGCCCGTCGACGTGCCGACCGGCCCCGTCATCTGGGGCGATTGCGGCACGAATGCCCAGCATGCGTATTTCCAGCTGCTGCACCAGGGCACCGACATCACGCCCATCGATTTCATCGCCGCCCTGCGCGCCACGCACGATTTGCCTGGCCACCACGACGCCCTGCTGGCCAACTGCTTCGCCCAGTCGGAAGCCTTCATGACGGGCAAGACGGGCGAAGAAGTGCGCCTTGACCTGCAGGCGCAAGGCTTGCCGGAGAACGAGATCGAAGCGCTGGTGCCGCACAAGACTTTCCCAGGCAACCGCCCCAGCAACACCATCTTGATGGACCAGCTGACCCCGACCACCCTGGGCGCCCTGATCGCGCTGTACGAACACAAGACCTTCGTGCAGGGCGTCTTGTGGAACGTCAACAGCTTCGACCAGTGGGGCGTGGAACTGGGCAAGGTGCTGGCCAAGAAAATCCAGGCCGAACTGACGGGCGAAGCCCGTCCCGACCACCACGACAGCTCGACCAATGGCTTGATTGCGCTGGCTAAAGCCGCAAAAGCCGCATACTAAAAGAGATAGATGAATATTTACGAAATCAAGGTAGTCAGCGACAAAGCCATGCAAGTGGGCGAATGCCCGCTATGGCATGGCAAGGAAGCGGCCCTGTACTGGGTCGATATCGATGGCCGCGCCGTGCACCGTTTGCACCCGGCCAGCGGCAAGCATGAACAGTGGAGCATGCCGACGGAGCCGTCGGCGCTGGCCATCAATGCTGGAGGCGGTCTGATCGTGGCCTTGCGCAGCGGCTTTGCCCACCTCGACACGAAGACGGGCAGCCTGGTGGAAATCGCCCCGGCACCGTTCGACATGGCCACCACACGCTTCAACGATGGCAAGGTCGACCCTGCCGGACGCTTCTGGGTCGGCACGATTTTCGAGCCGCGCAGCGCCGATGCGGCGGAAATGTTCGTGCTGGAAAAGGGACAAGTGCGCAAGGTCTGGTCCGGTGGCATGACGGTGTCGAACGGCCTGGGCTTTTCCCCCGACGGGCGCACCATGTACCACGCGGATACCACCACGCACCGCATCGACCGCTACCATTTCGACGCGGCCACGGGTGCCATTTCCGAGCCGCAACCATTCCAGCGTTTTGCCATGGACAAGAAAGCGGCCGACTACGGCGGGCGCCCCGATGGCGCGGCCGTCGACAGCGAAGGCAATTACTGGTCGGCCATGTTTGAAGGCGGAAAAATTTTACGCTTCGCCCCCGATGGCCATGTGCTCGGTGAAATTACCGTGCCCGTGCGCTGCCCCACCATGCTGACCTTTGGCGGCCCCGACCTGCGCACCCTGTACATCACCAGCGCCAGCCACAACCGTTCCGCCGCCGAACTCGCCGACTACCCGTTGACGGGCCACGTGCTGTCCGTGCGCGTGGACGTGGCGGGCCAGCCGGAACACCTGTATCAGGCCTAATCGTTTGCCAGCATGAAAAAGCGCCGGACCCTCGCGGGTGCCGGCGCTTTTTCACATGCGAGCGCGCTGATTACCGCGCCAGCACTTTGCGTATGGTGTCAGCCAATTCCGCCGCCACAAACTTGGCCACATAACCATCGGCGCCCACGCCCTTGACGTGGTCTTCGTTGGTCGAGCCCGTCAGCGACGAGTGGATCACCACGGGGATGTTGGCGAAGCGGCCATCGTTCTTGATGTTGCGCGTCAGGGTGAAGCCATCCATTTCCGGCATTTCCAGGTCGGTCAGCACCAGCGCGACCTTGTCTTTCGCCGTCTTGCCTTCGGTCGCCGCCTGGGCCGAGATCGCCTGCAGACGTTCCCACGCTTCCTTGCCCGTCTTGGTCATGATGAAGGGCACGCCCATCGCTTCAAGGCCCTTCTCGATCAGCGAGCGGGCCAGCGAGGAATCGTCGGCCGCAAGGATCACGGCGCCGGCCGGCAAGCGCACTTGCGGGCCGATGCTGTTCTGGTCCACATCCGGGTCGCCCGACGGCAGCACGTTGCGCAGGATTTGCTCCACGTCCAGCACTTGCGCCAGGCGCGTCTTGTCCGTATCGCCATCGAGGCGCGCGATGCTGGTGACGAGGCCGCCTCCGACGCTCGATTCGGCAGATAGCACCTGGTTCCATTCCAGGCGCACGATTTCATCGACCTCTTCCACGGCAAACGCCTGGGTCGAACGGGCGAATTCCGTCACCATCAAAATCTTCAAGCCGCTGCTCTTGCAGCCGACAGCCATCGGCAAGTCGATCACGGGCACGATCTGGCCACGGATATTGACCACGCCCAGCATGTGGGGGTGCGACCCGGCCACCGCCGTGATGGCCGGCATTTCCATGATTTCACGGACTTTGAACACATTGATGCCGAAGAGTTCGCGGCTGGTCGAGTGATCACTGGTGCCCAGCTTGAACAGGAACAACTCGAATTTGTTATTGCCTGTCAGGCTGGTGCGTTCATCGACATCTTGCTGCATTGAATTCATTGTGTCCCCTTGAGCCGTCTTGTAAAGTTAAGTCGCCTACCCGTGATGCTGCGGGCAGTGCGGACTGCACGTCGCACGGACGTCGGATGGCGGGTTCGGGGCATGGCCGGCGCTAACGGTGCAGTGTAGTACAACCAATAATTGCTATCGATTTCAGCTTGAATTATACGGTTTTTTACTTTCTTCAAAGCTACTTTACGCTGCCAACGGCGATCCTGACAGCATTTCTTGATTTGCTTGTTGCTACAGCGCAAATGATGATGGGGAGAATCGAAAATTTCCCTGGCAACCATGGTTGCTTTGAAAAGCCTTGTACAAAGCGTGATGGCGTACAAGCGCCAGCGAAGGGCATATAATGGCCCTGCCAGCGCCGCTGGCAAGCATACGGGGCAAAACTGCGACGCCAGGGAATGGAATGTAGTAAAATTTCTTGCAATTGCCTGTTCTACGTAGTAAATTTACACCACCAAATATAGTAGCGACAGACTGGCACTTCCGGTCGGCCTCCTCCCCGCTCCGGCTCTTTTACTTTTGCGACGACACTCACTTATGGCACTTACCGATTTTGACCTGGTCCTGTTTGGCGGCAGCGGCGATTTAGCAATGCGCAAATTGCTGCCTGCAATGTATGCACGCGACGTCGCGAACGATTTGCCGCCGACGGCGCGCATCATCTGTGTGGGCCGCCAGGACAGCGGCCAGGATGCCTTCCTGAAGATGGTAGAGACCAACTCGCGCCCCCACATCAAGGCCAGCACCCTGAATGCCGCCACCTGGAGCAAATTCTGCGCGCGCATCGTGTATGTATCGCTCAACGCCAGCGATGCGGCCACGTACGCGCCACTGGTCGAAGCGCTGCGCGGCGACGCCGACCTGACGCGCGTATACTACCTGGCCACGCCGCCGCACCTGTTCGCGCTGATCTGCGACAACCTGGAAGAAAACGGCCTGGTGACGCCGAGCTCGCGCGTGGTGCTGGAAAAACCGCTGGGCCGCGACCTGGCCAGCGCCAAGCAGATCAATGCCGAAGTGGGCAAGGTCTTCCAGGAATCGCAGATCTACCGTATCGATCATTACCTGGGCAAGGAAACCGTGCAGAACTTGCTGGCCTTGCGCTTCGGCAACATTCTGTTCGAGCCGCTGTGGCGCCGCGAATGGATTTCCGACGTGCAGATCACCATCGCCGAGAAACTGGGCGTGGGCAACCGCATGGGTTACTACGACACCTCGGGCGCGCTGCGCGACATGCTGCAAAACCATTTGCTGCAACTGCTGTGCATCGTCGCCATGGAACCGCCGACCTCGATCGCGCCGGATGCCGTGCGCGATGAGAAACTGCAAGTGCTGCGCTCACTGAAAAAATTCACGCCCACCACCCTGGCGCAAAACATCGTGCGCGGCCAATACCGCGCCGGCCACGTCGACGGCGTCACCGTGCCGAGCTACCGCGACGAGCCGGATGCGCCCGAGCATTCGCGCACCGAGACCTTCGTCGCGCTGAAGGCGGAAATCGATACCTGGCGTTGGGCCGGCGTGCCGTTCTACCTGCGCACGGGCAAACGCATGGCTGACAGCCTGGCAGAGATCGTCGTGCGCTTCAAGCAGATTCCCCATTCGATCTTCAACCAGCCCACATCCAGCTTCCAGCCGAACTGCCTGGTGATCCGTTTGCAGCCGGACGAAGGCTTGCGCATGAATTTGATGGCGAAAACCCCGGGCGACGGCATGCGTTTGAAACCGGCGGAACTGGAACTCGATTTCCGCGAATCGTTCAAGACGCCGCGCATGGACGCCTACGAGCGTTTGCTGCTCGACGTCCTGCGCGGCCAGCTGACCCTGTTCATGCGCGGCGACGAACTGGAAGCGGCCTGGGAATGGGTCGAACCGATACTCGACAACTGGGAACAAAACGACAGCGCGCCGATTCCCTACACGGCCGGCACCTGGGGCCCTGCCGCGGCCAGCGCCCTGATCGGGCGCGACGGCTTGCAGTGGCGTGAAGAAGCGCTTCCTGAAGACTAGTTTGGAAGCGCAAGGAGTCTGGCCGTGCAAGGCCAGACCGTTACGCAGGCGTGGAGCGGTGCTCCACGAAACCCCTGCTCCACCGCTGCCAGAAGACTAGTTTGGCAACGCAAGGAGCCTGCCCATGCATGGGCAGGCCGTTACGCAGGCACGGAGCTGTGCTCCACGAAATCCCTGCTTCACCGCTTCCCGAAAACAGAAGACTAATTTAATGCTGCTTGACTCCATTCGCACCCAACTCGATTCGCTCTCCAAGTCGGAGAAGAAGGTCGCGCTGGCCGTGCTTGACCAGCCGAACCAGACGGTCAGCCAGAACATCACGGCGCTGGCGAAAAGCGCGCAGGTGTCGGAACCGACCGTGGTGCGCTTTTGCCGCACCCTGGGCTATGACGGCTGGCATGAATTCAAGCTGAAACTGGCGCAGGGACTGGCCCTGGCCATGCCGGGCGCGAACGAGCAGCCGGCGCAGGACGACCTGGCGGCCGACCTGGTGAATAAAATCTGCAGCCGCTCGATCAATACCCTGCTCGACCTGCGCAACAACCTGAACCCGGAAGCGATCCAGCGCGCGCTCGACATCCTGTCGCGCGCCAGCAAGATCGAATTCTATGGCCAAGGCACGTCCGGTATCGTGGCGGCCGATGCGCAGCACAAGTTCTTCCGCTCGGGCGTGCCGACGGTGGCCTACAGCGATCCGAACATCCACAGCATCGCCGCAGCCCTGCTGCGCGGCGGTGACTGCCTGGTGGCCATCTCGCAGCGCGGCAACAGCCCCGCCCTGGTGCGCTCCGTGAAACTGGCGCGCCGCGGCGGCGCCGACGTCGTCGTCCTGGCCCCATCGGGCACGCCGCTGGCCGAACTGGCGACGGTCCTGATCCCGATCGACCTGGTCTTCAACACCGATCCCTACACCCCGATTTCCGCCCGCCTGGCCTACCTGGTGGTGATCGACGTGCTGGCCGTGGGCCTGGCCCTGCAGCGGGGTCCTGAATTCCGCAAGAAGATGCAGAATGCGCAGAAGGCGCTGCAGGAATTCGACATGCAGTTTGATTCTTTTATTGGATAGGCAGCAGAAATCCGGGGTCTGACCCCAGCTCTCAATTTTGGGTTCCAACCACTGCATTTCTTCCGCATCAAAAGGACTGAACCGCGCCCCCGGATTAGGTACAATACTCCGGCAAGCCCTTTCACTCTTTCCCGTGCAGCCATGAACCAACTCGAACAACTCAAGCAATTTACTACCGTGGTGGCCGACACCGGCGACTTCCAATCGATCCAGGCTTACACGCCGCGCGACGCGACGACGAATCCTTCGCTGATCCTGAAGGCCGTGCAGAAGGATGAATACAAGCCGCTGCTGGAAAAGGCCGTGCGCGACCATCCGCACGCCTCCACCGCCGAAATCATCGACCGCCTGCTGATCGCGTTTGGCGTGGAAATCCTGCAAACCATCCCCGGCCGCGTCTCCACCGAAGTCGATGCGCGCCTGTCGTTCGACACGGAAGGCACGGTGGCCAAGGGCCGCGACCTGATCGCCCTGTACTCGAACGCGGGCATTGCCCGCGAGCGCGTGCTGATCAAGATCGCCTCCACCTGGGAAGGCATCCGCGCCGCCGCCATCCTGGAAAAGGAAGGCATCCGCTGCAACATGACCCTGCTGTTCTCGCTGGCCCAGGCCATCGCCTGCGCCGAAGCGGGCGCCCAGCTCATTTCTCCGTTCGTCGGCCGCATCTACGACTGGTACAAGAAATCGACGGGCATCGATTACATGGGCGCGGAAGACCCGGGCGTGCAGTCGGTCCGGCGCATCTACAATTACTACCGCAAGTTCGGCTACAAGACCGAGGTGATGGGCGCCAGCTTCCGCAATACGTCGCAAATCCTCGAACTGGCCGGTTGCGACCTGCTCACCATCAGCCCCGACCTGCTGCAAAAGCTGGCCGACAGCGAGGCGCCGGTGGAGCGCAAGCTGAGCGCCGAAGCGGCGCCATCGACCAACATCGTGCACATGTCGCTCAACGAAGAAGCCTTCCGCTTCATGATGAATGAAGACGCGATGGCGACGGAAAAACTGGCCGAAGGCATCCGCGCCTTCTGCGTCGATTCCGGCAAGCTGAAACAGATGATCGCGGCGCTGCGTTAATCACTGCCCCTCACCCTGCAAAAAGCGGCGTCCGTGCAGTGCACGGCGCCGCTTTTTGCAAGGCATCGCGGCCAGGCGCAATGGCGCCACAATAAACACCGCCACCAGCCGCCCACGCATGTTGCTTGCTTCGTCCGCCATCACCATCCGCCTGGGCCGCGCCCGCAGCGGCGATAGCGCGCTCGACAACATGATCCTCGTCTCGCCTTCGCCCGCTGGGCAGAGCAGCCGGACTTGCGCCAGGCGGGCGGTGTGTAGCACGGGCGTGGCTGCAACAGTCAGCAAGACAGGCAGTTTTTCGCTTACCTCTTGGTCACTTATCAGTGCATACTATGTCGCACAGGCAATTTAAATCCCCTCTGCGACAGGAATCCGACCATGCACGCCCTCTCCCATCTTCGTATCGGCACGCGCCTGGCTGCAGGCTTCGCGCTGGTGCTGCTGCTGTCCGTGATCTCCACCTCGTACGCGCTGTACAGCGCCAGCGTGAATGCCGAAGCGACCCGGCAAATGATGGAAAAACCGCTGGCCAAGGAACGCCTGGTATCGGACTGGTACGTGCTGATTTATTCGGCCATCGCGCGCACCTCGATGATCGCCAAAAGCACGGATGAAACGCTGTCGAGCGTGTTTGCCGAGACCATCGCCGACAGCACCAAGCAAGGCAGCGAACTGCTGAAGAAAATCGAAGCGCTGCTCGACAGCGACGAGGAAAAAAGCATTTTCAAGGCCTCCATTGCCGAGCGCGTCAAATACCAGGATGCCAAGACCCTGGTGATGAATGCGCGCAAGGCCGGCAATGCGGCGCAGGCGGAAAGTACCTACCGCGACAGCTTCGCGCCGGCGGCGACGAATTACCAGAATAACGTCAAGGCCCTGCTGGCGCAGCAGCGCAAAGCCATCGACGCCACGGCGCAAGCGATCGAAGCGGCCAACGGGCGCAGCTTCACCCTGCTGCTGACCTTGTGCGCGCTGGTGGTGGCGCTGGGCAGCATCTGCGCCTGGCTGATCACGCGCTCGATCACCGCGCCCCTGCAGGCGGCCGTGAAGGTGGCCGAGACGGTCGCTGCAGGCGACTTGCGCACACATTTCGGCACGGCGGCCAGCGATGAAATCGGCGACCTGATGCGCGCGCTGCACGGCATGAACGAGGCACTGCGCAAAGTGGTGTCGGAAGTGCAGACGGGCACCAACGCCATCGCCACGGCATCGGGCGAAATCGCCGCCGGCAACCAGGATTTGTCGGCGCGCACGGAGCAGCAAGCCAGTTCGCTGGAAGAGACGGCGTCGTCGATGGAAGAATTGACCAGCACCGTGAAGCAGAATGCGGACAATGCGCGCCAGGCCAACCAGATGGCGGTCGCCGCTTCGGGTGTGGCCGAACGGGGTGGCAGCATCGTCAGCCAGGTGGTCGACACCATGGGTGCCATTGACACGGCGTCGACGAAAATTGTCGATATCATCGGCGTCATCGACGGCATCGCCTTCCAGACGAATATCCTGGCATTGAATGCGGCCGTCGAAGCGGCGCGCGCCGGCGAACAGGGGCGCGGCTTTGCCGTCGTCGCCACGGAGGTACGCAGCCTGGCACAGCGCTCGGCGGCGGCGGCGCGCGAAATCAAGACCCTGATCGGCGACTCGGTGGAACAGGTCAACAACGGCACGCGGTTGGTACAGCAGGCTGGCAGCACCATGAGCGAAGTGGTCGACAGCGTGCGCCGCGTCACCGACATCATGGCCGAGATCACTGCCGCCAGCGCCGAGCAAAGCATGGGCATCGATCAGGTCAACCAGGCCATCGCGCAGATGGATCAGGTGACGCAGCAAAATGCGGCCCTGGTGGAAGAAGCGGCGGCCGCCGCCGAGAGCATGCAGGACCAGGCGGCGCGCCTGGCGCAAGTGGCGGCCGGTTTCCAGCTCGAACACGTGGCCACGGCAGCGCCGGTGCGCACCGCGCGCACGGCTGCTACCCAGCTGACCAAGCCAGCGGCCAGGAGCGCCGCCGCCACCACAACCGCCAGGCAGCCGACAATCGCGGCCAGGAGCGCAATCCCTGCGCGCAAGCCCCAGGCGCAGGTGGCTGGCGAGCAGGATTGGGAAGAGTTTTAAGGCTGGTAACAGGGGCAGTCAAAAGGGTTTGACAGCGCCGTGGCGCGCGAGGATACTTGTTTCAGGTGGCATGGCGCACCACCGGCAGCAACACGCGTTGCGCCTGACATCGTTCTGCGGGAGCACGAACATGAAATGTATCCGCGGTATCAGCGGCATCAGCGAACAGATGCGCCTGGGCTTGCTGTCCCCCTTGCTGCTGTGTGCCGCCCTTGCCGGTTGCGCCACGCCGCCCGCCACCCCGCCTCCACCCGAGCTGTTCAACGATGCCAGCTTTGCCGCGCCGGCCGTGCCGGTCGATCCGCAGCAGGCGTTTGCCATGAGCGACGCCATGCAGCAGTACGTGCGTGTCGATATCGCGCGCGAGGGGCGCGGCAAGAATCCCCGCCGCGCGCTCGCCGATGCCCTGCGCAACAGGGCCGGACTGCAGCTGGAATATGATGCCGCCATGACGCGCACGGCGGCACAGGCATTCGATGCGCGCAGCGGCAATTGCCTGTCCCTGGTGCTGATGACGGCCGCGCTGGCCAAGGAAATGGGGCTCGATGTGCACTACCAGCTGGTTCTGGGAGAAGAAAGCTGGAGCCGCAGCGGTGGCATGTATTTTGTTGCCGGCCACGTCAATCTCGCGCTGGAACGCCGTGCCGCCAGCAATACCGTCGGCTACGACGCCGATGCCATCCTGCTCATCGACTTCCTGCCTGGCGAAGACCTCGCCGGCCAGCGCACGCTGCAAATCGGTGAGGCGACCATCCTGGCCATGTATCTCAACAATCGCGCCGCCGAAACCATGGCCAGTGGCGAGCTCGATCAAGCCTACTGGTATGCCCGCGCCGCCATCCTGCAAGACCCCACGTTTGCGGGCGCCTTCAATACACTGGGCATCATCCAGCTGCGCCACGGCGACATCGAGCCGGCGCGGCGCACGCTCGCTTACGCACTGGAACGCTCGCCATCGAATACGGTGCTGCTGTCCAATCTGGCGCAGGCACTCGACGGAATGGGGCGTGCGGACGAGGCACAGCTGCTGCGGCGCAAATTGCTGGCCCTGCAGCCAGAGCCGCCCTTCCACTTTTTCAACCTGGGCCAGCGCGCCATGGAAAACGCCGACTACCAGGAAGCGGCACGCCTGTTCAAGCGCGAGATCGCGCGCGATCCCTACTACCATGAATTTCACTTCTGGCTGGCGCAGGCGTATGCGCGCATGGGCCAGCTGGTGCAGGCGGGCAAGCAGCTGAAACTGGCGATGGACAACAGCACCACGCGCAGCGAGCACGGGCTGTATGCGGCCAAGCTGCAACGGCTACGCGGCGCCACCGCGCATTAAGCGGCGTCAGTCTTCCAGGAACATCTGCTGCAGGTCATTCAGGAAACACAACCCCAGTTCCGTCGGACGGATGAGCTGGTGGTCGCGGTACAGCAAGCCTTTCGCTTCGGCCGCATTCAGCGGCTGCTCGATGGCATTGATGGCCAGGCCGGTGCGCTCGGAGAACAGGTTGGGCGAGAAGCCCTGCGTCAGGCGCAGGGTATTGAGCATGAATTCAAAACCCATTTCCTCGCGCGCCAGTTCGCGCTCTTCCTGCACGGGCTTACCGGCAAGTACCGCGTCCATGTAGGCGCGCGGCTGCTTGTAGCGAGCCTGGCGCAGCACGCGGTGCGGGAACGAGATTTTCGAGTGGGCGCCCGCGCCGATGCCCAGGTAGTCGCCGAACTCCCAGTAATTGCGGTTGTGCTTTGCCTGGCGGCCCGGCTGCGCATACGCCGACACTTCGTAGCGGCCATAGCCGGCTTGCGCCGCGCGTGCAGCCACCATGTCGGCGATGTCGGCGCTCTCGTCGTCGTCCGGCAGCACGGGCGGATACTTGGCGAACAGGGTGTTCGGTTCCAGGGTCAGGTGGTACAGCGACAGGTGCGGCGGCGCGAACGACAGCGCCGTTTCCAGGTCCTGCTGCGCCTCGGCCAGCGTTTGCGTGGGCAGCGCGTACATCAGGTCGAGATTGAAATTATCGAAATTGGCGTGCGCGATCTCCACCGCACGGCGCGCTTCATGATCGTCATGGATGCGTCCCAGCGCCTGCAGATGGCGGCCATTGAAGCTCTGGATGCCGATCGACAGGCGGTTGACGCCGCTGGCCCGGTAGGACTTGAATTTTTCCGCTTCAAAGGTGCCCGGATTGGCTTCCATGGTGATCTCGCAATCGGGCTCCAATGGCAGCAAGGTACGCACGTCCGACATCAGGCGGTCCAGCCCCGCCGCCGACATCAGGCTGGGCGTGCCGCCGCCGATGAAGATGGTGTGAATCTTGCGGCCCCAGATCAGCGGCAGCGCCATTTCCAGGTCCAGCCGCAGGGCGGCCAGGTATTCCGCTTCCGGCAAGTCGCCGCGCACCTCGTGCGAATTGAAATCGCAATACGGGCATTTTTTCACGCACCACGGGAAATGGATGTACAGCGACAGCGGCGGCAGGGCCGTCAGGTTCAGCGCGCCCGGCTGCAGGTACTTCAGCGCCGCCCCGGCCGCACCGGAAATGCCTTCCTGCGGCGCGGGCGAAGCTCCGGGTTTCGCTACAGATTTGGCAACAGCACCCACCAGTTTGATCGGGATCATCGCAGTTTCTCAACCAGCGCACGCAGGGCCTGGCCACGGTGCGACAGCGCGTTCTTTTCATCGGACGTCAGTTCGGCCGCGCACTTGCCCAGCGCGGGAATAAAGAAATGCGGATCGTAGCCGAAGCCGCCGTTGCCGCGCGGCGTAGCGATCATCTCTCCATTCCAGCGGCCATCGGCGATCACCGGCTGCGGGTCGTCCGCATGGCGCACATACACCAGCACGCAGTAGTAATACGCGGACTTGTCGGCATGCGCTTCCAGGTCGGCGATCAGCCTGGCGCTGTTGGCCGCGTCCGATTTCGGTTCGCCCGCATAGCGGGCCGAATACACGCCCGGTGCGCCGCCGAGCGCATTGACGCACACGCCCGAATCGTCGGCCAGCGCCGGCAAGCCCGTCAGGCGCGACGCGTGGCGCGCCTTTTGCAGGGCGTTTTCAACGAAGGTGTGGAACGGTTCGTCGCTTTCCGGCACGGCGTACTCGCCCTGGGCGTGGACGGAAAAACCGATGGTCGAAAGCAGCTCGTTGAATTCCTTGAGCTTGCCGGCGTTGTTGGAGGCGAGGATGAGGCGTTGGGTCATGTCAGTAGTCCGGTTGAAGTGCCGACATTGTAAACCTTTTGCGCTCCCCTCACCTTGGCCCACTGCTGCGCTCAACGGCGGCAGATGTGGGCTTTTTGCCCGGCGCGGCGGGCAAGCATGTGTAAATCCATGTAAAGATTACAGTCCCAGCGCCTGCTTCTGCATGACGATAAGATCGGCGATGCCACCTTGCGCCAGGTCCAGCAAGCGGTTCATGCCGGCGCGGTCAAACGCGGCACCTTCGGCCGTGCCCTGCACTTCGATGAAGTGGCCCGCTTCCGTCATCACCACGTTCATGTCCGTGTCGCAGCCCGAATCTTCCACATAGTCCAGGTCCAGCACCGGCATGCCCTGGTAGACGCCCACCGAGATGGCGGCGACAAAGCTTTTCACGGGAATGGCGGCAATCGCGCCGCGCGCCTGCAACTGGGAAAACGCGTCATACGCGGCCACCATGGCGCCCGTGATCGAAGCCGTGCGCGTGCCGCCATCGGCCTGGATGACGTCGCAATCGAGGTGCAAGGTGCGTTCGCCGAACGCTTGCAGATCAAAGGCGGCGCGCAGCGAGCGGCCGATCAGGCGCTGGATTTCCTGCGTGCGGCCGGACTGCTTGCCGCGCGCCGCTTCGCGGTCCATGCGCGTGTGCGTCGAGCGGGGCAGCATGCCGTACTCGGCCGTCAACCAGCCCTGGCCCTTGCCCTTCAGGAAACCCGGCACCTTGTCTTCGATGCTGGCGGTACAGATGACCTTGGTGTCGCCGCACTCGATCAGCACCGAGCCTTCGGCATGCTTGGTGTACTGGCGGGTGATGCGGATGGCGCGCAGCGCGTCGACGGCGCGGCCGCTCGGGCGGGATTCAAATGTCATGGGGTGTCCTGTGTGATTGGGGTTGCGGCAGCGATTTTACCACCGCGACGCCATGACCCGGCACAGGGTGGCCTGCACACAAGATCCCTACAATCCTGCCCCGCCAAACACAATTTTCTTTACAATGCCGTAAAACGCACACTATTCAGCAATTTTCAGGCCATCGCACTCTTCGGTCCTGTTTTGCGGCGCGGGCGGTATTGCCTGCGCTGGCTGATTAAGTGTATAAGTGACTGTATACAAGATCAAATCGGGGAATCCTTTGAGCATTTCAAGCATGACAGGCTACGCGGTTGCCACCAGCGAAGGTGCTGCAGGCACACTGACAATTGAAATCAAGAGCGTCAACTCGCGCTTTCTCGACCTGCAATTCCGGATCAACGACGATCTGCGGGCCTTGGAGCCGGACTTGCGCGCCGCCGTCATGTCCGCCATCACGCGCGGTAAAGTCGAGGTACGCCTGAGCTTTGGCCGCAAAGCCGCGACGGCCGGCACGCAGGCGCTGAACCTGCCCCTGCTGGCCGAACTGGCGCGCCTGCAAAACGAAGTGGGCCAGCATTTTGTCTCCGCCCCCGTCATGACGGTGGCCGAACTGCTGCGCTGGCCTGGCATTATCGAAGAAGCGCAAGTGGGGCAAGAATCCTTGCAGGCAGACGTGGGCGCGCTGACCAAACGCACCGTGGCCGCCTTCGTCGACAGCCGCAAGCGCGAAGGCGCGGCACTCGAAGCGGTGCTGGTGTCGCGCATCGAAGCGATGGAAGCCATCGTCAAGCGCATCACGCCCTTGATTCCGCAAGTGGTGGCGGCCTTCCAGCAAAAAGCCATCGAGCGCATGCAGGATGCACTGGGCCTGGCCAGCCAGGGCTCGAATTCGGCCCTGTCGCGCCAGGACGCCATGGAGCGCATCCGCCAGGAAGTCATTTTGTACGGCATCCGCATCGACGTCTCGGAAGAACTGGCACGCCTGTCGGCCCACCTGGGCGAAACGCGCCACATCCTCACCAAGGGCGGGCAAGTGGGCAAACGCCTCGACTTCATGATGCAGGAACTGAATCGCGAAGCCAATACGCTGGGCGCCAAGGCTTCCGTCAAGGAACTGGCCGACGCCTCGATGGACTTGAAGCTGCTGATCGAGCAGATGCGCGAACAAGTACAGAACCTGGAATAAACCATGGCCACGCCACGCACATGGAGACTCGCCGGCACTGCCCTCGTACTGATGGCGGCAGGCGCGCAAGCACAAACGGCGCAGCAGCCATCGCCGTACGCGATCGAAGGCTGTGCGTCGGGCTGCTTCGTGCTCAAGGAGCGCGGCGCCGCCATCTACACGGGTGCCGATGCCGCCTCCTACCGTATCTGCTCGCGCAGCAGCCTGGGCGCGGAAGTATCCGTCGACAGCGCCGTCGTGCGTCTCAGCAACCGCGACTGCACTGATGTGAATGGACGGGCCATCGTGCTGAATGCGGGCGAAATCGCACTGGGCCGGCTGCCCCGCTGAGGCAAGCCCGGCAAGTTTGTTTTTTGTCATGCCCCCAGCAGGGACTGGCTCACCGCCTTGCCTCTTGGTAAAATACCGGATTGGGCGCCGCTTGCGCAGGCATCGGCGCCAACAACACGATTATTGAAAGATCCGCATGAGCCACCCTACCGCCTTCTCCGGCAGCCTGTTCGTGGTCGCCGCGCCATCGGGCGCCGGCAAATCGACACTGGTCAATGCATTGCTGGCGCAAGAGCCCGGCATCAAATTATCGATCTCGACCACCACGCGCGCGCCCCGTCCGGGCGAGCAGCATGGCCGCGAGTACTATTTCACGACAGCGGAAGACTTTGTCGCGCGCGCCGACCAGGGCGAATTCCTGGAATGGGCGGAAGTGCATGGCAATTACTACGGCACCTCGCGCATCATGGTGGAACAGCAAATGCTGGCCGGCACCGATATCCTGCTGGAAATCGACTGGCAAGGCGCGCGCCAGGTGCGCAAGCAATTCCCCCGCGCGGCCGGCATTTTCATCCTGCCGCCATCGATCGATGCGCTGGAAGAACGCTTGAACAAGCGTGGCCAGGACGAGCAGCACGTGATCACGCGCCGCCTGCTGGCGGCCGGCGGCGAAATCGCACACGCTCCCGAGTTCGAGTATGTTATTATCAATGAAGAGTTTACGGTCGCTTTGTCCGAACTGAGCGCGATCGTGAGAGCGGCCCGTTGCCGGTTTGCGCAACAAGCGGCCCGCAACGCATCGCTATTCGCCCAGCTGGGCCTGCACGCAGAGTAATTATTCTGCACGCCAGTTCACACAGCGCCCCGCACCACGCATAAAATTTAGGAGTTACTATGGCCCGTATCACAATCGAAGATTGCCTGAAGCAGATCCCTAACCGTTTTCAGCTGACCCTGGCTGCAACCTATCGCGCACGTCAGTTGTTGCAAGGCCACACCCCAAAGGTGGAAGCCAAGGACAAGCCTACCGTGGTCGCACTGCGTGAAATCGCTGCCGGTAAAGTCGGCATCGAAATGCTGAAAAAGGTTCCGATGTAATTCGGAACCCGCGTGCCGGAACAGTGCTGCCCCCTGGTTCTATCGTTTTCTTATTGACACTGTGAAGCAACGCGACGTTTTATGAGTCTGACCCCAGCCGACACGACTTCCGCAGCACTGCCGCCCCTGGCCCCGCGCCAGGCGGCAAAATCGCAAGGCGCTTCCGCGCCCGGCACTGGCACGTCCGGCAGCAACACCCCCGCAATACCGCCAGCGCCCGCCTTGGGCGTGGCCTCAGTCAGTCATCTGGCCGACAAGCTGGCCGAATACCTGTCCCCCGCCGACCTGAAAAAAGTCAAGGAAGCCTACCGCTTCTCCGACGAAATGCACCTGGGCCAGATGCGCCGCTCGGGCGAACCGTATATCTCGCATCCAATCGCCGTCGCCGAAATCTGCGCCGACTGGAAACTTGACGCGCAAGCCATCATGGCCGCCCTGCTGCACGACGTGATGGAAGACCAGGACGTCAAGAAGGATGAATTGATCGAACGCTTCGGCGCGCCCGTGGCGCACCTGGTCGATGGCCTGTCGAAGCTGGAAAAGATCGAATTCCAGAGCCAGATCGAAGCGCAGGCGGAAAACTTCCGCAAAATGCTGCTGGCCATGGCGTCCGACGTGCGCGTGATCCTGATCAAACTGGCCGACCGCCTGCACAATATGCGCACGCTGGACTTCATGACGGCGGCAAAAAAACGCCGCATTGCCAGCGAGACCATGGAAGTGTACGTGCCAATCGCGCACCGCCTGGGCCTGAACAACATCTACCATGAGCTGCAAGACCTGTCGTTCTCGCACCTGTACCCGATGCGCTACCGCACCCTGGCGAAGGCCGTCAAGGCGGCGCGCGGCAACCGGCGCGAAGTGGTCAACAAGATCATGGAAGCGGTGAAAAGCACCCTGTCCATGGCCGAGCTCGAGGCCGACGTCACGGGCCGCGAAAAGACCCTGTACGACATCTATAAAAAGATGCGCAGCAAGCATTTGTCGTTCTCGCAAGTGCTGGACGTGTACGGCTTCCGCGTGGTGGTGGGCAGCTTTGCCGACTGTTACGTGACCCTGGGCACCCTGCACAGCCTGTACAAGCCCATGCCGGGCAAGTTCAAGGATTACATCGCGATCCGCAAGCTGAACGGCTACCAGTCACTGCACACGACCGTCATCGGCCCCTACGGCACGCCCGTCGAATTCCAGATCCGCACGCAGGAAATGCACCGCACGGCCGAATCGGGCGTGGCGGCGCACTGGCTGTACAAGAGCGGCGAATCGAACCCGTCCGACCTGCAGCAGCGCACCCATGCGTGGTTGCAATCCTTGCTCGACATCCAGCAGCAGACGGGCGACTCGGCCGAATTCCTCGAACACGTCAAGGTCGACCTGTTCCCCGATTCCGTCTACGTGTTTACGCCGAAATCGAAGATCATCGCCCTGCCGCGCGGCGCCACGGCCATCGACTTCGCCTATTCGATCCATACGGGCATCGGCGACCAGACCGTGGCCGTGAAAATCAACAACGAAACCTCACCCTTGCGCACCGAGCTGCACAATGGCGACATCGTGGAAATCATCACCGATTCCTCGTCGCGCCCCAGCCCGACCTGGCTATCGTTCGTGCGCACCGGCAAGGCCCGTTCGGCCATCCGCCACCATTTGCGCACGATCAACCTGCCTGAATCGATCGCCCTGGGCCAGCAACTGCTGTCGCAGGCACTGCACACGCTGAACATCGACGCCGACCTGCCGGCGCCGCTGGTGGAACGCCTGCTCAACGAATCGAGCGCCAATTCCATGGACGAGCTGTACGCGGACATCGGCATCGGCAAGCGCATGGCCACCCTGGTGGCGCGCCACATCTTCGGCTTGATCGGCGGAGAAGCGGCCAGCATGCCGGTGGAACACAATAGCGGCAGCGAACTCGACCCCGTCACCATCTGCGGCAGCGAAGGTGTTTCCGTGCAACTGGCGCCATGCTGCTTGCCCATTCCCGGCGACCAGATCACCGGCCAGCTGCGCCGAGACCAGGGTTTGCTGGTACACACGAGCGACTGCTCGCAAGCCAAGCGCCAGCGCGCCAAGGAACCGGACCGCTGGATCGCCGTGCGCTGGGGGACCGAACTAAACCGCCGCTTCGACTGCCGCATCAAGGTGCTGATCAACAGCGAACGGGGCATCCTGGCCCGCGTGGCCGCCGAGATCGGCGAATCGGACGCCAACATCATCTATGTGGGCATGGACGAAGACAAGGACAACGTCCTCGACCAGCTGCGCTTCACCGTGCAAGTGAAAGACCGCGTCCACCTGGCCGCCCTGCTGCGCAATGTGCGCCGCGTGGCAGGCGTCAACCGCATCCTGCGCGAACGCAATTAACTCAAGTAAAAGGGCCGGTTTGCACCGGCCCTTTTCTTCTTATGCTTCCCTTGTTGCCTGTTTCCTGCGGCGCGCCATAAAACCTGCAACGGCGAGACCACCCAACAGCATGGCGTACGTTTGCGGTTCCGGCACGGCCGGAATGCTTGGAAGGCCGCCATTCGCGGCGCCATTTACGGTAATTTCGCTGACAAAGAACAGCGGATCCAATTCGGGCCTGCTGACCGAGAAATTACTAATCGTGATCGTATCGGTCACCATGCCATCAAGCGACGTTCCCAGCAGATTGAAACGATCATTGCAAGACGTCAAATAGCATGTCGGCCCCCAGGGATCAGAGCTCAACGATACTGACTGCCCGCCGAACGAAATCGTCGCGCCGCTCAAATTTCCGGAGCCATAGGCGTTTCCCAGCGCGGTCTCGGTGGTCGGGCTGAAAAAATCGATAGTATGAATAGTGGATGGCGAAGAAAGATGAAGAGTAATCGATGACTGATCCATCGAGGAAAAGAAAAAATGATATGGATACTTGTCCAGCTTCGCGCCATCGTTCAGCGTCCCGCTGCCACCGGTGTAGTCAAACAACGGCAGCGCCGATAAGCCGCCAGGACGCCCATAATCGTACCCGGACAAATTTGAATTTGGCGTAATGGCCCCGGAATACGTGGCCGGCCAGGTCATCAGATTGGGGGTAACGCCATTTTTTATGTCATACGTTAAAACTGACTGTGCATTGGCAAGCGCCGACAGCATCAACAGACCGATTCCAGTAAGAGATAAAAGCATTTTCTTCATATTATTTTGAAATTTCTTATCAGTTAAGTGAACATCCATATTACCAAAAAGTAAATTAAAAACCAATATTACTGAAGAAAAATATTGAATATAAAATATTTAAATTTATTGATTTTTCGAAATTTGATGAAACAACCGGATGGCAGGCGCGAGCATAAATTATCAAATAATTAATTATTCATTTTTTGCTGTCAAGCCTGATAGGCAACAACGCAGGAATTGATGTGATGAAACTACTGGTACTACAACAGGCTGAACAGCAAGCATTGCGCGACATGGGTGTTTTTCATCCGCACCCACGTCCGGATACGTGCCCAAGCGATAGTTCGATTGAGCCAGGGACTGACTTTGCAGCAAACCGCGAACGAATTCCATGTTCATCTGAACAGCATTGAAGCATGGCGACAACGCTGGAACAGGCAAGGCCTGATGGGTCTTTATGAAGGCCATCATACCGGGCGCAAACGCAAATGGGCGGCCGAACAGCAAGAAGCACTACGAGCATTGGCGCAAACCGATGGGGGCAGCGCCAACAGTCTGCTACGGACCCTGGCGCAAACAGAAGGCTTGCCAGCTATCAGCCAGGAAACGGCAAGGCGATATCTGCACCAGATGCAGTTCAGCTACAAGCGCTACCGCTACAGTTTAAAAAAGCATCCGCCTGAAGCGTTCGGCAAGGCCGTACGGATAATCGGCGAGTTGGATCAACTTGCACGCGCCGGGCAATGTGAACTGCTGTTTTATGACGAATTCGGTTTCAGTCCGAATCCGCCGATTCAGTCTGGCTGGTCGCCGATTGGACAGACGCGTGGCGTCGAACCGCCGTCACATGGCGAACGCGTTAATGTAGCGGAATATTTCCAAGATCAAGATAAAGCGGGTGCGGCTGAATCAAGCCATCGTGTCGCCGTTCCACATTGCAACGGTAGCTCGACCACTTGTAATTGCCAGGGTAATGCGCCATGCCGGTGCTGGCAAACCAGCAGGTAGGTCGCATCTTGCGCCACACAGGATTTATAACGGCCATCCCATAAGGGTCCGGTCCGATGCTGCCGCCGATTGATGTAATGGCATGCCGGATACAAACATCCGTACTGTGCGGGGCATAGCATGCTTTCTTCTGCGGGAAAACCTCAAGCCTGGCACAGCTGTCAGAGCATTCTCTGCGCTACCGCAACCTACCCTTCCCCCGGCGTCGGATACGTCACCTCCAGCAACTCCAGTTCCTGCGCCCCGAGCGGCGTATTCAATACAATCACATCGCCCTCGCGCGCCTTGGTGATGGTGCGGGCCATCGGCGAGACCCAGCTGATCTTGCCGTTCAGGGGGTCGAATTCATCGATGCCGACGATGGTGATGGTGTGCGTTTCGCCGTCGCTGGTGCGGTAGGTTACGGTGGCGCCGAAAAACACCTGGTCGTTGCCATGGTGCACGCTGGGGTCGACGATGGCGGCCAGGTCCATGCGCTTGGTGAGGAAGCGGATGCGGCGGTCGATTTCGCGCAGCCGGCGTTTGCCATAGATATAGTCGCCATTTTCCGAACGGTCGCCATTCGACGCCGCCCAATGCACGATGCGCACCACTTCCGGACGGTCGACGTCGATCAGCTGCAGCAACTCTTCCTTGATGCGCTGGTAGCCGGCCGGCGTGATGTAGTTCTTGGCGCCGGCGGGAATGGCCAGCGCCAGCGCGGCCGCTTCTTCATCGTCGTCGTTGTCGTTGTCGGATTCTTTTACAAAGGCTTTATTCATCTGCCTATTGTAGCCCCGCCAGCGCGCCGCAGGCACACCGGATGCGGGGGCAAACGGGCTTTTTTGACGTATCATCGTGGCTATCGCGGAAAACCTGCGCCGCACACGGAGACGGATGAAAAAATTCTACAGAATCAGGCGCTGGCTGTTCGCGCCTCTGGTCTACCTGGCCGCCATCTTCCTGCTGATCGAGGAATGGCTGTGGGCGACGGGCGCGCGCATCATGCAGGTGGTGGCGCAATTTCCGCCCCTGCATGCGCTGGAAGCGTGGATCAAGCGCCTGCCGCCGTACTGGGCGCTGGCCATCTTCGTGCTGCCGGCCGTGCTGCTGTTTCCCGTCAAGCTGCTGGCCCTGCTGGCGATCGCGCGCGGCCATGCGTTTTCCGGCATCGGCGTGATCGTCATCGCCAAGCTGGGCGGCGCGGCCGCCGTGGCCCGCCTGTACAGCCTGACGCGCCCTACCCTGCTCAGTTTGCCGTGGTTTGCGCGCTGGCATGGCTGGTTCATGGAAACCAAGGACCGCTGGATCGCCCGCCTGCGCGCCACGCGTCCGTGGCGCCGCGTCAGCCGCCTGTCGGCCGCGCTGGGCCGCGCCCGCCGCGCCTGGTGGCAGCGCTTGCGCAAGGGCACGCCAGGCCGTCATCATTCCCGCCCAGCCAGGGTGCTGCGCCGCTTCGCCGCCTTCTGGCGCGCCCGCCGCTGATGAAGAAAGGCAACTCCATGCACGACACTCCCCGGCTGGCACCCGCCATGCGCGCGGCGGCGCCGGAAATCTACCTGTACGACGCTGCCAGCTTGCAATTGCTGGACGCCAACGATGCCGCCTGCGACAACTTGCAGTATGCACGCGAGCAATTGTTGGCAATGACGCCCTTCACCCTGGCGCCGCAGCTCGACGCACAGCAGCTGGCCGCCGTGCTGGCCGCCCTGGACGACAGCATCGGCGCGCAAGCGCTGCTGCACGTGCAGCAGCGCCGCCGCGATGGCAGCCTGTATTCGCTCAGCCTGCACCTGTCGCGCGCCAGCCGCCAGGGCCGCGCCCTGATCCTGGCCGAGGGCGAAGACTTGCGCACGCCGCAGGCGACGGCGGCCGCCCTGGCGCAGGTGCAGTCGCGCTTCAACGCCATCGTCTCGAATACGCCGGGCCTGGTGTACCAGTTCTGCCTGCATGCGGATGGGCGGGCGTCCTTTGCCTACCTGAGCGACGGCTGCCAGGCCTTGCTGGGTTTGGGGCCGGCAGAGCTGCACGCGCGTCCGGAACTGTTCTATCAATTGATACTGCCCGACGACCGCGCCTCGTATCTCGAGTCGATGCAGGCGTCGAAGTCCGCCTTGTGGAGCTGGAACTGGGAAGGCCGGATCTGGATCGATGCCTGGAAGGACGTCAAATGGATCAACCTGCGTTCCACGCCGCGCGCGCTGGCCGACGGCACGGTGCAGTGGGAAGGCATCATGACGAATATCACGGAAAGCCGGCTCGAACAGATCGAAGTGCGCCAGTCGCGCGCCCGCCTGGCCGAGCTGACGGCGCATATCGACAAGGTCAAGGAACACGAACGCACGCGCCTGGCGCGCGAACTGCACGATGACCTGGGCGGCAATTTGACGGCGATCAAGATGGCGCTGGCCATGCTGGCGCGCCGCCTGCCCCCGGACGACCCGCTGTTGCAGGAAAAGGCCGACTATGTCGATGCCCTGGTCGACCGCAGCATCGACGCCGTGCACCGTATTTCGCTGGACTTGCGCCCTTCCATGCTGGACCTGGGCCTGGTTGCCGCGCTGGACTGGCAGGTGAAGGAATTCGCGCGCCAGGCCGGCATCGAATGCCAGTTCATTTCGAACCGCCAGCATATCGAACTGGAGCTGGACCTGGCGACCAGCCTGTTCCGCATCGCCCAGGAGGCGCTGACGAATATCGCCAAACATGCGCGGGCAAGCAAGGTCAGCGTGCGCCTGGCCCGGCAGCGCCAGCATATCAGCCTGTCGATCGCCGACAATGGCGTCGGCATGCGCCTGTCCGACCGCGCCAAGCCGCAATCGTTCGGCATCCGCGGCATGGCCGAACGCGCCGCCGCGCTGGGCGGCACCCTGAGCCTGATGGATGGGCCCGATGGCGGCACCATCCTGAGCATAAAAATCCGGCTGACCACGCCGCGAGAGGCGATAATAGCGGCTGCAGCCAGTGCGCCCGCGCACAGCGGGCCGCCGCCAGACACGGCCTAGTGGGTGAATTAGATAGGAAACAACGCAGTCATGAAAGAAAAAGCCACCATCCGGGTATTCATCGCCGACGATCACGCGATCGTGCGCGAGGGCTTGAAGCAAATCCTCGCCGATACGAAGGACATCATCGTTGCCGGCGAGGCTGAAAATGGCCACGACGCCATCAAACTGTTCCGCGGCTCGAAATGCCAGGTGTTGCTGCTCGACATCTCCCTGCCCGACCGCAGCGGCATCGAGGTGCTCAAGCAGATCAAGAAGGAAAAGCCGGAACTGGCCGTGCTGATGCTCTCCATGCACCGCGAGGATCAGTACGCCATCCGTTCGCTCAAGGCAGGCGCGTCCGGCTACCTGACGAAACAGAGTGCGCCGCGCGAGCTGGTCACGGCCATCCGCCAGGTGGCGCAAGGCTTGAAATACATCAGCGCCTCGCTGGCGCAGGAACTGGCCAACACGGTGGGCGAAGACCACGAAACGGCCTTGCACGACACTTTATCGGATCGCGAATACCAGACCCTGGTCATGATTGCCTCGGGCAAGGCGGTGGGCGCCATCGCCGAAGAACTGAAATTATCCGTGAAAACCGTCAGCGAATACCGCGCCCGCTTGCTGGTCAAGATGAAACTCAAGAATAGCGCCGAACTGACGCATTACGCCATCCGCAACCAGCTGGTGGATTGATGGCAAAGCGGCATGCCCGCTGGCATCGGGCGAATTGACAGGACTTCTCCTTGCTTCTCGCACAATAAGTTCTTTGCCAACGCGCATATCATGAGGATAATGAGAAATATCTAAAAAGGCTGTGCCTACATGTCCAGTAAATTGCCATCTTCACCAGCAAGCGCTCCCGCTGGCGCCACGACTACCGCCGCCGCTGCGGCGATGAACCCGGCCGATATCGCCCGCGAAGCGTTTCGCCGCCTGGCCACGCGCCGCATCGCCCCCACGCCCAGCGCCTACCGCGATATCTACAATGAAATCGCCGGCATCAGCGAACCGGCCGATACGCCTGCCGCCCCGGCAGCCGTGCTGGCCGCCAGCGCACCGGTGGACGGCGGCGCGGAAAACGTCCTGACGCAGTTTGCCGCCAAGATGAGCGAATCGGCGGGCGAACTGGGCGACTTTGGCCGGCGCTTCCAGCGCGCCCTGAAAGCGCGCGACTGGGACAGCTATGCGCGCACGCTGGCGCAACTGGCGGAAAAACAGGTCAAGAAAGTCGGCGGCATCGAATTGCCGCCTCTACCGGACGGTGAACAGACGCGCACCCTGCGTGAATTGCTCAGCCGCACCTTGGGCTTTGCCGTGGCCACCTTGCTGACGGGCACGCCCGCACTGGTGGAAGAAGCCGAATCCCTGGGCGCGGCCATCAAGCTGGCGCACACGGAAGAAGCGCTGAACGAAGCGGCGCTGCGCCTGAAGCAGCTGTGCTACCAGATCGAACTCAAAAGCGGCGATACGGCCGAGCAGCAGGAATTGCTGCTGCGCCTGTTCAAATTGCTGCTGGACAACGTCAGCCAATTGCTCGACGACGACAGCTGGCTGCGCGGCCAGGTCGATGCCGTGCAAAACCTGATCGCCGGCCCGCTCGACCAGCGCGCGCTGGAAGACGCCACGCGCAGCCTGAAGGAAGTCATCTACAAGCAAAGCCAGCTCAAGCACAGCCTGTCCGATGTCAAGCTGACGGTCAAGAACATGATGATGACCTTCATCGACCGCCTGGGGCAAGTGGCGGCCAGCACGGGCGACTTCCATGAAAAGATCGGCGGCTATTCGGAAAAGATCAGCCAGGCGGAAAATATCAGCGAATTGAACAGCGTTCTCGACGAAGTCTTGCGCGAAACGCGCATGGTGCAGAACGAAGCCTTGCGTGCACGCGACAAGATGGTGCTGGCACGCCAGGAAGTGCAGGATGCGGAACAGCGCATCCACACCCTGGAAGCGAAGCTCCAGCATATGAGCGAACTGGTGCGGGAAGACCAGCTGACGGGCAGCCTGAACCGCCGTGGCCTGGACGATGTGTTCGAGCGCGAGACGGCCCGCTCCGACCGCCGCGGCACGCCGCTGTGCATCGCCATGCTGGACCTGGACGATTTCAAGCGCCTGAACGACACGTATGGCCACCTGGCTGGCGATGCCGCCTTGAAACACCTGGTAAAAATCGTCAAGGAAACCCTGCGCTCGATGGACGTCATCGCCCGCTTCGGCGGCGAGGAATTCCTCATCCTGCTGCCGGAAACCACGGTCGAGGCAGCCTCGTCGACGATGACGCGCTTGCAGCGCGAGCTGACCCGGCATTTCTTCCTGCATGATAACGAGAAAGTCTTGATCACCTTTTCCGCCGGCGTGGCCCTGCGCCTGCCCAACGAAGACCAGGCCGAGCTGGTCAAGCGCGCCGACCGCGCCATGTACCAGGCCAAGCAGACGGGCAAGAATCGGGTGGTGGTGGCGGACTAAACGGCAACTTGCAGGCTGTCACACACCATGCCCACCCTCCGGTGGGTTTTTTTTTGGCACACCCGGCTTGGACGTACGGCGGCGGCGCTGCAGCGGCCGACATGACTACTATATGGACGCCTCCCGTTTGGCAAGGTGATTTTGTGTGTTTCAGACAGGCTAGGCTGCAGTTCTATATCCGGCCTTGTTGCAGTTGTATTGCTCTGCGGGCCCCGATGAAATCG
>NZ_JBNYXM010000040.1:0-41275 GCF_051380665.1 Janthinobacterium lyxosi
TTAGGCGCTTTGACGCCGTAGGCCCGTGAGGATCCCCCCTATCGTGCTACCCGCTACCAGACCTACTTCGCCCGAATCGCCTGAATCGGGAGGGAGGCGTCCATTTCATTCTCCTGTGGGGTGAAGGTTAGGTTAAACGTCTTACAGGTTACATGTCTTGCTGGAAACGCAGGCGCGAGGCATGCAGCAGGAAGCGGGCGACGATGGCCAGCTCTTCTTCGCTGAAACCTTGCTTCAGTTGTTCATTCAGGCTGTCGAGCAGGGGCAGGGCGGCGGCCAGCACCTCGCCGCCCCTGGGCGACATGTGCAGGGTGCCGGCGCGCGCATCGAGCGCCGACTGGCCGCGCACGATCAGGCCGTTTTCTTCCATGCGCGCCACCAGGCCCGTCACAGCCGAGTTTTTCAATTGCAACAATCGCCCCAGATCCTTCAGCTGGCAGCCTTCCTCGCCCTTCAAGGCAAAAAGGGCGACGACTTGCGTGCCGGAAAACCCCAGTTCGCTGGCGAACACGGCATCGGCCGAGCGAAACAGGTTCTGGCGCGCCAGGTTGAGCAGATTGAACAGCCGCGGCGAACGCTCGCCCAGCGGGCAGGCTGCTGCTGTATCGGAAAGGTCGGGCCGGGGGGAGGTATTGGTACGCATGCGAAGTATACTACTACGTATGCGTAATAAATCAAGCGGATATGGTTAGTCGCGCTGGTGGCGCCCCACATAGCGGGCGCGGGGACGTATCAGGGTCGCGCTGGTAGCTTGCTCGGCGGCGTGCGCGATCCAGCCGGCCGAACGGGCCAGGGTAAACACGCTCATGCCCGCGCCCTCGGGCCAGCCGAACGCCAGCTCCATGGCCGCCAGCGCAAGGTCGGCGTTCGGCTTGGCGCCAAGCAACTCGCCCGCCGCCGTGCACAAAACCAGGATGGCGGCCAGTTGAGGCCGCTCGTGCGACAGCGTCGACAAGATTTCCAGCAAATATGCGGCGCGCGGGTCGCCGTGCGGATACAGCGGATGGCCAAAGCCGGCGAATTCCGGCGCGATGGTCGTGTAATAGGCACCGATGGCGGCGCTGGCGTCTGGCGCGGCCAGCGCCTGCGTCAACATGCGCCGGGCCGCCGCGCTGCCGCCGCCGTGTCTGTCTCCGGACAGAGCCGCCAGCCCGGCACCCAGCGCTGCCGGCAGGCTGGCGCCCGTCGAGGCGACGCAGCGCACGGCAAAGGTCGACGCATTCAATTCATGGTCGGCCAGCAGCACCAGCGCGGCGCGCAGCAATTCAGCCTGCTCCGCGTCGGCTAGCCATGCCTGGGCCAGTTGCCGGTGCAGCGGCTGGGCGGATGGCGCCGCTTGCAGCAGGGCGGCGGCCAGGATGCGCATCAGGGAGGGGCCGGATTGCAGCATGGTTGCGGGGCTGGTCGCAGGTTTGGACGCCAGCATGGCCATGGCAAGCATGGCGCGCGCCAGCGGCGTCGCGTCCGGCGTGCTGGCCAGCCCTTGCGGCAGGGCCCTTGCGTCTTGCTGAAAATAGTCGCTTGCGCCATCGTCCCACAACAGGCTGGCGGCCGCCTCCAGGCTTGCGTGCTGCGCCAGCGCCGTCGCATCGCAGCCCCGGTACAACAATCGTCCGTCAGCAATATGCGAAATCTGCGTCTCCAGCACGGGCAAGCCCCAGTGCATGGCGGCCACGGCCGTCTGGCCGCCCCGCTTGGCGTCATTCCTGCGCGCCGCCAGGCGCAGCACGTCTTCCTGCGGATAGCGCTTGCGGCGCGACGCTCCATTGCTGACGGAGGCCAGCAAACCCCGACTCACATAGGAATACAGGGTGGGCAGGCTGACGCCCAAGAGGCGCGCCGCGTCAAGAGCGGACAGATCATTGTTCATGGCGGCCATTGTAGCGTTTGTCACTTTATATTGATTGATGGAATCAAGATTGACGGGCCGGGTGGCGCTTCACTAGACTGATACCTTTCCAGGAGCCTCCATGAGCACATTGACCATTCGCACCCTGCGTCCGGACGACGCCGCCCCGTTGCTGGCATTCGAGCAAGCCAACCGGGCCTGGTTCGAGCGCCATATCGACCCGCGCCCCGATGATTTTTACAGTATCGACGGCATCCAGGCGCACGTCGCGCAATTCCTGGGCGAGCACCAACAAGGACGCTTGCACCCCTGCGTCATCGTCGACGAGCACGGAGAATTGATCGGGCGCGCCAACCTCAAGGATATCGACGGGCAGGCGCAAACGGCCGAAGTCGGCTACCGCATCGGGGAACAGCAAGCGGGCAAAGGCCTGGCCACGGCCGCACTGCGCTACCTGATTGCCCTGGCGCAAGACGAATGGCGGCTTGCCGGCCTGTGTGCCTACGCCATCGATGGCAATGCGGCTTCGATGCGCGTGCTGGAGCGCTGCGGTTTCGTGCAGGGAATTGCCGTGCCCGATATCGCCATCGTGGCGGGCAACGTCGTCGATGGCCATGCCTACGCGCTGAATTTGCGGGCGGCTGGGGTAGACTCTGCCCTGTGATAAACAAGGTCAGCATATATATATATGAGTTGTGAAAACCCCAAACGCATCATCGTCATCGGCGCCGGCATCGTGGGCGCGTCGCTGGCGTTTCACCTGGCCAAAAAGGGCGCGCAAGTCACCGTAGTCGAGGCGCAAGGCATCGCGTCCGGGGTGACGGGAACATCGTTTGCCTGGATTAACACGTCTTGCGCCTGGCCGGATCCCATTGCGGCACTGCGCGGCGGCGCCATCGCTGCCTACCGCCAGCTGGAAACGCAGGTGCCCGGACTGACGGTGCGCTGGCATGGAGCCTTGTCGTATGGCACGCAGGACGGGCGCGTGTCGCCCGCGTCCATATTGATTGACCGGGCGCGGATTGCCCGGCTTGAACCAAATCTAAGGCAGCCGCCGGAACAAGCGTTGTACGAGCCATCGAGGGCGCCCTCGATGGCGTCGCCGCCACGATGCCTTGCTGGCAGCGGCCCGGGCACTCGGCGCAACGGTCCTCACGCACACGCCCGTGCTGGGCTTTGCAATCCAGGACGCGAAGGTGATGGGCGTGGAAACGGCCACTGGCATCATCGAGGCGGACGTGATCGTCCTTGCGGCAGGCACAGGCACCGCTGCATTGGCCGCGCAAATGGGCGCAAGCCTGCCGATTCACGCCTCGCCCGCCATTTTCATGCGCTACAAGGCGCCACTCGGCCTGGTGCGCGGCATTATTTCCAGCCATGCAATGGAGGTGCGGCAAAACGCGGATGGAACACTGCTGGCAGCGGAAGACTACGTGGATGAGGCGCCGGAAAACCAGCCTGCCGCCATGGCGCAGCGCACGGCCAGCGCGATCCGCAATGAAGTTGAGGGCGCCGAGGCCATCGTCCCGGAACTCGCCTGCATCGGCCTGCGCCCCATGCCCTTTGACGGCGTGCCCGTCATCGGCTATTTGCCGCAAGTGGCCGGCGTGTACGTGTGCGCCATGCATCCGGGCGTGGTGCTGGCGGCCATCGTGGGCCAGCTGGCCAGCGAAGAAATCGTCGATGGACAGCCAGCGTCAGCCCTGGAGGCTTGCCGGCCCGCGCGTTTCCTGGCGTGATCAAGCAGCGCTGATTGAGAAAGCGCAGGCTTACGGCACAGGCGCCACAAACACGGGCAGGATGAACGGTGCTTGCTCCTGTTCATCGCCTTGCTGCGGCGTCCTATATATATAGTGCGCGTTGCGCCAGTCCCTGTGCACCACGCGGTCGACGATCAGTGCCAGATATTGGTCACGGCTTCGTGATTGATGTTATCCGGATCGATCGCCACGGCATCGTCTTTTGCCACGGCGAACCAGTTGTTGATGACAGTTGAGTGAATCGTGTAAAGCTTTCAGTACTTACCTGTAGTGCAGTTTGATGCCGCCAGTTCCAGTTGTGAGTGAGATGGCTGAAGTCTGGTCTCATCTTTCGGACACACCTTCATACTAATGTTTTAATTGCAACTATCATACTGCCTTTGCCATGCCATCAAAATGCAGGTGCCAGCTTTTCCTTCATTAAATTACCGGAGTGACCGCAGTACGCCTTACCCCCTCGGCCCATCCAGCAGCAATTCCGCCAGCCTCGTCGTCAGCCACAAACTCGTCTCGCTGAGTTTTTTGCCGTGAATCGATAAGCGCCGCACCGGCAGGCGCGACAAAGCCAGCGCTGGGCAGGGCACTTCCTGCAAATACCCTTTGTAGTTGTCGTAATTGGCGATATTCAGGGGCAAAATTGCCCAGCCCAGCTCATCCGCGACCATCTCCGCGATGCTGTAAAAGCTGTCGGAGAACCAGACGGCGGGGCTGAAGGCGTGTTCACGGTTGAGTTCGGAATCCATGATCAGCTGGCGGTAGCGGGTCAGCTCGTTGCGGCTCACTTCCTGGCCGTGCGCCATCGGGTGGCCTTTCGCCACGAACACGCCTTGCGCCACGCTGCCGATGTGCTGCTGTTCCAGTATGGGCGAGATGGGGCCGCGGTCAAAATGAAAAGCCACGTCGGCCTGCTGCTGCTCCACGTATTGCGCCACTTCCGACGCCGTGGCGTTGAGCATCACCAGTTCCAGCGCCGGGTAGCGCGCCGCCAACTCCTTCACCAGGGTACTGATGGCCAGGTAGGGCAGGGCTTCATCCAGTGCCAGGGTCAGCTGCGCTTCGGGCGCCTCGCTCAGCAGCTGGGCGCGCAGTTGCAATCGCTCGGCCTGGCGCAGCAGTTCGCACGCTTCCAGGTGCATCACCTTGCCCGCTTCCGTCAGCACGGCGCTGCGGCGCGAACGGTCGAACAATTCCACGCCGAATTCCGCTTCCAGCAAGCCGATCGAGGTGCTGACCACCGATTGGGCGCGGCCCAGCCGGCGCGCCGCGCCCGAAAATGAACCGGCCGCGACAGCCGCTTCAAAGTAGCGCATTTGTTCCAAAGTCCATTGCATGGCATCAACCTATCTGTTTTACAGATGGATTTTAACTTGAATGCCATTCAGGGGCGACATAAAATGCCTTTACTAATTCAATAACACGAGATTCGCCATGAAAAACGCCCAACAGAATACGCCCGCCATCAGCTTCAGCTGGTGTCACGACGCCACCGCCGAAGATGCGCTGTGCAAGTTATATCTTGATAACGTCAGCGCCGACTATATTTCCCATTCGGAGTTGCAGGGCGAACGCGCCGATGCGCCCGGCAACTGGCGCGCAGACTTGCCTGAGGTCATACGTGGCGAAATCCGCGCCGCCCTGTCGCATGACTGGGCGCATGGCGATTCGACCCTGCTGGCCGTGGCTACCTTGGGCGACGCCATCGTCGGCATGGCCCTCGTTTCCATCGACACGCGCCAGCGCGCCTCGAAATCGTTCGCCGCGCTGGACGACCTGGTCTTGCTGCCCTCCGTGCGCGGCAGCGGCATCGGCAGCCAGTTGGTGGAATGGGTTGCCGACGAGCTGCGCAGCCACGGCATCGCCCGTTTATTCCTCGAATGCGGCGCGCACAACCTGACGGCGCAAAAATTCTTCCAGGGCCGCGGTTTCAAGCAAGTCTCCGTCGTCATGCTGCGCGAACTTGACGTAGTCGATGCGGCCGCTGTGGATGACAAGGATGGCGACCGTGGCTGACGCCCGCCGCCCCCGACAAGCCCAGGCCCGTGGCAGCCTGGAACGTAAATATTTGCGCAGCACCAAATTCATCCAAACCGACAGTTGTTAAATAATACATGAGTTGTTTATGCATTCAATGAAAAAATGGCTGACGCTGGCCATCGTCTCCAGCGCCCTGTTCCTGATCGTGGTCGACATGACCGTGCTCTACACCGCCTTGCCCGCGCTGACGCGCGACTTGCAGGCATCCTCCTCGCAAAAACTGTGGATCATCAACGTCTACGCGCTGGTCGTCTCCGGTCTGCTGCCCGGCCTCGGCACCCTCGGTGACCGTTTGAGCCACAAACCCGTTTTCCTTGCCGGCCTGGCCGTGTTCGGCATCGCCTCGCTGTGCGCCGCGTTTTCGCCCGCGCCTGAACTTCTGATTTTTTCGCGCATCCTGCTGGCAATCGGTGCCGCCTTGATGATGCCGGCCACCTTGTCGATCATCCGCCTGACCTTTACGGACAACCGCGAACGCTCGTTCGCCATCGGCGTGTGGGCGGCGATTGCCTCCGGTGGCGCCGCGTTTGGCCCCGTGCTCGGCGGTTTCCTGATGGAACATTACTGGTGGGGTTCCGTCTTTCTGATTAACGTGCCCATCGTGCTGCTGACCCTGGTGCTGGCCGCCGTCATCCTGCCGAAACGGGCCGGTAACCGCGACAAGCCGTGGGATCTGAAGGGCTCGCTGCAAATCATGATGGGGCTGCTGGGTGGCGTGTATGCGATCAAGGAACTGGGCAAGCCGCAGCCGTCGTATGCGCTGGCCGCCGCCTCCTTCGCCGTGGGCGCCTACTTCATGCTGAAATTCGTGCGCCGCCAGAAGCGGCAAGCCAAGCCGTTGATCGACTTCGCCCTGTTCCGCGAACTGCCGTTTTCCAGCGCCGTGGCCGCCGCCATGGTGGCCTCGGCCGCTCTGATCGGCATGGAACTGGCGCTGAGCCAGCACATGCAACTGGTACGTGAATTGTCGCCGTTGGAAGCAGGCTTGCTGTTGTTGCCGCTGCCGCTGGCGTCCGTGTTTGCCGGCCCGCTGACGGGTTTCATGCTGCCGCGCGCCGACAAGGCCAAAGTACTGTGGGGTTCTTTGTTGCTGTCGGGCATCGGCATGGCCTCTTATTTGTTGCTGCATAACGCCGCCGTCTCGGCGCAAGTGGCCAGCCTGGTAATCCTGGGCCTGGGCTTGGGCGCCGTCATGACGGCCGCGTCCAGCGCCGTGATGCTGAACGTGGCGCCGCAGCAAGCCGGCATGGCCGCCTCGATCGAGGAAGTGTCGTATGAACTGGGCGCCGTGATCGGCGTGACGGTGCTGGGCACGATTTTGTCGGCCGTCTACAGCGCCACCCTGGTGATCCCGGAAAGCGCGGGCCTGTTGCCGAATGCGCATGACACCCTCGATGCGGCGCTGCTGGCCGCCGAGCAATTGCCGGCCGAACTGGGCTTGCAAGTGTCGGAACTGGCCCGTTCGGCCTTCGACAAGGCGTTTATTGTCGTGCTGGCGACGGCGTCGGGCATTTTGATGGTCTCGGCCATGGCGCTTCGCCACCTGCATCTGCGGGCACGCCGCGCGATTTAATTGCTCAGTGGCCGATCAACGGCGCCACCTTGTCGCGCAGAATCGTCCATTGGGCATCGAGCACGGCCTGGTTGGGGTCGTGTCCGGCACGTTTCACCAGGGTAAAACTCTTGACCGGCGCCGTGATGCTGTCGAAATACGTGCGCGCGATGGCGGGCGAAGTCAGCAGGTCCGCTTCGCCCATGATGAAAAACACGGGTAATCCAAAGCGCGTGCCCAGCGCAGGCAGGTTCACTGTCGAAAACATGCCATCGCCGCGCATGCCGATGAACTGGATGTACTAGTAATCATCGGCCGCCTCGGCATCTGCCAGGGCTTGCTGCGTGGCGTAGAACGGCGCAGGCTGCCACCAGTGCTTGGGCGGCGCATCCGTTGCCAGGGCTTCATATTTGCGGTCGAAACGGCGCAAGATGCCGAAGTTGCGCGGATCGCGCCATGGTGGCGGACCCAGCGCCGTCAGCTTGTCCACCGTGGGCGCGTCCTGCGCTGCTTGCGCCAGCGCAAGCACTTGCCCGTACATGCCGGTCTCGTTGTCCCGCGCATTGACCACCTGCGCCGTGCCGATATACGCATGGAACAGCTCCGGCTGAGCCTTTGCCATGTGCACGCCCAGAATCGCCCCCCAGGAACTACCCATCAGAATGAATTTATCCTTGCCCAAATGTTGCTGAAGGTAGCGGGCCACGGCGATGCCGTCGTCGCGCATCTGTTCCACGCTCAATGGCACATCTTCCGTCGGCCGCTGTTTCGCATACGTCATGCCGGCGCCGCGCTGGTCCCACTGCACCAGGGTGTAATGGCGTTCCCAGCCCGCGTAGATGGCATCCGCATAAGGACTCAGCGCGTTGCCGGGGCCGCCATGGATGAAGAGGATCACGGGATTGCCGCAGGCCGCGCCCGTGAGCGTGATCCATTGCTCGATGCCATTGATGGGCACGTAGCCCTGTTCGCGCACGGCTTGCGCGGGCGAGGCGCAGATGGACGGCGTGGCGGCCTGCGCCGCGCCGAAACAAGTTAGCAGCAGCAACGCGAGGCGTGTAATGCGCATATCGTCCTCTTCTATCTAGTTGCTGGAAACTACAGCGTACAATCCTGCGCCGCCTTGCCGGCAATAAAGCGGCTGCTGGCCTGTTCAAAGCAGGCGGGCGCCGTCCATAAAAGGAAATGCGGGGCATTCTGCACGGTGGCCAGGGCCACCTTGCCAGCCTTGTTCTGCGTCAAAGCCTGCACTTGCGCCTGCGCGCCCGCGTACGGCGTCTTCGGGTCCAGCGTTCCCTGCAGCGCCAGCATTGGTGGCACTTTCGCCGGCAGGCCTCCGAAGTAGGCATCGCGTGGGTAGGTGGGCAAGCCGCCGCCCAGCAAGATGCGGGGCAGGGGACTGGTAAACAGCAAGTCCGCCTCTTCGCGGTCGAGGTCGATGGCGGCCCAGTTGGGGCGCAACGATGGCTGCAGATTGTTTTCCGAATTGCTGATGATATTGACCAGCGGAATCGACAACGGCGACTGGGGATAGCTGCCCAGGCTGGCCGCCGCCTGCGTCAAGGTGGCGCGCACGGCCGTCAATTCGCCATCCTTACCCTGGTCCAGGTCCTGCAGCAGGTACGGAATGCGGGCGCGGGCGGCCGGCACGTCGAGCATGCCGCCCATAAAATGCTTGAGGTTCTTGCCGGGGATCTTCGCCAGCAGGGTGGAATCGGCTTGCGCCTTGTCCAGCACGCGGCGGTACAGCGACTCAGCCCCTTCGCCCAGCGCCGCATGACAAGCCGCATCCGCATCGCAGCGGGCCAGCACCTGCATGCCGACGGCATTGACCACCTGCGAGCGCTGGCTCAAGTCCCAGCGCGCATCCGTTTGCGGCGGCACCAGCGAGTCGAGGATGACGCCCTTGACGACCAGCGGCCCCAACTGCAAGGTGCGCAAGACCAGCTGCGTGCCATACGACACGCCATATACATAGACGGGGGGCTTCTTGCCACCCCTTTCGTTTTCTATCAGCGCCTTCAAGTCGCGCGCCGCCATGGTGATGGAAAACTGGCCCGCGTATTCCGGCATCAGATTGATGCCGGCAAAGCAACTGGCCCATTCGGCGCCCGCCAGCGCGCGGCCGCCCGGGCTTTGTTCGGACTCTTCCACCTTGCACAGGCGCGACGAGTGACCCGTGCCCCGGTGGTCGGGGATCAGGAATTCAAAACCGGGAAAGCTGCGGCGCAAGGTGGGCAGCAGGCTGTAGAACGAAGCGCCCGATTCGCCGGGACCGCCCGCCACCAGCCACAGGGTACCCTTGGCGGGTTTGCCGGCCGCCACGTCGGCGGCAATCTTGCGCACGAAGACGTGCATGGCATCCGCGTCGCCGATGGCGCGGCCCTGCGCATCGTAGCTGCCGGGCACGTTCAAGCCCGAGCACAGGCTGCCGGGAACAGCCGTATCGGAACAGGGCGTGACAAACAGGGGTTCGGCGTGCAGGCTGGCGCTGGCAATAAGGGTGGCAAGTGGGGCGGTCAGCAGGGTCAAGCGGAACAGAAAGGTCATCGGCTACTTTGGCGGCGGTGGAGAACAGCCGCCAAAGTAGCGTTTTTTACACCAATTGTCCAGATGGAACTATTTCTGGAGGGATTTAGTTGCGCCTATTACGCAGCAAGCGCAAACCGTTGGCCACCACCAGCAGGCTGGCGCCCACGTCCGCGAACACGGCCATCCACAGGGTCGCCGTGCCGGCCAGGGCCAGGCCGAAGAAGACGGCCTTGATGCCGATGGCAAAGCTGATGTTTTGCACGAGGATGCTGCGCGTGCGCTGGCTCAGGGCTATGAATTCGGGCACTTTGCCCAGTTCATCGTCCATCAGGGCCACGTCCGCCGTTTCGATGGCCGTGTCGCTGCCGGCCGCGCCCAT
This sequence comes from Janthinobacterium lyxosi, assembly GCF_051380665.1. Taxonomy (NCBI): domain Bacteria; kingdom Pseudomonadati; phylum Pseudomonadota; class Betaproteobacteria; order Burkholderiales; family Oxalobacteraceae; genus Janthinobacterium; species Janthinobacterium lyxosi. Next base: position 10,107 of record NZ_JBNYXM010000040.1, read on the forward strand.
GGCAAAGCCGATGTCGGCCTGCGCCAGGGCAGGGGCATCGTTGACGCCGTCGCCCAGCATGGCCACCACGCCGAACTGCTGCTGCAAGGCCTTGATCTCGTCCAGTTTATTTTCCGGCAGCAATTCCGCCTTGACCAGGCTGACACCGACCTCGGCCGCGATGCGCTGCGCCGTCAGCAGGTTGTCTCCCGTCAGCATCACGGTGGTCACGCCCAGCGCATTCAATTTGGCGATGGCAGACGCCGCCGTCGGGCGCAGCACGTCGGCCACGGCGATCACGCCCAGCGCGCCGGCTTCGGTCGCCAGCACCATGGCCGTGTAGGCTTGCTGTTCCAGCCGCGCCAGGATGGCTTGCAGTTCCGGGCTCAGCACCTTGAGTTCCGCCATCAGGCGCGCATTGCCCAGATAATAGGTCTGGCCAGCGATATCGCCTTGCACGCCGCGCCCATGCAGGGCGACAAACTGGGTGACGGGCAAGTGGCTGCTGGCGGGCGGACCCGCCTTGACGATGGCGGCGGCCAGTGGGTGGGCGGAATTGGCATCCAGGCTGGCGGCCAGCTGCAGGATGGCGTCGCGGCTGCTGCCTTCCAATGCGACCACGTCGGTGACGGCCGGTTTGCCCATGGTCAGGGTGCCCGTCTTGTCGACGGCGATGGCCTTGATGCGATAGCCCGTTTCCAGGAATTGCCCGCCTTTCACTAAAATGCCGCGCCGTGCGGCCGCCGTCAGGCCACTGACCACCGTGACGGGCGTGGAAATGACGAGAGCGCACGGGCAAGCGATCACCAGCATCACCAAGGCCTTGTAGACCCAGGCCATAAAGGGTGCGCCCAGCAGCAAAGGCGGCAGCACGGCCACCAGGATGGCGAACACGACCACGGCCGGCGTGTAGTAGCGGGCGAAATTGTCGACAAAGCGCTGCGTGGGCGCCTGTTTTCCCTGCGTTTCCTCGATCACCTTGACGATTTTTGCCAGGGTGCTGTTGCCGCTGTTGGCCGTCACGGTAACGTCGAGCAGACCCCGTTCATTGATGGTGCCCGCATACACGACGTCGCCCACAGCTTTGTCCACCGGCATGCTTTCACCCGTGATCGGCGCCTGGTTGACGGACGATGCGCCGCTGGCCACCACGCCGTCGAGCGCGATGCGCTCGCCCGGTTTGACGCGCATGAGGGTGCCGATAGCCACCGTGGCCACGCTTACCGGCTGCCAGGCGCCGCTGGCATCGGCGACCGTCGCCGTGTCGGGCGCCAGCTGCATCAGGCTGTGCACGGCATTGCGCGCGCGGTTCAGGGACAAGCCTTCGATCAGCTCGGCGATGGCGAACAGGAAGATGACCATGGCCGCTTCCGGCCACTGGCCGATGGCGATGGCGCCGAAGACCGCCAGGCTCATCAGGAAATTGATGTTCAGGGTGAACGTTTTCAGGGCGATCCAGCCCTTTTTCAGGGTTGGCCAGCCACCCGTGGCGATCGACAGCAGGGCCAGGGCGATGACGAGGGGTGAACTGTCTTCATGCGTGGTCCACGCCAGCGCCTCGGCGCCGGCAGCGGCCAGGCCGGAAACCACCAGCAAGCCTTTTTGCAGGCCGGACAGGCTGCCTTCGTCCGGATCGCGCGCGACGGCAACGTTCGCCTCCATGGGAATCGCCTGCATGCCGATGCCGTGCAGGGCCGCTTCCACCGTGGCCAGTGTAGGCAGGGTGTGATGCACGTCGAGTACCCGATTCATCAGGTTGAAATCGAGGCCCACCACGCCCGCCATATTGGCCAGCTTGTTGCGGATCAAGCGCTCTTCCGTAGGGCAATCCATGTTCGCGATGCGGTATTTTGCCGTGTTCGCGCCGGCGATGGGGGCGCTCGGCAACGCTGGGCCGGATGGCGCGGCAGGCGTGGACGAGCACGCATGCTGGCTGGAGCAGCAGCTGGCTGCCTTGGGCGCAGGGCTGGGCGCGTGCGCATGCTTGTGCTCATGGTCATGCTTATGGTCGTGGTCGTGCGCGTGGTTATGGCTATCGTGCGGCATCGCATCATCCTTCTGAATTGGTGTATGCTTCCATTAGAAACCCTGTAGCCGCTACAGGGTCAAGCGGAATTTGCACGACAGAATGAAAAGGGGATGCCATGCGTATCGGAGAACTGGCCAAACGGACAGATTGTGACGTGGAAACCGTGCGTTACTATGAAAAGGCGGGCTTGCTGCAGGAACCGGGCCGCAACAGCGCCGGCTACCGCGAATACCGCGAAGAACACCAGGAACGGCTGCAATTCATCCGCCATTGCCGCTCCTTGCAGATCGGCTTGACCGATATCCGCGCCTTGCTGGAATTTAAGAACAACCCTGCCGAAGGTTGCCAGAGCGTCAATGAATTGCTCGACCACCATATCTTGCGCATCGCCGAGCAAATGGCAAACTTGCAAACCTTGCAGCAGCAACTGGTGACCCTGCGCCACCAGTGCGACCAGCCGCAGCCGTCGCAAGACTGCGCGATTTTGCAAAACCTGTCCGAGGCGGCCAGCGGCCACGACTGCGCCTGCCATACCGAACTTCATTGATATGATTGCTGCATGCTGAAACTGTTGCCTAAAAAAACTTTACTGACCTTATCCCTGCTGTCGCCGCTGAGCCATGCGGCCGATGCGCCTGCCACCGCCGGCCACTACCTGACCCTGTACGCCGTACCCGGCGTGCCACAAGACGATGACCCCTACACCTGGAGCACGGCTGGCGGCAAGCAACTGACAAAAGGCGTGACCAAGGCGGACGGCCGCGCCTATGTCAAGGGGGAAGAGGGCGAAGAAAACTATATTTTGAAAACCGTCAGCATGCGCTGGCAACTGAAGGTGCCCGCCCAGTGCTGGCAGGGTGCGCCGGAAGCATTCCAGCAATGCATGCAACTGGCCAAAACCACCAGCCGCTATGACGAAGAGCAAGATGCGCTCAAGTTGGCGGAGCAGCAAAAAGACGTCAAGATGCAGGCCAGAATCGCCGCCTATGCCGTGGCGGCCCGCGCCAACGACGATGCGCTGGCCTGGCTGGGGCGCGTGCCGTCGAACTGGACAATAGAGAGCTATGGCACGCGCCTGCTGCGCATCGGCGACAAGGTAGCCGCGCAGATTAGCAACGCGCTCAAGGATGGCGGGCCAGATGCGCGCCAGTTCGTCTGCCGCGCGCCCGACCACTACGGTCCCGTGCCGAACCAGGCCGCTGTTGACGCCTGGATAGGCGCGCCGCGCGCCGTGCGTAGCGTACGCTCCGGTCCCGCCTGGCATGCGCTGGTGGCGGCTGGTGAAAAGGGCAACTGGATGGCCCGGCTGGAACTGTATTACACCTTGTCCAGCGTGAATGTCAGCGAGCTGAGCCTGCTGGAACAGTACCGCATCGTGCAATTGATGGAATGGCTGCACAAGAAGCAGGTGGGCGGCCTGTATAGCTACTTCAGCGCCAGTATGCCGGCCGCGCCCGGCAATTCCCGCAGCGCTACCTGGCGCATGCAGGACCAGGCCTCGCTGTATGCGGCCATGCTGGGCAGTTACGATGACCAGAACAGCAGGGGCAGGGTTTTGCAGGCGGAATCGGACACGGCACTGGCCGAAGCGGGCAATAACATGCTGGCCTGCGCCAAGGCCGCGTTGCCGAAACGGCACTAACGCGGCAGCAGCGGCGGGCCACCGTCGCCCAGGCGGAAGGCGTCGACTACCCTGAGCAAGTCATGCGCCTGGTCCTGCATGCTTTGCGCGGCGGCGGCCGACTGTTCGACCAGGGCGGCATTGCGCTGGGTCAATTCGTCCATTTCCGTGATGGCATTGTTGACTTCCTCGATGCCCTTGCTCTGGCGCTGGCTGGCCGCCGTGATGTCGTTCATGATTTCCGTCACCTGCTGGACGGAAGCGACAATATCTCCCATGGTGCGCCCGGCGCTGTCGGCCAGCTCGCTGCCCGTTTCTATCCTGGCAACGGAATCCTCGATCAGCTGCTTGATTTCGCGCGCCGCCGTGGCCGAACGCTGCGCCAGGCCCCGTACTTCCGTGGCGACGACGGCAAAGCCGCGGCCCTGTTCGCCCGCGCGCGCCGCTTCCACGGCCGCGTTCAAGGCGAGGATATTGGTCTGGAAAGCGATGCCGTCGATGACGGCGATGATATCGACGATGCGCCCGGAACTGGCCTTGATCGAGCCCATCGTCTCGACCACCTGGCCCACCACGCGGCCGCCTTCCAGCGCCACGTTCGAGGTCGACAGCACCATCTGGTTGGCCTGGTGCGCATGGCTGGCGTTGTCGCGCACGGTATCGGTCAAGACATGCATGGACGTTGCCGTTTCCTGCAAGGAATGAGCTTGCGACTCGGTGCGGGCCGACAAGTCTGCATTGCCGAGCGCGATTTCACTCGCTTCCACCGTGATGGTGGAGCCCGCCTGGCGTATCTCGCCCAATAAAGTGTTCCAGTTTTTCAGCACGGTGGCCAGCGCCCGCAACAGCTTGCCCACCTCGTCGTCGCCCCGGGCATCGAGGCGCATGGTCAGGTCGCCCGCAGCCAGGCTTTCGGCGGCGCGGCTAGCCTCGTCGATGGGGCCTACCACGGAGCGCGCCACCCAGATGGCGATCAAGGCGAGCAGGGCAAAGCCCACAGCCATGGTGCCCAGCGACAGCCAGCCGGCGCGCTGGCCCGCATTTTTCGTCTCCTGCAGCGCATCGACAGTGTGGTGGTCCAGGTTCAGCAGCACCTGGCGCAGCTGCCCGCGCACTTGCTGGTAGTGCGTGGCGGCATTTTGCATTGCGGCCACGCCCGTATTCGGGTCCATCGAGGCCAGGTCCAGCGCCTGCGTCACGCTGGCGCGGTAGCGCTCGATGCCCGGCAACGCCTGCGCCGCTTCCGTGGCGGCGCCCGAGAATTGCTTGAGTTCCGTCAAGCCTTGCGCGATGGCGTTCAGCTGGCCATCCGTTTGCGCGCCGAATTGCTTGAATTGCTCGTCCGACAGGCTGGCGGCAATGGCAATCTTCGCATACACATCGGCATGCACCTGGCCCAGAGCAATGGCTTGCTGGTTGGCAAGCCGCTCGGCCGTCAGGGTGACGTCTTTCAGTTCGCGCATGCGCTGCTCGTTCTGCTGCATGGCGAAGTACGACAAAGCCCCCATGGCCAGCAGGCAAGCCAGCGCGAGCACCGGGACGATCAACATCTTCTGTGCGATTTTCATTGAGGCCCGTATCGTTGAAAGATGCGTTGAGAGTTCGGTGTGCCTTCCCGGCGCTGGCGGCGCGGCGTCTGGCTACAGGTAGATGCCGCCGCAGACGACGGTCTCGGCCAGCTTTTCGCAATACATCACCTTCGGCTCGATCTTCTTGGTTTCCGGATTCGTGAATTTGTAGTCCTGCCAGAAGGTGCCCTTGCTTTTGGCCAGATCGACGCGCTCCTTGACGAAGGCCTTGCCGTCGATATCCTTCAATTCGATCAAGTTCTTGCCCACCATTTTCGGGTTGGCGCCATGCGCGGCGACCGTGCCGTCGAGTTTATAGACCACCAGGTACAGGTCGTGCAGGATGAATTGCGGCGACTTGGCCGTGATCTCGCCATACGCCTTGGCGTCGCCGGCGCTCTTGATGTAGGACACGCCTTTCTTCACCATGGCTTCGGCGTCGGCGCGCGTGGCGCCGCCTTCGGCAGCGCTGGCGACACTTGGCAGCGTAGCGGCAACAAGCATGACAGACAGGCAAATGGCAGGGGCGAACTGGGGCATGAGAATCTCCTTCAAATTGCGGCGAGGGACGCAGGCGGTGAACCGGCGCGGTGAGGGGAGTACCGACGGTTCATGGTAGCGCGATGCCAGCGGGCATGCGCTGGTGCAACAGATTTTTTTTCAGACGGGCGTTTTTGCAACGTCGCGTGCACGTTGCCGCAATCGGGTTTTCAGAGGGGAAACGGTGCGGCAGACTATCGATACGCTAGTGTGGCATCCGCACCGCGCTACCAGCTGGACGGGTCTTCCGCAGCCGCGCGCGCCAGATCATCGCGCCAGTCTTGCTGCACCAGGCGGTAGATATCGGCAAAGAAGGCGCGCGGGTCGGCCATCTCATCCCACCGGGCGGGCAGGGCATAGGTACTCTCTGGGTCATGTGCGACGATGGCCTGGAAGTCATAATCAGGGTCTTGCAGCGCCTGCGCCAGCACGGCCACCAGCGCATGGCGGTGGCGGTAGCTGAGTTCCTTGTACTGCGACGTAATGTCGCGCCGTATCAGTGCCGCGCGCTGGGCCGGATCGTTCATGTCCCAGGTGTTCAGTTCCACGCCCAGCGTGTGTTCGCGGTCGTACACGTCAAAGGGACCGAGAAATTGGTAAAGCGTGGCTTCATACGGCACGTCGACCCAGGGGCTGCGCAGCCCCTTTTGTTTTAGTTCTTGCATGATGGTTCCCCGTTCACGCGCATTCGGGCAAGGTCCAGCCTTCGTAGCCCATGTCGGTCGGGTAGATGGCGCGGTTGTTGCCCCAGCGGGCATGGTCGAGGATGCCGTCTTCATGCATGTCCAGCACCCATTCCGTGCTTTCCAGCAAGGTGCCATCCTTGTGGTACACGCGGAAGAAGGTGGATGTGCTGAGTGCGCGCACGATGTTCTGCGGCACGCCGTTGCCATAGTGGGGCACATAGGTCTTGATGACGCACGTACCCTGCTCGTTCCACTGTTGTGTATACACAGTGGCATTGCGCGCCGCCGCCACTTTGATGAACAGCCAGCCTGCCAGCAGGATGGCAAACAGGATGGCGGCGGCGATCAGGCCGGTTTTCTTGAGTAGCTGCATGAGGTCACGGCATGGCCGAAAACGAAGTTGCCGCATTGTATGTCAAGAGCAGAAATACTTGCTGTACAGCATGTACGGCAAGTATTTACCCGCGTACTGCTGTCTATTTCGCCAATGCCGCCTGCAAGGCGTTCGCCATGTCCAGATGATGTTGCAACGCTGACAAGGTTTTCTTGGCGAAGGCCTTGATGTCGGGGTCGCTGACATTCTGGCACGCATCCGTAAACAGTTTCACGGCCTCCTTGTGCGCGGCCACGCCGATGCTGGCCGCATATTCCTTGTCGAATTGCTGGCCTTCCAGGCGGCCCAGCTTGTCGATCTGCGCCTGATGCTTGGTACCGGGCTGATCGCTGACCTTGATCTGCTTGCTGCTGGCCAGCTGTTTCAGTTCCTCGGCCACTTTCGTGTGGTCCGTGAGCATGGCGTCGGCGAATGTCTTCACCTCGGGATTGCTGCTCTTGCTTTGCGCCACTTTGCTGGCGGCAATTTCCGTGCTGCCCGCGTCGGCGGCCTTGCTGAGAAATTGCTTGTCGTACGCGCCCGGTGCGGCAGCGGCGATGCTGTTGATGGCAATGCCGCTCAACAGCGCCACGGCGGCGCCGATGGCCACGCTCTTCAGGGACGGGGTACGGGAACTGGTGGTGGAGATGCGCATGGGATTCCTTTCGGTATGGTTTTTTCTGCAAGCTGATGGCAATGTTAAGCCCGCAGGCTGCGCACACCCATAGGACGCTCACGACTATCCCCGTAGGACTAGTCCTGTTCGTTAGCGCACAGTTCAACTTGTTTAAGAGCAAACAAGGCAGCGATGCCGGAATCCCGCCGCCAGGCTGGCATGCCGATATCGAGCCACTGCGCCATCGCCTCCAGGTGGGACGGCTCCGAGACGCTGTGTTCGAGCTCTTCGAGCACCGTGTCACGGTCGATGTACAGGCTGGCCAGCCAGGCATCGAAGGAGGGGGCCAGTTCGATGAAACCGTGGGCGCGCTTGCCCGTCCAGTCCGGCAACTCCTGCACATAGGCCAGCACCCGGCCGGCGCCTTCTTCTGTCAAGTCCAGGTAGACCATGGAATTGCCGCCATCGCGGGCGAATGGCAGGATGCGCACCGGCATGTCCGTATGCTTGCGCGCGGCGCGGATTTCGCCAATCAGGGTTTCATCGCAGAAATCGCCTTCGTCGGCGCTGAAGAAGGTGTTGAAGCCCATTTGTTCCACGCCGCCATTGCCGTCCGGCACATCCGTGGTGTAGTCGAACCAGGCGCCGTTGGCGACTTGTAAAAAAGCCAGGAAGGCGGGCGGCAGCGGCGCTTCCAGCAAGGCCTCGATGGCGGCGATCTGCCGCGCCGTGGGGGCAGGCTTGGCGCCCTCAAGCGCCAGGTGGCGGTACTGCGTGTAATAAGTCATTGATTATCCTTGTAAATTTCTTGCGACCGCCACGCCATCCTCGCAACCCGTCTCCACCTTCGCCAGCGCGTCGACGAGGCCGGCGCGCAGCACGGCCATCGAGCGGGCCTTGTCGTCGATCTGGGCAATTTTCGTTTCCAGCATGACACGCTTGGTGGCCGCATCGAGGGTGTTTTCCTGCCAGACGGCAATGACTTCGGCGATTTCCTTCAGGGTAAAACCCAGCGCCTTGGCGTGACCGATCAGCTCGATGCGCCGCAAGGCTTGTGCCGAGTACTCTTTATAGTTGTTCGTCATGCCCGGCTGCGGCGCTTCGTCCAGCAAGCCCTGGCGCTCGTAGAAGCGCACCGTATCCTTGGATACGCCCGTCAGGCGGGTGATTTCTCCGATGCGCATCGATTCCCCTTGACCGTGGACTAAAGTCTACAGTTTACAGTGAAAACCTCATTCACTACACACCGCTGCCATGACCGCTTTCAACTACACCAACCTGACCGTGCTGATCACGGGCGCCTCGTCCGGCATCGGCCGCGTCTTTGCGGAAACCCTGGCCGCGCGCGGCGCGCATTTGCTGCTGCTGGCCCGCTCCGGCGCCGTGCTCGACAGCCTGGCCAAGGAACTTTCCCAACGTCACGGTATCCGCGCACACGCGCTGGTGGCCGACCTGAGCTTGCCCGGCGCCGCCGCGCAAGCCCATGCGCAGGCTTGCGCGCTGGGCATGCCGCCCGACGTGCTGATCAATAATGCGGGATTCGCCACGCATGGCAGGTTTGAGGCCATTCCTCTGTTGCGCCAGGCGGCCGAAGTGACCGTCAATTGCACGGCCCTCATGGAACTCACGCACTGCGCCTTGCCCCACATGCTGGCGCAAGGGCGGGGCGCCATCATCAACGTGGCATCCACGGCAGCCCTGCAGCCCGATCCCTACATGGCGATTTACGGCGCCAGCAAGGCTTTCGTGCTGTCGTTTTCGGAAGCGCTATGGGCGGAAAACCGCAGCCGTGGCGTGCGCGTGCTGGCCCTGTGCCCGGGCGCCACGGACACGGCCTTCTTTGACGTGGTGGCCGCGCCCGAAGCGGCCGTGGGCCAGCGCATGGCGCCACAAGCCGTTGTCGATGAAGCGCTGCGCGCCCTGAACCGGGGCCGCAGCAGCCACGTGGCGGGCCGGCCCAATAGGCTGCTGGCCTGGCTGCCGCGCTTGCTGCCCCGTCAGACGGTGCTGGGCATCGTGGAAGGCATGCTCAAGCCGAAGGCGGCGTAGGCATCAAAAGGCCATGCTGGCGAACATGGCCAGCACAGCCGTCGCCATGACGAGGGTGGACAGCCAGCCCAGCACGCGCAGGCGGTGCGAAATGGTCAGTGTACCCATGATGGCGGGACGCGAGGCCATCACCATCATCAGGGCCATGATGGGTACGGAAATGACGCCATTGATGACGGCGCTCCAGTACAGGGCCTTGATGGGGTCGAGCGGCGTGAAGCACAGGGCGGCGCCGAGCACGGTGGAGGCGGCGATGATGCCATAGAATTTCTTGGCAGCCTTGGGCGCCAGTTCCAGGCTATTTTTCCAGTGGAAGGCGCCTGCCATGGCGTAGGCGGCCGAGCCGGCCAGCACGGGGATGGCCAGCAAGCCCGTGCCGATGATACCCAGGCTGAACAGGGCGAAGGCGAAGTCGCCGGCAATGGGGCGCAGGGCGGACGCGGCCTGGGCCGAGGTGTCGATGTGCGTAATGCCTTGCGCGCCCAGGGTCACGGCCGTGGTCAGCATGATGAAAAACGCCACCAGGTTGGAAAAGCCCATGCCGATGGTCGTGTCCATCTTGATGCGCTGGAATTGCCGTGGCGCCTGCTCGGGCGTGCGGCGCAAGGCTTGCGCGCCAGAATCCGCCTGCAAGTCTTCCACTTCCTGCGAGGCTTGCCAGAAAAATAAGTAAGGACTGATCGTGGTGCCGAACACGGCCACGATCATGGTCACCGTAGCGGCCGACCAGGCCAACTGGGGCCAGACGGTGCGCAGCGCCACTTCGCCCCAGGGAATGTGCACGGTCAGCACGGTGGCCACGTAGGCCAGCAAGCCCAGGGTCAGCCATTTCAGGATACGCACGTACTGTTGATACGGAATGAAGACTTGCAGCAGCAGGGACAGCAGGCCGAAACCCACGGCATACAGGTGGGTAGGACCGCCGATGATCAGGGTCAAGGCATCGCCCATGGCGGCCACGTCGGCGGCGATATTGATGACATTGGCCAGCAGCAACAAGCCGACGATGGCGTACAACAGGGAACGGGGATAGTGGCGGCGGATATTCGTCGCCAACCCATGCCCGCTGACCCGGCCAATCTTGGCGCTGATGACCTGGATACCCAGCATCAGGGGAAACGTCAGGCAGACGGTCCACAGCATGCCGAAGCCGAACTGGGCGCCGGCCTGCGAATACGTGGCGATACCGCTGGGGTCGTCGTCGGCCGCGCCCGTGATAAGGCCGGGGCCCAGCTTGCCCAGCCAGGTGTCGGAGGGGGCCGCCTGCTGGCGGACGGCGTCCGCGCGGCCGCTGTCGGTGTGCATGCGTGGCTCCTGTGTGGTGGAGCCAGCAGCGTATCACAGGCGGGCGGCGTCCAGCTGCCTACGTTTGCCAGCGCCCCCGGGACCGGGACCGGCGCGTGTCAGTAGCGCGCGTCCTTGGGCTTGCCGCCCTTCGGCCAATCCTTGACCTTGTCGGGGAAGTCCGGGCGCGGCATGTGCGTAAAGTATTCGGCCACGTCGACGGCATCCTGGTCGGACAGGTTGCCCTGGCCCAGCGGGAATTTCTGACCGTGACCCATCACCATGTTGGCCTTGACGAAGCCGGCCGCCGTGTAAGTGCGGGCCATGCCGGCGCCGATATTGAACGAGCGCTCGCCCCACAGCGGCGGGAAGGCTACCACGCCATTGGCGCCCTTGATGCCCTCGCCATTCGCGCCGTGGCAGACGGCGCATTGCTCTGCATACACCTTTTTGCCATGCACGGGATCGGGCAGCAGATTGCGGTCGATCTTCGCCACGCCGCGTCCCGGCACCTTGTCGTTCGCTTGCGTGGCGCCCTTCATCCAGTCGATATAGGCGACCATCGCTTGCAGGTCGGGGCCGTCCATGGGCAGCGGCTTGCCGTGCATGGAGCGGCGGAAGCAACCATTGATGCGCTCGCCCAAGCTGATCACCTTGCCGGCGCGCGGCGCTTCCGATGGGAAGAAGGCGGCAATACCGAGGAAGGGCGAGCCGTTCGCCACCGTGCCGCCGTTCAGGTGGCAGCTGCTGCAATTGAGGTCGTTGCCCACGTTTTGCGGCAGGCGCGCGCGCGTTTCCGTCATCAGCTGCATGCCGTGGATCAACTGGCTGGCATTCGGATCGGCTGTCAGGGCGGCGAAACGGGGCGTGACGAAGCCACCCGCGTCCGGCGCCTTGAGCTTGAGCTCCTTGCGCACTTTGGCGATCTGCGCCGTGGTCACGGGCGCGCCCTGATTGCCCCACTTGCCGCGCACAAAGGTGAGGATTTCCGCCAGTTCCGTGTCCGACAGGCGGTCATACGCGGGCATGCCGAAGGAACGGGGCGAGTGTTGCGTGACAGCCGACTGCCAGCCCGTCAGCGCGATATGGATGACGGAAGTGGCGTCCTTCGACTGCACCGAGTCGTTTTGCGCCAGCGGCGGGAAGATGTTTTCCACGCCACGGCCGTCACGGCGGTGGCAGGTGGCGCAAAACTGCAGGTAACCGAGGCCGCCGCGCGTGTTGTACAGCGCATCGTTGCTGGCCGCCACGATGAGTGCGGTTTTCTTCGGCGGCGCGCTGGCCCCGTCCTTGGCCGGCAAGCCGTGCAGGTAATGCGCCAGCGCATCGAGGTCGCCATCCGTGAAGTACTGCGTGCTGTGCGTAATGACTTCCGTCATGCTGCCGGCGGCCGTGCCGAAACTGTTGCGGCCAGTCTTGAGCAATTGCACGATGTCGCCTAGCGTCCACAGATTGCGCAGGTTGACCGCATGCCAGCCGTCGAAAGTGAAGCCGGACAGATAATGCTTGCCGCTGCTGCCATCCTGGCCCATGGTCTTTTCCTGGAAGGCCACGCCGCGCGGCGTGTGGCAGGAGCCGCAATGACCGAGGCCCTGGGCGAGATAGCTGCCCCGGTTCCACATGGCCGACTTGGCGCTGTCGGGCTTGAACGGCGCATTGTCGAGGAAGACAGCATTCCACAGCGACAAGCCCCAGCGCATGCTGAACGGCCATTTCATGTCCGTTTCGCGGTTTTGCTGCGCCACGGGCGCCACGCCGCGCTGCAGGTAGGCGTACAGGGCCTGCATGTCCTCGGGCGTGATCTTCGCGTAGGAAGGGTAGGGCATGGCCGGATACAGATTGTGGCCATCGGCCGCCACGCCCGTGCGCATGGCGCGGTCGAATTGCGCGTAGGTGTACGTGCCCAGGCCCGTCTTCGTGTCCGGCGTGATATTCGTGCTGTAGATCGTGCCGAATGGCGTTTTCAGTTCCAGGCCGCCGGCCATGGCGGCGCCGTTCGGGCTGGTGTGGCAGGCAACGCAGTCGCCCAGGCGGGCGACATATTCGCCGCGCTTGATCAGCTCGGCCGAGGCCGAGGGCATTTTGGCCGGCGCGGCGCTGGCGCAGAAGGCGAGCATGCCCAGGAGCAGCATTGCCGCCAGCCAGGTAGTTATTGAAAAGGAAAAAGCGGGAGGGCGGCGTACACCGCGGTCGTGGATGGAATTGGCGTTCATGGTGACCCTTTATTATTACGCGCAAGCTTACGCATCCGCCACCACGGCGAAAATTGGGAGTTTCTTTCGATCAACTAGGTAATCTTGCCTAGTGTTTCAAGATGGAAAATCGTCTAGGACAGCCTACAAGCTGGCCATGATGCGCTCGCGCAGCCAGCGGTGGGCTGGATCGAGATGCATGCGCTCGTGCCAGACCATGGCCATCTCGTAGTCGGGCAGGCGCATCGGCGGTTCCCACGTACGCAGCGCGCCCAGCGCGTTTTTCAACAGGCGCGACGGCAGCAGGGCCACCATGTCGGACTCGGCCAGCAAGGGCGGGACGATGAGAAAATGCGGCACGGACAGCACCACCTTGCGCGACCGCCCCAGCTGTTCCAGGGCCGTATCGACGTTGCTGCGGAAACCGCCGCCGTTGGGCGAGACGACGATGAATTCCAGCGCACAGAACTGCTCGAGGTCGGGCGGCGCTTGCAGAAACGGATGGTCGCGGCGGCCCGCCAGCACATAGTGTTCAGTGAACAAGGTGCGGTGGCGCAAACCGGGCGGCGCTTCTTCCTGCGCCAGGAAACCCAGGTCGACCTGGCCACTCTCCAGATCTTGCGCCATGCGCGCCGGCACGGCTTCGAACACGGCCATGCGCGACAACGGCGCCTGCGCGCGCAGGGATGGCAGCATGGGCAGCAAGATCGCATATTCGGTGGCATCGGCCGCCGCCAGGTTCCAGCGCACCTCGGCCGTGGCCGGGTCGAACGCCTGTTCCGGCTGCAAGACTTGCTCCAGCTGGGCCAGCACGGCTTGCAACGGTGCCAGCAGGGCTAGCGCGCGCGCCGTGGGCAACATGCCGCGCGGCCCGGGCAAAAGCAGCGGATCGTCGAAAGCCGTGCGCAGCTTGCCCAGCTGCACGCTGACGGATGGCTGGCTCAGGTGCAGCCGCGCCGCCGCCCGCGTGACATTGCGTTCGATCAATAAGGCGTTGAGGGTCAGCAGCAGATTCAAGTCCAGCTTATGCAAATCCAGTTTATGCAAATTGTTCATGGCTATACCTTGTATATCAACTATTCATTTCCACTATGATAGCGCAAGCCCTAGAGTAGTTCCTGTGACTTTCATTCTTCATCCATTACAGGAACTAACTGATGCAACTCCATGAATATACAAGCTTTGATGGCATAGGACTGGCCCAGCTTCTGCGCGAGGGCACCGTCTCTGCCGCCGAATTGCACGACTCTGCCGTGCGCGCCTGCGCCGCCGTCAACCCGCAGCTCAACGCCGTGGTCGAGCTGTGGCCAGCGGATGTTACGCAAATCGACAGCGCGGCGCCATTTGCCGGCGTGCCGTTCCTGATCAAGGATGTGGCCGTCACGATGGCGGGCCAGCGCAGTGAAGCGGGCAGCCGCCTGGGCGCCGGCCATATCGCCGCGCTAGATTCTCATCTGATGACACAGTTCCGCCAGGCGGGACTGGTAACGTTTGGCCGCACCAGCACGCCGGAAATGGCCTTTGCCACCACCACGGAACCTGTGCTGTACGGCGCCACGCGCAATCCCTGGAACCTGGCCCTGAGCGCGGGCGGCTCCAGCGGCGGCGCGGCGGCGGCCGTGGCCGCCGGCATCGTGCCCCTGGCCCATGCGACGGACGCGGCCGGTTCCATCCGCGTGCCGGCCGCCTCGACGGGCCTGTTCGGCTTGAAACCGAGCCGGGGCAGGGTCTCAAACGGCCCCGCCATGGACGAGATCTTCAGCGGCCTGGGCGTGCAGCTGGGCGTGAGCCGCACGGTACGCGACAGCGCGGCCTTGCTCGATTGCGTGCAGGGCGTGATGGCGGGCGAAGCGTATGTGACGGTTGCGCCCGGCCACAGCTGGCTGTCGCAGGTGAGTGTAGCGCCGGGCAGGCTGCGCATCGGCGTGCAGCGCGCCGCGTGCAATGGCGCCCGTCCCGCGCCTGCCGTCGATGCCGCGCTGGACGCCACCGTGCGCCTGCTGGAAAGCCTGGGCCACCAGGTGGAAGAAGTGAATCCGGCGCTGGGCGTGTCATGGGAAGCGTTTGTGCACGCCAACGCCAGCATCTGGTGCGCCAACCTGGTGCCGTGGATAGACGCCCTGGCGCACGAGAGCGGACGCAGCGTGTCGCTGGAGACGCTGGAGCCGGCCACGCTGGCCTGCTACCGCCATGGGCAGACGGTCTCGGCCGTGGATTTCGTGGCCGCCCTCGACGTGCGCAACACGGTCACGCGCCACGCCGGCGCCTTGTTTGGCCAGTACGACGTGCTGCTGACGCCCACCATGCCGGACTTGCCGTGGCAGCTGGGGCGCTATGGCAAGGACGAGGAAAAACGCGACGGTTTTGGCTGGACGGCGCGCCTGTTCGAGCATTCGCCCTACACGCCGCTGGCGAACGTGGCGGGCTTGCCGGCCATGTCCGTGCCACTGGCGCAGTCGCCTGATGACTTGCCGATCGGCATGCAGTTCATGGCCGGCTATGGAAAGGATGGCACCTTGCTGCGGCTGGCAGGGCAGCTGGAGCGGGCGGCGCCATGGCTTCCAAGGCGGCCGCCCGTGTGGGCAGGTAATTAGGAAGGGGAATTACAGGGCGGCGAGGCGGGCTGCGCCCCGGTTTTCCAGGCGAAAGCGGGCTTTTTCCCACAGCCGGTCGTGGAAGGGCAGGACGATCACGTTGCAGATCGGCTCGACCACGGCCAGCAAGCCGCCGAAGGCCATGGAACCCGTGGCCCAGTACATGACGCCGAAGGCCACACCCATGTGCAAGGTCGTCTGGCTGAGCTTTTCGCCAGCCAGGGCGGCAAAGCCCAGGCGGCTGGCGGCGTAGCGGCGGCGGATCGCATGCCAGGATTTTTCATGCCATGGTAGCAGGGCAACGTTGATGATGGGTTCGATGATTGCGGCCAAGCCACCGAGCGCCAACGACCCCGTCAGCAAATAGGCGAGGCCGAAGGCGATCGACATATGCGTGCAGACCTGGCTGAATGTTTTGATGGCTGTAAACAAGGGATGCTCCTTTCTGTTGAATTCGCTTATCCTTGATTTAGATAGTAACGATTCTCATTTACAAAAGGAAGTAAAATATTTCAACTGAATCAATAGATACAGACTATTAATAGTCTGTACAACATTGCCGCCGCCACGATGATGAATACATCAGCCGCCGGCAGGCCGTGCCGCCAGCCCGCGCAGCATGAGCCACAGGCCGGTGAGCGGGTACACCAGGCCCAACGGAATCAGCAAGGCGTGCATCACGTCCAGGCCAAACAGTTCGCGCGCGACGGCGATCCACTGCAGTACGCCGGCCAACATGCCGGCCAGCCCGAGCAAGGCCGTGAGCAGCCCGAGCATGACGATCAGCCCCACCTGTAGCGGCATGCCGGCCGCCCGCAAGAGGAAGCCCGGCGCGGCAAATACTTGCTCCTGCAGCCAGAAATTCGACCAGATGCCCAGGCCGAAAATGAATAGCAAGCCCAGTCCCAGCCACCGCCCCAGCGGGACGGCGGCGCCATGCTGCAGCGGCGAGGTGAACAGGGGAGCGGCTTGCCGCGTGGCGGCGGATATTGTTTGGTTCATCGATACACCTTTGTCGGAGTGGGATCAAGCCTGCCGAGGCAGGACCAGTCAGCGCAGTGTCGGCACACGGGCGCGCCGCGGCAAGGCCGATCCGACGCGTCACGCGCCCAAGGGGCCAAAGTGCGCCTATGCACGATGAGTGACGCGGCCCTGCCGCGCCCGGGGACTATTCCGCCTTGAACAGGTGGAGGAAGGAGCGGCTGACCGGCAGCACTTCCGGCCGGTGCTTCAAGGTCACTTCGGCCGTCTCGTGAGCGCCGCGCACGACCTGGCGGATGGCATGCAGGTTGACCACCACGGCCCGGTGGATTTGCTGGAACTGCTCTGGATCGAGCTGCACCAGCAATTCCTTGAGGGAATTGCGCAGCAGCGCTTCGGCGGGCTTGCCGCCGTCGCGCCAGGCAACCAGCGTGTACTTGTCGTCGGACTTCAGGTAATCGACGTCATCGACCGGTATCAGCCGCACGGCCGGGCCCACGCTGGCGCGCAGCCAACGCAGCGCAGCTGGCGCTGGTCCCGGCGCGGGGGCGGCCTGCAGGTACGCCGCCAGTTGCCGCAACAGCGTCTCGCTGGCCGCGCCGGGCTGGATGGCCGCCAGGCGTTCGCGCAAGCGCGTCACGGTACCGGCCAGGCGGGCCAATAGCACCGGCTTGACCAGGTAGTCGAGCGCGCCCTGTTCGAAGGCCCGCACCGCGTACTGGTCATAGGCGGTGACAAAGACCAAGTGGGCGCGGCGGCCGATCTGGCTGGCCACGTCCACGCCGGACAGGCCCGGCATGTGCACGTCGAGGAAGCAGACCGCCGGCTGGTGCCGCTCGAACAGCGCGAGCGCCTCTGGTCCGTTGCGCGCTTCGGCCACGACCAGCAGCTCCGGCCAGCACTCGGCCAGCTGGCGCCGCAGGCTGGCGCGCAGCAAGGGTTCATCGTCGGCAATCAGGGCGGTCAATGTCATGGCCATGCGGGGCATTCTATGGAAACACGGAAACCGTGGGGGGCAAGTTCGCTGATGCGCAAGGCCGCTTCGCCGCCAAACATCAGCGCCAGGCGCTCGCGCAGGCTGCCAAGTCCCGTGCCCAGGCCGGGGCTGCCCGCTTGCAGGCCCGCTCCGGTATCGCTCACCTCGATATGGCAACGGCCATTCGCCTCGGTAATGAGCACATCGATGCGCCCGCCATCCATGCAGGGATCGATGCCATGGCGCACCGCGTTCTCGACCAGGGTCATCAGGGTCATGGGCGGGCACTGCAGTCTTTCGCAGCCGGGCGCGACGTCTATGCCGAACTGCAGGCGGTCAGGCATGCGCATCTGCATCAGCACCAGATAGGCGCGCACCATTTCCAGTTCCTGTTCCAGGCGGGTGGCCGCTTCGCTCAGGCGCGGCACGGCGGCCCGCAGATACGTGACCAGATGCGCCAGGACGGGCGCCGCATGGCTGGACCCCGCATCGAGCAGGGCTTGCAGGCTGGCCAGCGTATTGAACAGGAAATGAGGCTGGACCTGGGCCTGCAGCAGCCACACGCGCGCATCGCGGGCCTGGCGCTCCAGCTTGCCGCGCCTGCGCTCGGCTTCGCGCACGCGGGCGTCGCGCTGGCGCAGCAGGGCGGCCATCGCCGTCCATGGGCCGAGCAACAGGCCCAGGAAAGCGAGCGAGATATAGCTCTGTAACCGCTCCGGCACCTGCCAGAACGGCGGCGCACCGGCCTGGGTATTGAACAGATACAGGCTGGCCAGGGTCAGCACGATCGCCAGCGCCACGCCCACCACCTGCAACACCCACTGGGGCAACCTGCCGGGCAACCGGCGCGGCCAGCGCTCGAACAGGCCATACGCCAGCAGCGCCGCCAGCGCCGGCAGGAAGACCGCCATGGCCAGGTACCCTAGCGGGTCTTCCCATGACAGGGTAAACAGGGCGAATTCGAATAGCGCAGCCAGCCCGGCCACGCACAATCGTCGCGCGGACAGGCAGGTTCGCAGGCCATCGATAGCGGAGCGCAGTGTGAACATGAATGTGACGGCCCCAGGAATTGCCATAAGAGCAGCAGAATAGGGCAAAGCCACGCGGCCCGCAATAGCGGCAGGCATGAAGCACGCTTTCCCGGGCGCCAGCGACGCCCTGCGGGGCCGGGCCGCGATGGCGCCACGAGCGGCGCGCGAGTCCGGGCAGGCCCACAGCGGCTGGATGGTGCCGCATTTGAACAAGTCAGCGTATTGCCGTCGCCTGCGACCAGACGGCTTGCCATCGCCCATCGCGCCATTCATAGCTATCCATATGCCAGTAGCGGGCGCGCGGCACGGCGTGTCCACCGAAGACGATTTCCAGCTGCGCCTGGTAACGCAGGACGGCGGCCGTGCCGTACAGGCACACGCTGATCGCTTCCGGCTCCCAGCTCACATAGCGCATGTGGCCGGAGGCGATGGCCCCCAGGTATTGTTCCCGCGACAGCATGCTGCCGACAGGCGTGATCAGCTGGAAGTCGTCGGCATGCAGGGCGCGCGCCGCCTGCGTATCGGCGGCCACGAGGGCGCGCAAACGGCTGCGTTCCGTGTGGCGCAGCAGGTCCATCTGCTGTTCTTCATTCAGTGCGGCATTGAAATCGCTCATGGCAGTCCTGTTCTTGAGGGAGAATGACACTTTGACGATTTTTGTCCAAAAGCCATGTTGACACTATATATTCAAAGTGTCAACATAGCCACATGTCACTCCACACCCTTAAAACCCAGCGGATACTCGATGCGGCCCTGGCCGTGTTTTGCCGCTACGGCTATCGCAAGACGTCCATGCTCGACATCGCGCAGGCGGCCGATCATCGCGCAGGCGGCCGATATGTCGCGCGCCGCGCTGTACCTGCACTTCAAGAACAAGGAAGACGTGTTTCGCGCCGGCTCCGAACGGGCGCATGCCACCGTCATGGCGCATGTGGCGGCGGCGCTGGCCGAACCCGGCCCCGTCTTCACGCGCATCGAAATGGCGCTGCTGGCATTCCAGCAAGGCTTGATGGCGGAAATTTCGTCCAGCGCGCATGGACAGGAACTATTCGATGCCAACATGACTCTGGCCGCCGACATCACCTTGAACGCGCGGGCAGCGCTGGTGGCGTCAACGGCCGGTGCGCTGGAACAGGCCGAAGCGGCGGGCGATATCGCGCTGCGTAGGCTGGACGCGACTGCCGCGCAAGTGGCCGCCTTGCTGGTAGCCACCATGGATGGTATCAAGCACACGCAAGGGGGAGGGGAGGCGTTGCGCCAGGGCATAGCGCTGCACATGCGCCTGCTGGGCGTGGCGCTGCTGCGCATGTGAGCGGATTGCCTCCCATGCGCAGGCGGACCAAGGCGGTTACGGCAAGGTCTTCAGCACAGTCTTCGTCGGCACGGAGAAATTATAGTTGTCGTGGCGGTCCCAGTTGATCGACCACGTCATCACGCCGCGGAAATCCGGATACGCCTGCAGCGGCTTGATGGTGCCGCAGTTGAGCAGGCGCGTCAGGCAATTCAGGGCATTGCTGACGTCGGCATTCGTGGTGAAACCCGAGCCGGCCGAGCTGCGCCCCGATGGCACGCCGAAGCCCACCTGATCCGGGCGCAGGCCGGCGAAGGTGTTGCCGCCATAGTTAAACCCTTCGATCAGCATGCGCGCCGTGGCCACCAGTTGGTCGGCCGAGCCCGCCTTGATGGCGCCCGTGGCATACGGCGTGTAGATGTCGCCATTGTTGTAATACTGCGGGTGCAGCACCGTCAACTCGCTGCGCAAGGCATTGATGATGGGAATGTAGGCGCCCCAGATGCTGCCGTAGCTCGTGTAGCCCCCTTCCACATACACCCATTCGGGCGCCATCGACAGGTAAAAGCTGCTGCCGACCTTGGTTTTCAGGTTTTTCACGGCGATCGGCAGATAGGTCTGGATGGCCGCGCCTTGCGCCACGCCATTTTCCAGGTCCAGGTCGATGCCGTCGAAGCCATACTTGCTGATGATGGCGTACAGGCTGTTGGTGAAATTCGTCGCTTCGGCCGTGTTGCCGACTGACACGGAACCGTTCTGACCGCCCAGCGACAGGATGACTTTCTTGCCTTTCGCCCGCTTGGCGGCCACGTCGGCGATGAATTGCGCTTCCGTGCCCGCACCCGGATCGATAGTCAGGCTGACATTGCCGCCACCCGCGTTATCGCCGAACGAGACGACGATCACGTCCCAGTCATCGCTGACCTGGCTGATCGGGTAGGTGGCGCCGCTGGGGTTGGTGAAGTTATGCCAGTAGCCGATCAGCGCGTGTTTCGCCAGGCCAGTGGGCGTTGGTGTTGGCGTCGGGGTAGGCGTCGGGGTAGGCGTGGGAGTTGGGGTGGGAGTTGGGGTAGGCGTGGGTGTCGGCGTTGGCGTAGGAGTGGGTGTCGGCGTGCCGCAGTCTCCCACCACCGTCCACGGCTGGCCGCTGCCGGCGCCGCCGCTGCTGGTCGACGGGTTATTTCCTTGCGTCCACCAGTTGGCCGTGTAGTTGACGTTGTTGTAGCTGGCCTGGCCGCCGCCATTGTAGGCGGTACCGCTGTTCCATGGCGTGTAGCAGGCCACCGCTTGGGCGGTGCCTGCCAGCAGTTGGCTGGCGCTGGCGCTGGCTCCGTCGCTGCCGCCGCCGCAGGCGGCCAACGTCCCCCCGAAGAGGGTAAGGATGAGGGTATTCATGACTGTCCGGTTCATCGCATCTCCTTGTGTGTTTTTTTCATGGCCGGCCGGCAGGACACCGTCCGATTTTTCAGAGTGCAAGCATTGCAGGTGGTCGTCAACTGGTTTTATTCTCTGCGCAATATCACAATACCAGTTGCGTCATCACAGACAAGGGCCACCAGGTTGAACCATACCAGTGGCGTATTTGCAAGCCGCTGGTATGGTCACCCGAAACGACTTCAGAACAGGTGCCGCGTGCCCAGCGCCAGGGCGCGTACCAGGGCGCCGGGGCCGGCCGGCGCCACGGCCGTATCGCCGGACAGCACGGAAAACGCGGCCGCGCCGTTATTGTTCATCTGGCCATACGAGGCATACAGGGTAGTGCGCTTCGACAGCGTATACATATAGGCGACGCCCAGGCCCGTACCCTGTTTCGTAGCGCCCAACAAGGCTTGCTGGCGCAGGCGCTGCAAGTTCAGCGAGAGCATTCCCACGCCCATGCGCACGGCGCCGCCCAGCCACAGCGCATCGCCGTCGCCGCGCGGCATGGGTAGCAAGGTGCGGAAGTAGCCGCCGCTCAGCGTATAGTCGCCCAGCACATACTTGGCCGCCACGCTCGCATCGCTACGCGTGCCCGTCTGGCCCGTAAAGGTCAACGGTGCGCCGGCCACAAGCGGCAGGGCAATGCGCTGGTACGCGCCCGTGACGATCAGCCCCCCTGCATCGTGGCTCAGCGACATGCCCCACATGCGGTTGGCGTCGCGGGGTGGGTTGCCCGGTGCGCCGCCGCTTTCCGAGCCCAGGCTGGCCATCAGCCGCGCCTGCAGTGTCCCGATGCGGGGCGCCGTATAGAACAGGGCATTGCTGGCGCGGCCAAAGCGGTCGGAACCCGTGCCAGACAACAACACCACGGATTGCATGTTGCCGTAGGAACCGAATTTCAGGCTGTCGCCGTCCAGCACCGTGAAGTAGATGGGCGTGTAGTCACGGCCCAGCGTCAAACTGCCGAAGCGGCCTTCCAGCCCCACAAAGGCACGCCGGTTGAACAGGCCAGTGACGGGCGCGCCACCCGTGGCGACTGGCGTGGCCGTGGATGGATTGCCGTAATACGTTTTCATGGCGCCCGTGTCCGATTCGTAGCTCGCTTCCAGCTGGAAAATGGCGCGCAGGCCGCCGCCCAGCTCTTCCTTGCCCTGCAAGCCGAACAGCGAACCGCTCATGATGCCTGAACTGAGCGACATGACCTTGGCCGACCCGGGACCGCCCTGGTCGGTGGCCGTGACCGCCGCGTCGACGATGCCATAGACAGTGATGCCGGACTGGCCATGGGCCGCGCCCGCCAGCGAGCATGCGGCCAGCAGCAAGGCCGGAGTGGTGATTTTGTTCATACTGTTGTCTCCTGCTATTGTTATTCTTGCATGGGTTCAGGCGACGCCGGGCAGCTGATAGCCGCAGTAACTGGCCCGCAGCGCATTCTTGAGTATCTTGCCGGTGGCGCCGATGGGCAGGCTGTCGACGAACAGCACGTCGTCCGGCGTCCACCATTTGGCGATCTTGCCTTCGTAAAAGGCCAGCATTTGCGCGCGCTCCAGGCGGGCGCCGGGTTTCAGCACCACCAGCAGCAAGGGCCGCTCATCCCATTTGGGGTGAGGCACGCCGATGCAGGCGGCCATGGCCACGGCCGGGTGCGCCATGGCGATGTTTTCCAGGTCGATCGAGCCTATCCATTCACCGCCCGACTTGATCACATCCTTGCTGCGGTCCGCGATCTGCATATAGCCATCCGCGTCGATGGTGGCCACGTCGCCCGTGGCGAACCAGCCATCCTGCAGCGCATCATCGTTGTCGTGGCGGTAATAGTGCTGCATCACCCAGTGGCCGCGCACCAGCAGGTCGCCGCGCGCCATGCCGTCCCACGGCAGCTCGCCACCGTCCGCATCGACGATCTTCATGTCGATGCCGAACACCGCATGCCCTTGTTTTTCCAGGATTTTTTGCTGCGCTTCCGGCGCCAGCGCCAAGTCCAAGTGCCGGGCTTGCAAGGTGCTGGTGGTGCCCAGCGGCGACGTTTCCGTCATGCCCCAGCCATGCACCACGTCGATGCCATGCGCGCTGCGCATCAGCCCCATCAATGCGGGCGGACAGGCGGCGCCACCGATGATGGTGCGCCGGAAGGTGGAGAAGCGCAGTTGCTGCTGCGTCACGTAATTCATCAGGCCCAGCCAGACGGTGGGCACGCCAGCGGCAAACGTCACCTGTTCCTGCTCGAACAGTTCATACAGCGAAGCGCCATCCATGGCCGCACCCGGCAACACCAGCTTGGCACCCGTCAATGGCGCCGCATACGGCATGCCCCAGGCATTCACGTGGAACATGGGCACGACAGGCAAGGCCACTTCGCGCGCCGACATGTTCAAGGCGTCGGGCAGGGCGGCCGCATACGCATGCAGCACGGTGGCACGGTGGGTGTA
This sequence comes from Janthinobacterium lyxosi, assembly GCF_051380665.1. Taxonomy (NCBI): domain Bacteria; kingdom Pseudomonadati; phylum Pseudomonadota; class Betaproteobacteria; order Burkholderiales; family Oxalobacteraceae; genus Janthinobacterium; species Janthinobacterium lyxosi. The sequence continues at coordinate 33,765 of NZ_JBNYXM010000040.1, forward strand.
CAGCACGCCTTTCGGATGGCCGGTGGTGCCCGAGGTGTAGCACAGGCTGGACGCCGCGTGCTCGTCGAGCGCGGGCCAGTCATATTGCACCGCTTGCGCATCAAGCAATTCCTCATAGCACAGCAGATTGTCCAGGCTGCTGGACGGCGGCATGTGGGCGCCGCCGCACAGCATCACATAGCCCTTGACGGCAGGGCAGTGGGGCGCCACGGCTTCCACCAGCGGCAAGAAGGTCATGTCGAAGAACACATATTGGTCTTCCGCATGGTTCAGCAGATAGGCGATCTGGTCGACATGCAATCGGGGATTCAGCGTATGGATGACCCTGCCGCTGCCGGACACGCCGTAATACAGCTCCAGGTGGCGATAACCGTTCCAGGCCAGCGTGGCGACGCGCTGACCAGCGTCCACCCCCAGGGCTTGCAGGACGTTGGCCAGCTGTTGCGCCCGCGCATGGCAATCGCGGTAGGTGTAGCGGTGCACGTCGCCCTCGACCCTGCGCGAGACGATTTCATTGGCGCCGTAATGGCGTGCGGCATGTTGCAGAATGCTGGAAATGAGCAGCGGCTGGCTCATCATGTTGCCCATCAGGGCGGCGGAATGGTTCAATATCGTCTCCAAAACACGTAAAACGGGCGCACGGCTCCGCAGCGCAGGAAAAACCGGCGCCGGGAGCAGGGCGGGGAAGGGAGGAGGACGCCAGGCGGCGCCCTTTCAGGTCAATGCATCACGGCGGGCATCACGGCGCGGCCGTGGTTTCCTTGCGCAATTCATCGTACGGCACGCGCGACAGGTCCAGCAGCAGCTGGGTAAATGCCACGGTTTCGCGGTGCAGGCGCTGGAAATCGACCTTGTCCGTTGTCAGCATGCCATAGTTCAACAAATAGGTCGGTCCGGTGATGTAGTTGATCGTTGGAATGCGCTGCAAGCCCCAGAAATACTGGCCTTCGCCAGGCCAGACAGCGTCGTTCGGACTGCCGTCACCGTTGGGATTGGTGGGCGGCATCACGAACGCGGGCGCCGCATTCGCGTGTTTCAGCATGGCATACGAAGCATCCATCAAGGCGGGCGTGCGCGGGGAAAACATGCCGGCCGGCTCGAACTTGCCCGTGGGACGCAAGAAACCGTTGCTGTCAGGTAGCCATTCCAGCGCGCCAAGGTGCTCGATGGTAACAATCGAGGCGATGCGCCGGGTCAAGCCATCGTCCTTGTGGCTGTCAAGAAAATGCTCGATGCCCACGCCGCCGGCGAAATGGCCGCTCGACAGCATCAGCATGATGCTGCGCGGCAGGCTGTCCTGCGGCAAGCGCGTCAGGTATTGGGCGATATCGACGATGGCATTCGGGCCATTGTCTTCGAGGCCATTCGTGCCATCCGTGTGGCTGTTGATCACCGTAAATTCCTCGGACTTGCCGGGGATAATGCCAATCAGGTTGCGCGTCTGTACCTGCCGCACCTCGGCATCCATGGTCAGTTTGATCACCGGCGCCGTGCCCGCCAAGACCCGCTCGCGCAGGCGCTTGCCCATGTCGCGGTCGACAAACACGCCGGGCAGCTGGCGCACTTCGCGGTCGTAGGGCGCATACAGGCCGTGCGCCGCCGAGGCGGGTGCATCGATGATGGCGATCACGCCGGCCGCGCCCGCCGCCTGCAAGCGTTCCAGCAGGGTGACGAATGGCCCCAGCATCTGGAACGGACGCGCAAACGGCGCATCCGGCCCCATGACGTTCTCCGGGTCGTGCACATGCACGGCCGACTGGTGGAAAAACTTGCCTGTCAACGCCACTTTCGGCAGGTCAACCAGGACCAGCTTGCCCGCCAGACTGGCATCGGGCCTGGCACCGGGGGCCAGGTAGACGATGCGTCCCGTAATGCCGGACGGCGGCGTCACGCCCGAATACGGAATGTAGCCGACCGACGCGAGGACGCCAGTGCGTTCACCATCGAGCACTTGCAAATTCCAGCGGCCCGGTTCCACTGACCACTGCTGGAAGCTGACGGGTTCGAAACGCAACTGCTTGACACCGGCGCGCACCAGGCGTTCATGCAGCGCGTCGATGTACGCTTCATGCTGGGGCGAGCCCGTCGCGCGCAGGTAGCGCTCATCGAGGTCCAGCTGCCAGTCGACCAGCTGTTTCTTGGACAAAAATTGCGTGGCATCCACCGTCACGGCGGCTTCTGGCGGCAGGGCGCGCGACGGCCATGGACCAGGCTTGCTGGCGCAGGCGGACAAGGTCGCCGCGATGGCCAGCGCGCCAGCAAGGCGCAGCAAGCGCGGTGGAGAGCGTAAAAAGGGCGGTGAAACAGCGGTGCGTGGATGCGCCTGGGTCATGCGTGTCTCCTGTTTTTATGATGTTTTTGGCGTGCCTGGATTGGCACTGGGAACGATTATCAGCCGGGCAGCGTTTGCCGGCCAGACCACCGACAGGGGGAAAGCACCCCCAATCGGGTGGTTCATCGAGGAAAGTTCATTGTGAACATCAGCTGTCGGCCGTCAGCAGGCCCAGCTTCAAGGCGCAGGCCACAGCCTCGGCGCGCCGCTTGGCGCCCAGTTTCTGCATGATTTTCTTGACGCTATCCTTGACCGTATGCGGGCTGCGGCAGACGACTTGCGCAATTTCCCCATTCGAGCGGCCTTCAGCCAGCAGCTGCAAGATGGTCAGGTCAGCCGCATTCAAACCATGTTTCTCGGCTGCCACGCGGTGCAGGGTGCTCTGGATTTCGCGCAAACCCGCGTCGCTGGCGCCGGGCGGCTTGCCGCCATGGGCGGGACCCAGGTCCTCATAGACCAGTTCGGCAATGCGGGCATACATGCCCATGGCGATGCGCGTGCGTTCTTCCAGCAAGGTCATGCGTTGAGACTTTTCATGCACAATCGTCTGCAACGCCTTGATTTCATTGATATCGCGCGCAATACCTTGCCGCCCAACCAGCACGCCGTCGCGCATCAGCATGCCGGCGCGTATTTCCAGGTGCACGATGGCACCATTGCGGTGCCGCGCCTCGACCTCGAAAAACGGCGTATGTTCCTGACCCGCCAAGCCTTGCTGGTAATGCCGCGACGCCACGGCCGCACCGGTCGGCGTCAGCAGCTCCGTGAACGGCCGGCCCATCATCTCGGCTGCAGAATAGCCGAGAACGCGCTCGACGGCCTGGTTGAAGAAAGTAAAGCATCCTTCCAGATCGAGCGTATAAATCAGATCGCCGGCAGCCTCGATCAAGGTTTCAAAGTCCGGCGCCTGCGCAAGACGGGCGAGTTTGCTGGAAGTGGAAGAAGTCATGAAGGCGCCAAGCATGGCAGGAGTTGATCATGGGCGGCAATGGTACACGAGACTCGCTGGCGGACAAGCACGCAGCGGTATGTGGCGAAAACGCATATGCGACTGGGGAAGCTGGGAAAATGAGGATTTCACAATAGTAGCCATAACTTCGCATAATTTATAGAGTGTAGTGCCAGCACGAAAACTGTTATCAGCGCGTCAAGAACGAGGCTCGGCGCGGGCTGGCGCCCAATAACAGTAAATTAAAAGACAGTGAGAATTTTTCCATAACGCCCGACCAGCGCGCACGCTGCTCGGGCGTTTTTGCACGTTCGGCATTCACGGATGCAATCACTGTGAACGGATGAACATCAAGTGCCAGGGCGATAGTAAGCGCGGCGTCGTCATCAAGCACGCGGCGGCCCGTCCGGTAATTGCTGACCGTGGACAGCGAGAAACCAAGGCGCTTAGCCAGGGCGTAATCGGACTCAATGCCGAGTTTTTCCTTGACGGCGTCAAGGAATTGAATAGTGGTTTTCATAGCTCCTCCTCAGGGCTTTACCGTGTGTACACACAGTATTTCGTGAACATACACGCTTACAAGTCATGCGACAAGCTACACACATGAAACATGTTTCCGTTGACACATGTTTCATGTGAAGCGTATTCTTCGTGCTGTCGGGCGGATTATTCCGTCCCTCCTCAGGCAACTAGCGGCCCTGCCGCCCGCCCGGCACTTTCGCCCGAGGAGAAAAAACAGCCTGAGGAGGCCACCATGAGCGTTACAGAATCTTACAAAAAGCCTACTCTTACGCCCTTCATGGCCGAAGAGTTGATTAGTGCCGCGCAAGAGCGGCGGGCGGCCTTGTTGGTAATGCTTGGGGATAAAAGCCTACCGTTCTACATCGCGGCAAATCTCAAGATGCGCCGTGAAGCGCTGCTCAATTCAATACGGGAGTTGAGCTAATTATGCGCCAGCCTATCGACAACCATACCCTGGAACTGCCAGGCATCAAACCGCCAATGGTGACGAAAAAGCGGGGGAGAAAAGCGATTTACGCAAACGCAGCCGCCCGCCAGCGCGCCTATGTGGAGCGCAATGGCCTCGTGGTCATGACCGTACAACTGCCTGAGGCGCTGCACGCCGATTTCATGGCCTGGCTCAAATTCAAAGACAAACAGCAAAGCGCCGTTGTCGCGCATCTGATCCGCACTCAACTGCTGAGGAAACGATAATGCGCGTCATTACTGCCCCCGCCGAAGTCGCCGCGTTGGTTGCCGCTGAAAAAGTGGAAGAGGCGCGCATTACCATTTGGCTCCTGCTGCCGGTGCAAGTCCGCCGCCTGGTGCTGGCCTTTGCTGAAATGCCACGCGAGCGCGCCGAAGACGACCTCACAAAATTTTCTCGTAACGAGCGCGCCAGCATCACTGGAGCGCTGCAATCCATGATGGTGCATCTGTCCATGGCGGAAAATTGCATGCGCGACACTGAACCCCGCACAACGGTGTTGCACTGATGCCGACCATTCAGCAAGAAAACGGCATACGCACGGTCAAGGGCTTGCCTGCGCGCTGGGCCGCACGCGCATACAAGGAACTGCATGCGGCGCAAGAGGGCGCCATTGGCGCCATGCCTGCACGTTACAAACAGCTTTCCGCCTTGCTGGACGAGGTGACAGACGCGCCGCTACCGCTGGACGCTACGGACGCACAAATCTGCATCCTGGCTGAACGCTACGCAAACGACTGCATCAGCCAGGCCGCCACCATTCACGACCTGAAAGCCTTGCGCGCACGCCTCGCCTGGATGGTCACGGATCGCGGTATGGAAGTGCCGGACGAGTCCGACGACAAGCAATTCATCTACCGATGCAACGATGCCGGGTGGTGGCGCAAGAGCTTGCGCCGTGTGCATGGTCGCGCCTTTGAGCATGCCGCTATCCGCCTGGGCTTTGTGTCGGTGCGCGCTGGCGCCTATTGCAGCGACGAGACGGTCAAGCGACGCCTGGCGCAAAACCGCCGCAATGCCAAGGCGCTCGATGCAATGACGATGACGAACGAGGACGGCCAGGAATTTGCGCTGTCGGCGCTGGCGGCCAAGTCCACAAGCAACAAATCTATTCGCCGCGGCGAATTGATGCTGCGCATGGCAGGCTGTGAAGAGGTTGCGGCAGAGTTGGGTCATGTCGGCCTTTTCGTTACGCTCACGGCGCCGTCGAAGTATCACGCGGTGTTGGCCAAGAGTGGAACATTGAATCCCAAGTACAACGGCGCCACGCCCCGCGAGGCGCAACAGGCGCTGATGGACGTATGGACATCATGGCGGGCGAAGAATTCCCGCGATGGCGTGCGCCCCTACGGTTTCCGCATTGCCGAACCGCATCACGACGGTTGCCCACATTGGCACGTTCTCATGTTCGTGCCAGCCGACAAGGTAGACCGCGTGACGGAAACGCTCACGGCCTACGCGCTGGCCGAAGACGGCGATGAGCCAGGCGCACGCGCCAATCGTGTCAAGTTCGTGCAGATCGACCCGGCGTTGGGTACGGCGGCGGGCTATATAGCCAAGTACGTCGGCAAGAACATTGATGACGCCCATGTGGACGCGCACCGAGACGACGACGGCGAGGTGCGCACCGATATGGTGGGCGATGAAGTCATCCGGCCCTCCCAGCGCGTCGAGGCCTGGGCGGCTACGTGGGGCATTCGCCAATTTCAGCCCATGGGACAGCCACCTGTGACGGTATGGCGCGAACTGCGCCGGGTGGAACAAGAGCGCATCGCCAGCGCGCCCGCGCACGTCGTGCAAGCCTGGACGGCGTGCCAGCGCGAAACAGCCACCGATGCCGACGGCGTGGTGGAAGTGACCAAGCCAGCCGATTTTGCCCCGTACATTCGGGCGCAGGGCGGCGTCAATCAGGGGCGGGCCTATCGCATCGCCGTCGCCGCGCCCATTAAGGCCGTCGAGGGCCGGTATGGCCTGGCAGACAGGCCCGTGCCGGTGGGCGTGTATTGCCGCCAGGCGCCAGACATTACCTATGCATCGAAACGCTACACCTGGCGCCGCACGGGGGCTGCTGTTGCTCTTCGCAGTCCTCGGAGTCCTGTCAATAACTGTACGCCCGCCGCCGCTCCATTTTGGGAAGAGGGGGCGCCGTGGCCGGAAAAAATCCCGCCGCACCACGATTTAGCCTATTACGCCGACTGCGATTTCGCCTGTTTTGACAAGTTTGGCGACTTCAACCCGGATTTATTTATCGAAATGCCACTTAAGGAGCGTCACCAGTGACGAATATCGAACAGGGCGCCGCGCTAGAGCGCGAAGCCGTCGCGCTGTACCGGCAGTACGGGTTTTTCTTGCCAGGCCCGGCGAAAGCGTTTTTTCGCAAACTGGCAATTCACCTGCAATGGCAAGAACTGATGAAAGTGACGAAATGAACCGCAATCCCTACGTGCCGCCTGAACAGCAGGCGGACTACCTGAAAAGCACCATCGTGAACAAGAAACAAAAAGCCCCGGCGCGTGCGCCGGTTCCCAGCAAGCCCCAGGCCAAGAAGCCAGCGGCCAAGCGCAAATAACCGGGCGCGGCCTAGCGGGCCGCGTACATCATGAAAAAAACACCCATCGGGCACGTGACGTGCCCTGTCTGTGACTTTGCCGATGCCCAGGTGAAGGAAGACAAGAACGGCCACGCCTATATCCATTGCAGCGACTGCAACGCGCAAACCTTCACCCGGAACGACTTTCGCAACAGCAAGTTGCGGGGGCGCATGCGGGCTGTAACGGTAACGGTACCGGACGATACCGTTACCGTTACAGCACCTGTGCCAGTGCCGAAGGCGCCGGAAAAGCCTGTGCCCGTGCCACCACCAGCCAAAAAGCCGGGCGGTTGGCTTCAACCACTTTTAGCGCAAGGATAGGCCATGGCCGACTTAAACGAGAGCCAGGCGGAACCGCCGAAGCTCGACCCGAATGACCCGCTTGACCGCATCGCCATGGAAGCCATGGGCGAGGAGCGGGAGCGTGCCCAGGCTGACGCCGACTTTATCGACCCGCCGCAACCGCCAGGCATCGACCCGGCGCAGACGTGGGGGCAAATCCCCTTCATGTTCGGCAAGGTGCTGGGTATGGCCATGCCGGAACTGGCGGGCGTATACACGGAAGAGAAGTGCTATCAATGGGGCGTGGGCATGGCTGCGGTGTCAGAGAAATACGGCTGGGATGCCGGTGAGGTAATCGGGCGCTTTGGGC
>NZ_JBNYXM010000041.1:0-40369 GCF_051380665.1 Janthinobacterium lyxosi
GGCCTTGGTCAATGGACGAGACCGGAAGTCTTTGCCGTAACCGAGGTGCTTGCAGACCGACAGGCGACACGACGCACGAAACCAAGCTCGCTGGGGCAACCCAGTAGTCAGGAAACGTCGGATACGTGATCCGTACGTCCGGTGTTGTGGGAGGACGGCGGGGGCAGCCCCGCCTCCTACCCGATCCTGTTCGTATCGTCTCCACCTCATGCTGCTGAGCGTCCTATACTGGCATGCTGAAAAGGCATGCTTGACGAAGCATGGTGGACGAATCGGCTATGAGGTGACGCATGGACGTACGCATCGACGCATCGTGGAAGGCGCGCCTGGAGGGGGAATTCGCCCAGCCCTACTGGGAACGCCTGGCGGCCTTCGTGAAAGCGGAATATGCGGCGGGGCCGTGCTGTCCTCCCGGTAAAACCATCTTCCGCGCATTTGACCTGACGCCGTTCGAGCAGGTGAAAGTCGTGATCCTGGGGCAAGACCCGTATCACACGCCCGGCGCGGCCATGGGCTTGTGCTTTTCCGTGCCGGACGGCCATCCCGCGCAGCCGAGCTTGCAGAATATCTTCAAGGAATTATCCACGGACGTAGGCGTCGAGCGCACGCGCACGGATTTGTCGGACTGGGCAGAGCAAGGGGTGTTTTTGCTCAACAGCGTGCTGACCGTGCGCGCCGGGGCGGCCGGTTCGCACGCGGCCAAGGGCTGGGAAAAGCTGACGGACAGCGCCATCGGCCAGCTGTCGGCCGAGCGGAATCATCTCGTGTTCATCCTGTGGGGCGGCCATGCGCAAGCCAAGCGCACCCTGATCGACCCCGGCAAGCACCTGGTGCTGGCGGCACCGCATCCATCTCCCTTGTCGGCCAGTAAAGGTTTCTTTGGCAGCAAGCCGTTCAGCCAGGCGAATGCCTATTTTCAGGCGCACGGGCAGGCGCCCATCGCCTGGGGCGATAGCTGAAGCAGGACGGCAACCGACAGCGGCAGGCGTTGCACCCTGCCGCTGTCTTCGCGCGTAACTTTTAAAAACTCGTCGACAGGCTGGCGTAAAAGCTGCGGCGGGCGCCGTACTGCGGTGCCCCCACGCCCACGCCGGAACCGTCGCGCAGCAGGTACGACCGATCGAACAGGTTGATCAGGGCCAACCGTCCTTCCACCTTGCCGACCGGCGTATTTTTCCACGTGTGCGTGAGCGTCGTATTGACGGTGAAGTAACTCGGCAGATGGCCGGAATTGGGCGCGCCGCCGTCCGGCGTCATGCGCAGGCCGCTGCCATACAGGAAGTCAGCGCTCACTTGCGAATCGCCAAAGTGATAATGGCCGCCACCGGACAGCGTGTATTTCTGGTCATGATCGAGATAAACATAGTGCTTGCTGATGTAGTTCAACTCATCGGCGCCAAACAGGGCCTGGCCCGAATTGATGTTGCGTCCCTGCGCCTTTTGCGTGCTGGCGTTGAGGAACAGGCCCCAGTTTTTCTCGCTGTAGATGGCCGACAGTTCCAGGCCCTTGGCGTAGCCATCCGCATAGTTGAATGGGGTCAAGATCAATGCCTGGCCGAACTGGCCTTCGTCCAGCAGGTTGTTGATCTTTTTATAGTACACGTCCGCCGTCACGGTCAGTTTCGAACTCAGCTGGTGGCTGATGCCCACGTCGTAGTAATGCGTGCGCTCGGCCTTGACGTTGTCCGACTGGCCGATTTCCGGCGCATTCGTCGTGTTCGCATACAGGTCGATGCTGCCTTGCGCCGCCAATTCCTGCGGCGGCGGCGTGAAGTAGCGCGAATAGCCGGCGTGCAGGGCCGTGCCCGGCGCGATCTGATACGCGAGGTTGACGCGCGGGCTCCATTGCTGCTCGCTGGTGTAGGCCGACACCTTGTCGAAGCGGGCGCCATAGTTCAGGGTCAGGGGCTTGCTGATATGCCATTCATCCTGCAGGTAAAAGCTGGCCAGGGTGCCTGTCTTGCCGCTGTTGTCGGCAATGGTGATGGGCGTGCTGGCGCTTTGCGCGCCGTCAATGGCGGGGAAGACGGCCACCGTGTTGTCGCTGCTCGTCTTCTGGCGCGTGTAGGCCAGGCCCGCGCGCACGGTGTGGTCCGGGTGCAGCTTGTAACTGATATCGAACTGGGCGCCCGAAGCGCTGCTCGCGCGGCGCGCATCCGAGGCCACGCCGTTGTAGATCAGGTCGCCAATGACATCGGGCGTGAAGTGCAGTTCCGAATACTGGTGGAAGGCGGAGACCTGGTAATTGACGTCGCCCAGGCTTTTCTGCAGCGACAGCACGAGGAAGCGGTTCACTTCGCGCTGGTTTTCATTCAATTGCGATGACGGCAAGCTGGACGTGCCCGCCTGCGCATCGCTGTGGTCATCGAGCGAGAAGGCGGGCGCCTGGTTGGGGTTGTTCGGGATCTGGAAGCGGCCGTTATACGTGCCGAACATGGCGCCCAGGCGTGTGTTGTCATCAAGGAAATACGACAGGCTGCCGAACGATTTGTTCTGGCGCGTCTTGTCGTGCAAGGCGCTGCGCGTGGCTTGCGGGTTTTCCACGCCCAGGGAATTGCCCAGGTAGCTGCCGGACAGGTAGTAATTGAACTTGCCCACGCTGCCGAAAAATTCGGCACTCGGTTCCACATGGTCGTGGCTACCGACCATGATGCCGATGCGCCCGCCTGGCGTCAGTCCGCCCTCCTTCGTTTCAATATCGACGATGCCCGCCGTGCGCAGGCCGAACTGGGCCGGCAAGGCGCCCGTCATGAAATCCGTCTTGTCGATCAGGCGCGTGTCGATCGACTGGCCGAAGCCGCTGATGCTTTCCGGTAATTGCACGCCATTGATGCGGTATTGCACGTTGGCATGGTCGTCGCGCACGTGCAGGGCGCCCGAGCCTTTCGAATCCTGCGATACGCCCGGCAGGCGCAGCAGCACTTCATTGAATGGCGTATTGTCGCCCTGGCCCAGCATGTCGACCATGTGGCTGTCGATGCTGTAGATGGTGGTGCCAACTTTCGGCGACAGCTCGATGCGCGCGCTTTTCAAATGGGCGGACGTGACTTCGACTTTTTGCATGTCTTGTGGGGCAGCATCGGTATTGGTCTCGGCAGGCTCGGCGGCGTGGGCGGAAACGGTAAACAGGCTGGCAAGGGCGAGCGACAGCGCGCTCAGGCGGGGAGTGTGTTGCATGGTAAACCTCAAAAATAGTCAACGCCAGGCGGCCCTGCGCGCATGAAAGCACGACAAGGGGCAACCTGAAAAAGGAAAAACAGCGTGGGAACTACAGAGAGGCGGCAGGCGGGCCGCGCACGGGCGGCAGGACGAGGGCGGCGACGGGCGCCAGGGCGGCTGGCGTGAGGGCCAGCAAGCGGTACGGCAGTAACTGGGCGGGCGGCTCGACGATGGCCGGCGGTACGGCGAGATCGGCCACCTTGTCGATGACCGTGGCGCACAGCGCGCACTCTTCCGCGTCGAGGCTGGTCTTGTGCAGGTGCGAAGCGGCCGTCGACAGCAGGAACACGAGGGCCAGCGCACTGAACAGGGCCACGCACAGCTGCCACGGCGTGCGCGCGAGGGCGGCGGCACCGTGATGAGCAAGCTTGCGGGTGGGCTGGCGGGAAGACATGAGCGCATAGTAGCAAGAAAATCGCCGTATTGTCAGCGCTTGTTGCGTGATTTGCGCTGCGTGGGTACGACAGAATGCCATCTGATCATGATTTTCACTGCCGGCCTTTCATGTTATCGTTCCGCAGCCCAAAATTTCCCGAATCGCCTCCCCATGTCCAAACGTCCCAGCAAGTGGTTGATCAGCAAACTGCACCTGTATGCGGGGCTGTGGTTCGGCGCCCTGTTCGTCCTGCTGGGCTTGACGGGGTCCGCCATTGCCTGGATGCCGGAGCTCGATGCCTGGCTCAATCCCACTTTGTTGCAGGCGAGCACACCTGCACCTGGCCAGGTGTTCCAGGTCACGCCGCGCACGTTGCAAGCGGTGGCGGACACTCTCGCGGCCGATCCCGCCTACGGCAAGCCGGCCCAGCTCAATTCGCCGGCCGATGCGCGCGACGTGTACGTGGCCTCGTACCGCCAGCCAGGCAAGCCGTCCATGTTCAGCCAGGCCATCGTGCGCCAGGTGATGGTCGACCCCTACACCCTGCAAGTCAAAGGCGAACGCGACTGGGGCCGCTTCGGCCTCACGCGCCCGCTGTTGATGTCGGGCATGTTTCATTTGCACCGCTATTTATTGTCCGGCGAGGTGGGCAAAACCATCACGGGGATCTCGGGCGTGGCCCTGCTGCTGATGGCGCTCAGCGGCATCTATCTGTGGTGGCCGCGCTTGCAGTGGACGGCCATCCGGCGCGCGCTGACGGTGTCGCATGGCGGTTCCTGGCCCCGCTTTCATTACACGTTTCACAAGGCGGCCGGCTTCTTTGCCGCACCCGTGCTGGCCGTGCTGGCCTTTTCCGGCATCTATTTCAATTTGCCGCAGCTGGTGGTGCCCCTGGTGGCGCTCGTGTCGACGGTGCCGGACTCGGCAAAGCTCAAGAATGTGCAGCAGGACGGCGCCCTGCTCGATGCGGGCCAGGCCATGGCCGCCGCGCAGCAGCTGTATCCGCAAGCGCGCGTGTCGCGCATCGTGCTGCCGGTGAAACAGGACCAGCCGTACGAGATCCGCGTGCGCCAGCCGGACGAAATTGCCCACGGCGACGGTGCCACGCGCCTGACCCTGGACGCGCGCAGCGGCTTGCCCCTGCGCATACGCGATCCCTTGCGGGCGCCGGCCGGCGATGTTTTCCTGGGCTGGCAATTCCCCCTGCACTCGGGCCAGGCATTTGGCGTGGCCGGGCGCAGTTTCATTACCGTCTTTGGTTTGATGCCCTTGCTGTTCCTGCTGACGGGGACTCTGGTGTGGTGGAAACGGCGGCGCGGCCGGAAATAAGGGGCCGCCAAGCCGATGCGGGGAAAGTTGCTATCATCATAGTATTTTCCGGCAGATCCGCTGTCCGGACTCACCCGCACAAGGACCAGCATGAGCAATCCCGAGATCACCGTAGCAATGTTGAATGAACGCGGCACAGGCCGCTTGCCCGGCCACCTGGGCATCGTCATCACGCAAGTGGGCGACGGCCAGCTGACGGCGGAATTGCCCGTGCTGCCACATCTGCTGGCGCCGAACGGCTATCTGCACGCGGGCAGCGTGGTGACCCTGGCCGACACGGCTTCCGGCTATGGCTGCATCGTCAACCTGCCCGAGGGCGCCAGCAACTTCACCACCATCGAGTTGAAATCGAACCACCTGGGCACGGCCCGCGAAGGCACGCTCACCTGCACGGCGAAAGTCGAGCACAAGGGCCGCAACACGCAAGTGTGGGATGCCGTGGTGAAAAGCAAGGAAACGGGCAAGACGATTGCCCTGTTCCGCTGCACGCAGATGATTTTATATCCCAAACAAGACTAAATTTTTATCCAGTTACCCTTGTAGAGAATCGGTCCCGTCGGTCCGTTTGGATCGGGCGAACCGCCTTTCGGTTCCAGGGTAACGGCCAGCAAGGCCACGTCGCTGCCGATGGCGCGCTGCGACAGGGCCAGTGTCACGTTGCCCTTGTCGGCCAGCAAGCCCAAGGAGCGCGGGTTGCCGCTCTTCGGCACGGCCCACAGTTCCAAATCCTTGTCGCTCGGCACGGGCGCGTTGCCGACCATGCGCACCTCGAGCGCGCCGTGGCGGCTGTCGGCCGTCAGCAGCAGGGCTGTTTGGGCTTTCTCGTCCGTCAGGCTGGCCACATAGCTGATTTGCGGCGCGTCCAGCAGGCGCGTGGCCACGACGATCACCAGCAAGGCGGCAATGGCGCTCGAGGCCATGCCCAGCGAACGCCAGAACGACAGCGAATCGCGGAACAAAGACCAGCCGCCCTGCTGCTTCAGGTGCAAGCGCTGCTCGATCTGCTGCCAGACGCGCTTGGGCGGCGCCACGGGCGTGGCAAATTCGGCCATCGGTTCCAAACGCTGGCGCCATGCGGCCGTGATATTACGCAAGTCGGCGTCGTTGTGCAGCCAGCCTTCGAAACGCCGCCGCGCGCCCCCTTTCAGGGTGCCCAGCACGTATTCGGATGCCAGTTTCTGGCGCAACACGTCATTGCCGCGGCTATTCATGATGCCTCCCGTTTCGCCAGGCACGTGCGCAGCCTTTCCAGGCTGCGGCGTATCCAGGTCTTCACGGTGCCGATCGGTAGCGACATCTGCTGCGCCACTTCGCTGTGTGACAGGTCATGATAGAACGCCAGGGCGACCACCTGCCGGTGCAGCCCTTCCAGGGCCGACATGCAAAACGCCAGCGCCTTGGCGTCACCGCTCAGTTGCAGCGATTCGATGGGCGTGGCCTGGGGGTCTCGGAGTGCATTCATGACTTCGCTATCAAACTGTTCGGCATCGATTTCCACGGTATCGTCGCTGCGCCGCAGCACATCGAACGCCTTGTTGCGCACGATGGTGGCCATCCACGTCATCGGCGCCGCCAGATGGCTCTGGTAAGTGGCGGCGTTGTTCCAGATGGCGACGAAACCCTCTTGCAAGGCTTCTTCCGCGAGCTCTTGCTTATGCAATATACGCAGCGCGAAGCCAAACAGTTTCGATGAGGTGGAGGTATATAGCTGGCGGAACGCGGTGGCGTCCCTGTTGCCGGCGGCGAGCAGCCAGGCTTTGAGTTGTTGCGGGTCGGGCGATTGAGCGGCTAGGGACACGGCTGGCCTTCACAAGGTGTATGGGATCACGCAAGGGAAGGTTATAACAGATTGGCAACACCTGGCAACAAGGTTCTATGCCGTGTGTGTGCGGTGTCTTAGCCGGCGATGGCTGTTTCCAGCAGCTTGTGCAGTTCGGCGAATTCCGGCTTGCCCACATAGCGTTTCAGGATCTTGCCCTGCTTGTCGAGCACGAAGGTGGTGGGCGTGAGGGCCACGTCGCCATAGGCCTTGGCCGCCTCGCCCGTCACGTCGAGCGCCACCTTGAACGGCAGCTGGCGCGTTTCGGCGAAGTTCAGCACGTAGTTGGCCGGATCGTATTTCATGGCCACGGCCACGAATTCCAGTCCCTGCCCCTTGTACTTGTTGTAGGTGTCGACCATCTCCGGCATTTCCGCCACGCAAGTGGTGCACGAGGTGGCCCAGAAATTGACCATCACGACCTTGCCGCGCAGGCTGGCCGAGGTGATTTTCTCGCCATGGATGCCGTGGAAGGTCACGTCCGGCGCACTTTGCTTGTCATTCAGCGACAGATAAGCGGCCGCCGCCACGCCCGCCACGAAGACGGCGATGAGGGCTGGTTTGATCCAGGACTTGCTTGCGGAGGGCGAAGTTGACATAAGTTCACTTGAAAAGCGCGGCGATGCGGCCACGATGCGACTATTATAGCTGCCGCATCGTCGCCGTGCCGTAGGTCAAACGGAGGAGGGCCTCATGCCAGCTTACTGGCTGACGCTGTCGCTGCTCGTGGTGCGCTGCTGCGGCGGATCGGGCTGCAATTGCTTCAGTTCCGTTTCCGAAATGTAGTCGAACAGCTTGACCACTTTCTGCACGCCGCCCACGCCGCGCGCCACGTCGGCCGCGACCGTGCCTTCGCGCTGGGTTACTCGGCCCATCAGGAAGACAGTGCCGTTCTCGGTGACGACCTTGAACGAGGCGGCCGAGATGGTTTTCATGTCCACCAGGCTGGCCTTGACCTTGCCTGTAATCAAGGCATCATTCGAGCGCGAGGTGTAGCTGGCCGGGCCGGCGATGATCAGTTCATTGGCCACCGATTCCACGCCTTCGATATTGCGCACTTCGCGCTCGACGGCATTTTTCATCGCCTCGTCGCGTACTTCGCCCGTCAGCAGGACGCGGCGGTTGAAGCTGGTGACGTTCACATGGCCTGCATCGCCGACGATGGAGGGAATGCGCGACTCGCCCTTGAGGGCAATCGACTTGTCTTCGGTCTGGGCGCCCAGAGTGCGGCGGTCCGCCGCGGCAACGCCGCCCATCACTGCGCCGCCGACCATCAGTTCGATGCAGCCGGTGAGCGAGGTGAGCATGGCGCCGCACAAGAGTGCGGTGGCCAGCGGGCGTTGTACGCGTTTCCAGCCTGGGCCAGTACCGAATTTAGTCATTCACGTCTCCTCCGAATAGGGCGACATCGATGCCGTCGCAGATGCAATGTATGGTGGTCAGGTGGACTTCCTGGATGCGCGCCGTGCGCTCGGCCGGCACGCAGATATGCACGTCGGCGTCCGTCAGCATCTTGCCGATGGCGCCGCCGTCCTTGCCCGTCAGCGCCACGACGCGCATTTCGCGCTCGAGCGCCGCTTCCACGGCGGCCATCACGTTGGCCGAATTGCCCGACGTGGAGATGGCCAGCAGGATGTCGCCGGCCTGGCCGAAGGCTTGCACCTGCTTCGAGAAGATCTCGCGGTAGCTGTAGTCGTTGGCCACGGCCGTCAGGATCGAGGTATCCGTCGTCAGCGCCAGGGCCGGCAGCGGAAAGCGCTCGCGTTCGAAGCGTCCCACCAGCTCGGCTGCGAAATGCTGGCAGTCGGCGGCGGAACCGCCGTTGCCGCAAGCCAGGATTTTGTTGCCGTTGGACAATGCATAAAACATCAGGTCGATCGCCTGCGCAATGGGTTGCGCCAGTACGGTAGCGGCCTGGATCTTGAGTTCGGCACTTTCGTGGAAGTGCGAGAGGATGCGTTGATTATTCATAGTCTGCCGATTATAGTGCAGGCGCGCGGCAAGGCGGACAAGCACTGTTAAAAATGCTTACATATCGAGGATGTTCTTCAGCCAGCTGATGCGCCCGCCATCGATGGCGAGTGCGTCGAAGCGGCATGGCGGTACGCTTTTTTGTGTCAACAGCCAGGTTTGCGCCGCCACCGCCATGCGCCGCTGCTTGGCCGGCGTGATGCTGGCCAGGGCGCCGCCGAAGGCTGAACTGCTGCGTAGCCGCACCTCGACGAAAACGATGGCGGGGCCATCGCGCATGATCAGGTCCAGCTCGCCGCCCTTGCACAGGTAGTTGCGCGCAAGCAGCACCAAGCCTTGCAGCAACAGATACGCGAGCGCATCGTCTTCCCCCTGCCGTCCCCGCGCCTGCTTATTCTGGAAAGGCAGGGGTGGCATGGCGTGCTCTTATTGCGCTGGCGGCAAGGCGACAGGCGTGGGCGCGGCCGGCGGCCAGGTGCCCAGCACGCCTTGCTGGTAGGTGGCGGCTTGCTCCGTGCGTTCGAACACGCTTTGATCGTTCTCGAAGCGCACGGCCAGGCGGCCCGTCACGCCATCAAGGGTAAATGGCGTGTTCGGCCGCAGCGCCACTTCGCGCGCCACGCGGAAGGCATCGATGCCCAGCGCGTACAGGCGTTGCATGTCGGCCGTCAAACGGCTGTCGGTCGGTTGCGGCGGCTGTGGATAGACCATCACTTGCGGATGGTCGCGTTGCACTTGCCAAGGCAGGTCCAGCAGGCGCGCGCCGTCGAGTTCAGGGCCGCTGGCGCCGCGCCCAGCGCCGGGATTCAATGACGACGTGCCATACAGGGGCAGATCGCTGCCGATGGCCACGCGCAGCTGGCGCGCCTGGTCGGCGTCGAGCGCGGCAAACAGCAGGCCCGGTGGCGTCGCGGCCAGGCGCGCGCGCAGCTGCACCAGCTCGGCATCGCTCAGGTAGCCATTCGTGGCCGTCAAGTCCATCGTCTCTATCTTGCCGCCCTGGCGCAGCCATTCCTGCTTGAAGGCGGCGCTGGTGCGGCGCTGCGAGGGCGAACCGGCCGACAGGATCAGCGCGCTGGCGCCAGGCTGTTCACTGGCGGCCCAGGCGGCGACTTGGCGTGCTTCGGCCTCGATGGACAGTCCCATCACCAGCAGCTTGGCCGGCAGGCGCGCCTCGCCGCGGTTGTCCGGGTGGTTCAGGGCGATCGTCGGCTTGCGCACCAGGTCGCTATTCGCCACGGCTGTCACGGCCGAGCGCGACAAAGGCCCCACGACGATGTCCTGTTCTTCCTGTGCTTGCGCAAACTTGTTCAGGACGTCGCTGCTGCCATCGCCCGTGTCGATCACCGTCACTTCAAAGCCGCTGCGGTCGCGCTCATACGCGGCCATGAAGCCGGCGCGCAGCAATTCGGCGGCCCGGCCCAGGGAAGCCGAGCGCAGCGGCAGCAGCAGGCCGATGTGGTGCACATTGCCATCGGCGGGCGCCGGCGCCGTGGCCGCTGGCATGTCGAGCGGCGTGCCGGTCGCCGGCTTGGTCTTGATGGGCGCCAACGGCGCGCCATTGCTGTCATACGCGGTAATATCGGGCACGGCCACGGCAAACGTCACCGGTTCGGGCGCGGGCGGCTTGGGCGGCACGGGCGGTGGCAGCGGCTTCGGTGGCGGCAGCGCCCTTGTGTTAGATTCAATAGGCGCGCACAATTGCCCGGGCGCGTCGCAAGGCGTGCTGCAAGCGCTCAGCATGCCGGTCGCGGCACAAACAAGCAGTAACTTCACACTATTAGCAAGCATTTAACCTCCAAAATGACCGTACAAGAAATCAGTTCCATCGCCAGCCTGCCCATCATGACAGAGGCGGCGCACCAGGTCTATCCTATCGCAACATTGTATATAGTGGCCACGCCGATCGGCAATGTGACCGATATCAGCCTGCGCGCGCTGCATTTGCTGAGCCTTGCCGACGCCGTCGCCTGTGAAGATACGCGCAACACGGCGCACCTGCTGACGCGCTTTGGCTTGAACAAGCCATTGATTGCGGCGCATCAACATAATGAGCGCGAAGTGGCGCAAACCCTGATTGCCCGCCTGCACGCCGGCGAGCGCATCGCCCTCGTCTCGGATGCGGGCACGCCCGCCGTCTCCGACCCGGGCGCGCGCATCGTCGACGCCGTGCGCGCGGCCGGCTTGCGCGTGCTGCCCTTGCCTGGCCCATCGGCGGCCATCACCGCCATTTCCGCCAGCGGCTTGCTCAATGATCAGTTTTACTTTGTCGGCTTCTTGCCGGCCAAGGCCAAGCAGCGCGAAAACATGCTGCACAGCCTGCGCGGCGTGACGGCCACCATGGTGTTCTACGAGGCGCCGCACCGCATCCTCGATTGCGCCACGGCCCTGGTGGAAGCGTTCGAGCCCACGCGCCAGGTGGTGTTCGCGCGCGAACTGACGAAAATGTTCGAGGAAATCCACCGCTGCCCCCTGTCCGAGGCGGAAAGCTGGATACGCGCCGACGCGCACCGTGAAAAGGGAGAGTTCGTCGTGCTGCTCGAAGGTGCCACGGAAGCGCAGGATGCGGAAGACGTGGAAGCGGAGCGCATCCTGAACATTTTATTGGCCGAGTGCAGCGTCAAGCAGGCGGCGAACCTGACGGCGCAAATCACGGGCCGCAAGAAAAATGCCCTGTATGAACGGGCGTTGCAGTTAAAGGGGCAGGAATAAGGGAGTCACGATAGCGGCTGGACATCCAGCGCCCTTGCCGCCACGAGTAACAGTTCCACATGTTCGATCAGCTCATCGACAAAGCCTGCCGTGACATCCAGCTCGCCTTCGTATTCGGCCAGGTTGCGCTTCTTGTGCGCCTGATTGAACAGCAGCCATTGCTGTGGCGTGAACCCCAACGTGTGCTCCAGGCTTTGGAAGACGAGATAGCGGTTGTCGCTGCGATAACCGTGTTGGCGCAGCGCAGACAAGGCGGCCGCATGCGCCGCGTTATACGCCAGGTCGAAGCGGCTTTCCAGCGATAGTATCGCCTGCCTGGCATCACGCAGGCGCACGGTGGCCGAGCGCAGCAAGCCTGCGCGTTCGCGTGCGTCCGCTGGCTCAGCCTTGAGCTGGCCGATGCGTGCCAGGTTCGCCAGCGCCTGTGAGCTTGATGAGGTCATCGTTGGAGCCTTTGACAAAAATCTTTGGCTGTTCGAGGATGCGCACGATAAACGACTTGCCGTCGTCTATTCTTTGCCGCCATTCTTCTGGCGTGTACAAGGTCGGGTTGATGCTGCGACCCAACTGCTGCTGCGCTGCTTGCAGCGCTGTCAGCAACTGGGCGTTCGATGTCATGCTGCCGATCACCATCAGGTCGATGTCGCTGTGCGCATGTTCCGTGCCCTTGGCCATCGAGCCGTACACAAAGGCCAGGTCGATTTCTTGCCAGTGCGGTTGCAGCGCGACGCGCAGCACATCGGCGGCACCAAAGGTTTTCAGCACGATGCTGCGCAGTTCGTCGAAGATCGGCGCATCGCGGTTGGCCTGGTAATGCTTCTGGTTGCCCACTTTTTTCACCGTGACCAAGGCCGATTTCACCAGCTTGGCCAGCTCGCGTTGCACGGCGCCCGAGCCTATGGCCGCGAAGGCGATGATTTCATTTGCATAGAAAGACCGTTGCGCCTGGCCAAAGAGCAAGGCCAGCACGCGCTGCTGTGTCTTGGAAAACAATGTATCTGCGAAAGTACCCATATTGGGTATGTTAGTACCCAATATGGGTATAGTCAAGCGGGCTCTCACCACTTGCAGCCGCTGTCCTTCTTGTCGAGCAACATCAGCACGGGCGCCAGCAAGCCTGCGCCTGAATAGGCGCTGCGGCAATCGCCGCGTTTGCCTTGTGCGATGTCGCGCGCCAGCTGGGTTTCCGTTTGTAGGGGCTTGTCGGGGATTTGCCCCACGGCCGTGCCCACCTTGGACGGGTCGCGCTCGCCCGCCATCTTGCGCGCCGTCCTCCTGGCCGCCTCCATATCGAATTTCGGTGTTTCTTGCGTGAAGGTATCGGCACTGGCCGCCGGCGTGGCCGGTGAGGCCGGCACGACCGTGATGGCTTGCGGGCCGGATGCTGGTGCCGTGGCCGCCGCTGGCGTTTCCCGGGCAGTGGCGAGTTTCGGCTTGCTGATGGGTTTGGGCTCGCGCTTCGGCTTGACGACTTCGACAGGTGGCGGTGGCGGGGGAGGCTTGGCGGCCAGCGGACGTATCCATACGGCGATCGATTCCACGCGCGGGGCCGTGTCCATCTGCACGGTCGGCTGCACATGGCGCCACAGATAGATCAAGGCGCCATGCAGCAGCAAGGACACGGCTATGCCCAGCACGATACCGCGGCGGTTCGGCATGGGCTGGCCACCGTCGCTTCCGCCGTTTCTTTCGATACTGAAATCCATTGCCGTCGTCGCCTTCATGTCTGATCGGGAAAACTTGCGTAGTAAGTGTCGCATATTTCATGCATGCTGAAAAATACAGGGGTTGCAGTGCCGCGCCTAAATAATTTACACAGAGTTTCACCTGACCCTTGACCGAAGTCGATACGGCCTGTATTATCTTGGTCTTCGGAGTGTGGCGCAGCCCGGTAGCGCACCTGGTTTGGGACCAGGGGGTCCAAGGTTCGAATCCTTGTACTCCGACCAAATTTGTAGAAAAAAACCCAAGAGTTTCGGCTCTTGGGTTTTTTTTCGTCTGTACGGCGGAGCACTGCATTCACACCGCAGGGGTCGCGCCGCCCCTGCCCTGCATATTCAGCCTGCGCGTTTCGCCGCGATGGCATTGCCGGCGCGGCTAGATCCCTTGCGCCCCAGTTGCTGCGAGATGAACTGGCCCGCATCGACCACCAGATCGAGGTCGATGCCGGTGGAAATCCCCAGTCCCTGCATCATGTACAGCACGTCCTCGGTGGCCACATTGCCGGTAGCGCCCTTGGCGTAGGGGCAGCCGCCCAGGCCGGAAACGGACGAATGATAAATCGCGATACCCGTTTCCAGGCTGGCGTAGATATTCGCCAGCGCCTGTCCGTAGGTGTCGTGGAAGTGGCCGGAGAGGCCGCCCACGTGGAAGGCCGCGATGGCGCGTTGCATCACCGCCTGCGTTTTGCGCGGCGTGGCCACGCCAATGGTGTCGGCGATGTCGATCTCGTCGCAACCCAGGTCGCGCATGCGCCCCACCACGTCGGCCACGGCGTCTAGCGGCACGTCGCCCTGGTAGGGACAGCCGAAGGCGCAGCTGATGCTGCCGCGCAGGCGCAGACCGTGTTCCTTGGCCGCCTTGGCCACGCCTTCGAAGCGGGCGATCGATTCGGCGATCGAGCAGTTGATGTTCTTTTGCGAGAACGCCTCGGAGGCGGAGCCGAAGATCACCACTTCATCGGCCTTCGCCGCCAGCGCCGCCTCGAAACCCTGCATGTTCGGCGTTAGCGCGGAATACATGGTACCGGCGCGGCGCGCGATCTTTTCCATCACTTCCGCGCTGGTGGCCATCTGCGGCACCCATTTTGGCGAGACGAAGGACGCCGCCTCGATATTGGCGAAGCCCGCCTGCGTCAATCGGTCGACCAGTTCGATCTTGACGGCGGCGCTGATGGTTTCCTTTTCGTTTTGCAGGCCGTCGCGCGGACCCACTTCGACGATCTTGACCTGTTTCGGCAAATTCGGTTGATTGCTCATCTCAATATCCTTGCAAACGGTTGACGATGCCGGCGACAGAGTCTCCGGCGTGCAGGCGGCGCATCTTGGCGGCGATCTGCGCCACGCTTTCGCGGCGCAGGGTGGCGGCCGAAATATGCGGCGTGATGGTGATGCGCGGTTCTTGCCAGAACGGGTGCTGCTGCGGCAGCGGCTCGTTGCGGAACACGTCGAGCGTGGCCCCGGCGATATGCCCGGAGCGGATCAGGGTCAGCAAATCCGGCTCGGCGAGGTGCGCGCCGCGCGCCACGTTGATGACGTAAGCGCCCGGCAGCAGCATGGACAGGCGCGTGCGGTCGAGCAGGTTGTGCGTCTCCGGCGTGAGCGGCAGCATGCACACCAGCACGCGGGTGTTGCGCAAAAATTCCTCGAGCCCCTCTTCGCCCGCGAAGCACGCGACGCCATCGATGTGCTTGCGGCTGCGGCTCCAGCCCCGCAGGGGAAATTCGAACTGCGCCAGCGCACCCAGCACGCGCGTGCCCAGCACACCCATGCCCAGCACGCCGACGGGAAAATCCGCCTTGTCGAACGCGGGCAGCGGCTGCCAGATGCCGGTGCGGCCCTGCGCTTCGTAATCGTCGAAGCGGCGGAAGTGGCGCAGCACGGCGTGGCTCACATATTCTGCCATCTGAACGCCCATGCCCGCGTCGTCCAGGCGCACCAGCGGCACGTGGGTGGGCAGCGCCTCGCCAAATTTCAGGAGCGCGTCCACGCCCGCGCCCGTGTTGAAGATGGCTTTGACTTCGCGCAATGCCGGCAGCATGGCCGCAGGCGGTTGCCACACGACGGCGTAGTCGCATGGTGCGAAGGTGTCGCCTTCGCGCCAGAAGACAATTTCCGCCTCGGGCAGCAAGTCCTTGAAATCGGCGATCCACGCCGCTTCCTTGCCGTCCGAACGTTGTAAAAGGATGCGCATCGTGGCAGCCTCTATGCGGCGGCCTTGAAGGCCAGCAGCGGCGCGCCATCGGCCACCTGGTCGCCGACGGCGTACAGCACGTCTTCCACCAGGCCGTCGTGCGGCGCGGCGATGGTGTGCTCCATCTTCATCGCTTCCATGATGACCAAAGGCTCGCCCTTTTTGACATCCTGGCCCTTGTTCACCAGCACGGCGACGACCTTGCCCGGCATCGGTGCCGTCAGGCGCCCGCCTTCCGCTTCCACTTCGCCCGCATGCGCCATCGGATCGCTGTAATGCAAGGTGGTGTGCAAGCCATTGGTGAACACGTGGAACTGCTCGCCGTCGCGCAGCACCGTGCCGTGCACGGCACGCTCACCGAGCTTGATGTGCAGCTCGTTGCCTTTGCGCGCCGTCAAGGTCAGGGGCTGGCCGTTGAACAGCCAGCCATCCGTCTGGTAGGCGACGCGTGTTACGTAAGCCTTGCTGTCGCCGGCCAGCGCGAAGTCGTCGGCAAACGACAGGCTGCGTCCCAGGGTGCTGTTCAAACGCCAGCCCAGTGCATTGCCCCACGGGTCGGCGCGGTGCGTCGACTGCGTTTCCGCAGCCGCTTTTTCTTCCAGCAGCAAGGCGACGGACGCCAGCGCCAGGGCCGTGTCGGGCGCTGCCTGCAGGGCGGGGAACAGCGTGTCTTGATTGCGCTCGATCAAACCCGTATCGAGGTCCGCGCTGGCAAATGCATGGCCTTCGACCAGGCGTTTCAAAAAGGCGATATTGCTGGCCAGGCCCACGATCTGGTATTCGGCCAGCGCCTGCGCCATGCGCGCCAGCGCCTCGCGGCGGTCCGCGCCCCAGACGATCAGCTTGGCAATCATCGGGTCGTAGAATGGCGAAATCGCATCGCCCTCGCGCACGCCCGAATCGATGCGTACGGCGGCCGGAACCAGCGTGCCACCCAGCTCGAACGTCACGGCGGAAGGCGACTGCATGTGGCGCAGGGTGCCGATCGATGGCAGGAAGCCCTTTTCCGGATTTTCCGCATAAATGCGCGCCTCGATGGCGTGGCCGTGTATCGTCAGTTCGCTCTGTTTTTTCGGCAGCGGCTCGCCAAAGGCGACGCGCAACTGCCATTCCACCAGGTCGGTGCCGGTGATCATTTCCGTCACCGGGTGCTCCACCTGCAAGCGCGTGTTCATCTCCATGAAGTAGAACGAGCCATCCTGGTTGGCGATGAATTCCACCGTGCCCGCACCCACATAGCCGACAGCCTTGGCAGCGGCAACGGCCGCTTCGCCCATGGCCGCGCGGCGGTCAAACGGCATGCCCGGCGCCGGCGCTTCTTCCAGCACCTTCTGGTGACGGCGCTGCACCGAGCAATCGCGCTCGAACAGATAGATGCAGTTGCCGAGGGTGTCGGCAAACACCTGGATTTCGATATGCCGCGGGCGCGACAGGTATTTTTCGGCCAGCACCTTGTCGTCGCCGAAAGAGCTGACCGCTTCGCGCTTGCACGAGGCCAGCGCGGCCTTGAAATCGGCGGAGTGCTCGATGACGCGCATACCCTTGCCGCCGCCGCCAGCGGACGCCTTCAGCAGGACGGGGTAGCCGATCTTGTCGGCTTGGCCGTGCAAAAAGTCCGCATCCTGTTCGTCACCATGGTAGCCGGGCACCAGCGGTACATTCGCCTTTTCCATCAGCGACTTGGCGGCCGATTTGGAACCCATGGCGCGCATGGCGGATGCCGGCGGGCCGATGAAGACGAGTCCTGCCGCGTGGCAGGCGTCGGCGAAATCCGCGTTCTCGGACAAAAAGCCATAGCCGGGGTGGATCGCCTGCGCACCCGTGGCCAGCGCCACGGCGATGATCTTGTCGCCGCACAGATAGCTTTCCTTGGCCGGCGCGGGGCCGATCAAGGCGGCTTCGTCGCACACGGCGACGTGCTTGGCGTTGGCGTCCGCTTCGGAATACACGGCGACGGTCTGGATGCCCATGCGGCGCGCGGTAGCGGCGACACGGCAAGCGATTTCGCCGCGGTTGGCGATCAGGATTTTAGTGAACATGGTCTCTCTCTTTGCAGCTCGTGGCTGGAAGTTTTTTATCTGAGGTGTCGCTGGGAGGGGATGCGCCCTGGCGGGGCGCATCCCGGGGCTGGATCAGCAGCCGCACTTCTCTTTCTGCACCGAGTCCAGCATGGCGCCGCGCGTCTGCAGGCCCAGCTTACCCAGCAGGGTGCGGTCGTCTTCCGCTTCCGGGTTGTCGGTGGTGAGCAGCTTGTCGCCGTAAAAGATGGAATTGGCGCCAGCCAGGAAACACATGGCTTGTACGGCTTCGCCCATCTGGCGCCGGCCCGCCGACAAACGCACGCGCGCTTTTGGCATGGTGATGCGGGCCACGGCGATCGTGCGCACGAATTCGAACGGGTCGAGCGCTTCCAGGCCATACAAAGGCGTGCCTTCCACCTGCACCAGGTGGTTGACGGGCACCGATTCCGGATACGGATTCAAATTGGCCAGCTGGGCGATCAGGCCGGCGCGTTGCAGACGCGTTTCACCCATGCCGACGATGCCGCCGCAGCACACTTTCAAGCCTGCTTCGCGCACGCGGCCCAGGGTATCGAGGCGGTCCTGGTATTCGCGCGTGGAGATGACGTTGTCGTAGAACTCGGGCGCCGTGTCCAGGTTATGGTTATAGAAGTCGAGGCCCGCGTTTTTCAGGCGGTCTGCCTGGCCTTCTTCCAGCATGCCCAAAGTAGCGCAGGTTTCCAGGCCCAGCGCCTTGACCTTGGTCACCATCTCTTCGACTTTTTCCATGTCGCGCTCTTTCGGGCTGCGCCAGGCGGCGCCCATGCAAAAGCGCGTGGCGCCGTTGGCTTTCGCCTGGCGGGCCGCGTCGAGCACCGTGTCGATGTCGAGGATTTTTTTCGCTTCCACTCCCGTGTCGTAGCGGGCCGCCTGCGGGCAGTAGCCGCAGTCTTCCTCGCAGCCGCCCGTCTTGATCGACAACAGGGTCGCCAGTTCCACGTCGCCATCGGGGAAGTTGATGCGGTGGGTTTGCTGGGCCTTGAACATCAGGTCATTGAATGGCAGGTCGAACAGGGCCAGCACATCGGCGACGGGCCAGGTGGCCGCTTCCGGCACGGTGATGCGCGCCGCAGGGCGGTGCAGTTCGACGGTTTTTGCTGCTTCTTGGACGTGAGACATGTGATTCCTTCGCTTCTATTTTTTAGATACATTAAGTGTTTGGATGTTGCGCCGGCCAGTTGGGCAAGCCGGTGAAATCGAGATACGCCGCCGCCGCTTCTGCGCCCGGTTGCGCCAGGCGCGGCACCTTGCCCAGCAGCGGCGCCGGGATGCGCTCGATCAGTGCATCGATGTTTTCGTCGAGGAAGCGCATTTCCACTTCCAGGGTGTTGGCGACCCAGCCGACCACGGTCAGGCCGCGCGCTTCGATGGCTTCCAGCGTCAGCAAGGCCTGGCTGATGCAACCGAGGCGCATGCCGACCACCAGGATCACCGGCAAATCGAGCTGCTGCGCCAGGTCGGCCGAGTCGAAACCGGGCGACAGCGGCACGCGGAAACCGCCCACGCCTTCGACCACGACGGCGTCCGAGGCGGCGGCGATTTCCAGGTAGGCGGCCAGAATCGGCACCGATTCGATACACACGCCTTCGAGAGCGGCGGCGATGTGCGGTGCGGCCGGCTCCTTCAGCATGTAGGGCGTGGTCAGGTTGCGCAGCATGGTGACGTTGCCGGCGGCGATCAGGCTGTCGGCGTCATCATTATGCAGTTCGCCGTCGCGCATCTCGGCGCCGGCGGCCACGGGCTTCATGCCGCAGGCGCGCACGCCGCGCGCGACCAGCGCGTGCAGCAGGGCCGACGACGTCAGGGTCTTGCCGATTTCCGTGTCGGTACCGGTGACGAAACAGGCAAAGCGCGATGGCAGGCCGGTGGCAGCGGGTGCCGGCCGTACGGCCGGTACTGCGGTCACTTCTGCCAGGACAGGATCATCAAGGCTCATGGCGAGTCCTTTCCAGGGTGTTGACTGCGTTGATCAATTGCGCGACTTCCTGCGCCGTGTGGCCGGCTGACAGGGTCACGCGCAGGCGCGCCGTACCTGCAGGCACGGTAGGCGGGCGGATCGCGCCGACCCACAGCCCCTGCTGGTACAGTTGGGCGGCGATGCCCATCATTTCCGCGTTTTCGCCGATGATGACGGGCTGGATGGCGCTCATTGACGGCAAGGCTTGCCAGCGTTGCAGCTGCAAGCCCTCGTTCCATTGCGCCACCAGCGCCGCCAGGTGCCCCCGACGTTGTTTTCCTTCATCACCGGCGATGATGTCCAGGCTGGCCAGCAGCGCATGCGCCAGCGCGGGCGCGGCCGCCGTGGTGAAGATGTACGGACGCGCCTTCTGGATCAGGGTTTCGATCACGGCCTCATGCGCGCAAACAAAGGCGCCGCCCACGCCGGCCGATTTGCCCAGCGTTCCCACATACACCAGGTGCGGCGACTGCAGGCCGAAGTGTTCCAGCGCGCCGCGGCCGTTGTCGCCCAGCGCGCCGAAGCCGTGCGCGTCGTCGACCACCAGCCAGGCGCCGTGCTGCTCGCACAGGGCCAGCAGCGCGGGCAGCGGCGCCAGGTCACCGTCCATGCTGAAGATGCTGTCGGTGACGACGATCTTGGTTGTTGCCGTGCTGGCCGTCAGCAGGGCCGCCAGCGCGTCCAGGTCCGCATGCGGATACACGCGCGTTTTCACACGGGCCAGGCGCGTGCCGTCGATCAGCGAGGCATGGTTCAGCGCTTCCGAAAAAATCTCGGCCTGCGCATCGCCCGCCGCCAGGGCGGTCAGCACAGCTAAATTAGCCATGTAGCCGGTGCAGAAATACAGAGCGCGCGCCTGTTCCAGGTTGGCGCCCACGAAAGCGGCCAGGCGCTCTTCCAGCTGTGCGTGGGCGCGGCTATGGCCACTGATCAGGTGCGAAGCGCCGCTGCCGGCGCCATACAGGTCGGCGCCCTCTTTCAGCGCGTCCACGATGCGCGGATGCGACGCCAGGCCCAGGTAGTCATTGCTGCAAAAGGCCAGCATGTCGCGTCCGTCCACCGTCAGGCGCGGCGCGCAGGGCGTGTCGACGGTGCGGCGGCGGCGGATCAGGCTGCGCTCTTCCAGCCCCTGCAACTGCTGTTGTAATCGCGTGATCAGCTCCATCTCAGGCTCCGATCACTTTGTTGAAGACGGCCAGCGTTTGCTGGCCCAGGCCCGCGATTTCTGCGTCGTCGAGGATGTACGGCGGCATCAGGTAGACGGTCGAACCGATGGGGCGCATCAGCAGTTCATGTTCCAGCGCCGTGCTGAAGAAGCGGCGCGAAAAATCGGGCGCCGCATCGATGGCGTCAAAGGCCCAGATCATGCCCTGCTGGCGGAAGTGTTTTACTTTTTCATGCTGCGCCAGCGGCGCCAGGGCGTGCGTGATCTTGGCGGCGCGCTCCCGGTTGGCCACCAGCACATCGTCTTCCTCGAAAATCGACAGGGTCGCCAGTGCCGCGCGGCAGGCCAGCGGGTTGCCCGTATACGAGTGCGAATGCAAAAAGCCGCGCCGCACGTCGGTGCTGTAGAACGCCTGGTAGATGTCTTCGCGCGTCATCACCAGCGATAAAGGCAGGTAGCCGCCGCTGATGCCTTTCGACAGGCAGACGAAGTCCGGCCAGATGCCGGCCTGTTCGCAGGCGAAGAAAGTGCCCGTGCGGCCGCAACCGACGGCGATTTCATCAAGGATCAGGTGGACTTGATAGCGGTCGCACAGGGCGCGCACCAGCGACAGGTACAAGGGGTCGTGCATGGCCATGCCGCTGGCGCACTGCACCAGCGGCTCGATGATGATGGCGGCGATTTTGTCCGATTTTTCCTGGAACAGGCGTTCCACGTCGGCGGCGGCGCGGCGCGCCACGTCTTGCGCCGATTCGCCTTCGACTGCCTGGCGGAAGTCGGGCGACATCACCGTCGTTGACGCACGCAGCAAGGGGCCGTAGGCATCCTTGAACAGGGCGACATCGGTGACGGCCAGCGCGCCGATGGTTTCGCCGTGGTAGCTGCCTTTTAAACAGACGAATTCCTGTTTCTCGCTCTTGCCGCTGTTGCGCCACGCGTGAAAGCTCATTTTCAGGGCGATTTCCACGGCCGAGGCGCCGTCGGAGGCGTAAAAGCTGTGACCGAGCACGCCGCCCGTCAAGGCGGAGAGTTTTTCCGACAGTTCGATCACCGGTTCATGCGTGAAACCGGCCAGCATGGCATGTTCCAGCCGGTCCAGTTGATCCTTCAGTTCCGCATTGATGCGCGGATTGGCATGGCCGAACAGGTTCACCCACCAGGAGCTGATGGCGTCCAGGTAGCGTCGGCCTTCGTGGTCATACAGCCAGGCGCCGCGGCCGTGGCTGACGGGGATGAGCGGAACCGCGTCGTTAGCCGATGCGTGATGCTGCATTTGCGTGCAAGGGTGCCACACGCTGCGCAGACTGCGTTCGACCCAGCCCGATTGTTTTTCTGCTTTCAAAACTGCTCCAATGATTTTCTTAGTCCATGCGCTAGCCCATGAGCCAACTCGGCTTGCGCTTGTCGAGGAACGATTGCACGCCTTCGCGTCCCTGCTCCGAGGCGCGGATCTGCGCGATGCGCTCGGCCGTGTCCGCCAGCAGCGCGTCGTCGACCGGCTGGCCGGCGATCTCGCGCACCAGCGTTTTCGCTTGCGCCACGGCGTGCGGGCTGTTGCCCGTCAACGCTTTCAGCACCTCGGCGGTTTTCGCGTCCAGTGCGCTTGCTGCGACTACCTCGTGGGCAAAGCCGATGCGTAGCGCTTCCTGGGCGGAGAATCGCTCGGCGGTCAGGAAATAGCGGCGTGCCGCGTTTTCGCCCATGGCCTTGATGACATACGGTGAAATAGTGGCCGGGATCAGTCCCAGCCGCACTTCGCTCAGGCAGAAATGCACGTCTTCCGCAACCAGAATGATATCGCATGCGGCGACCAGACCCATGCCGCCCGCATAGCAGTCGCCCTGGATCTTTGCCACCACGGGCTTGGGACACAGGTAAATCGTGCGCAGCATCTGCGCCAGCTGCAGCGCGTCGGCCTGGTTTTCGGCATGCGTGTAGCCTGCCATCTTCTTCATCCAGTTCAAGTCCGCGCCGGCGCAAAAGGCGGCGCCATTCGCCGCCAGCACGATGGCGCGCACCATCTCGCTGCGCCCCAGGCCGTCGAAAGCGCGCGCCAGTTCGGCGATCGTCGTTTCGTTGAAGGCGTTGCGCACGTCGGGGCGGTTCAGGGTCACGGTGGCGACATTGCCCTCGATGACCAGCTTTAAGGTTTCAAATTCCATGGTTTCTCCCTTATTGCCGGTTACATACGAAATACGCCGAACTTCGTGTCCGGGATTTCCGCGTTCAAGGCGGCCGACAGGCCCAGGCCCAGCACCATGCGGGTGTCGGCCGGGTCGATCACGCCATCGTCCCACAGGCGCGCGGTGGCATAGTATGGGTGGCCCTGGTGTTCGTATTGATCCTTGATCGGCTGCTTGAAGGCGGCTTCTTCTTCCGCGCTCCATGCGCCGCCCTTGCCTTCGATGCCGTCGCGCTTGACGGTGGCCAGCACGGAGGCCGCCTGGTCGCCGCCCATGACGGAAATGCGCGCATTGGGCCACATCCACATGAAGCGGGGAGAAAACGCGCGGCCGCACATGCCGTAATTGCCGGCGCCGAAGCTGCCGCCGATGATCACCGTGAACTTCGGCACGGCGGCCGTGGCGACGGCCGTGACCATCTTGGCGCCATTGCGGGCGATGCCCTCGTTTTCGTATTTGCGCCCCACCATGAAGCCCGTGATGTTTTGCAGGAAGACGAGCGGGATCTTGCGCTGGCAGCACAATTCGATGAAATGCGTGCCTTTCAGGGCCGATTCGGAGAACAGAATGCCGTTGTTGGCGATGATGCCCACCTTGACGCCATAGATGTGCGCAAAACCGCAGATCAGGGTGGTGCCGTAGCGGGCCTTGAATTCGTCGAAATCGCTGCCGTCGACGATGCGCGCGATCACCTCCCTCACGTCGAAGGGCTTGCGCGTGTCGACGGGGATCACGCCATACAGTTCCTGCGTCGGGTATTTCGGCTCGACGGATTCACGCAAGGCCATCTGCTGCGGCTTCGTGCGGTTCAGGTTCGAGACGATGGTGCGCGCCAGCGACAGCGCGTGCAAGTCGTTCTGCGCCAGATGGTCGACCACGCCGGACAAACGCGTATGCACGTCGCCGCCGCCCAGGTCTTCGGCCGTTACCACTTCACCCGTCGCCGCTTTCACCAGTGGCGGGCCGCCGAGGAAAATCGTGCCCTGCTCCTTGACGATGATCGATTCATCGCTCATGGCTGGCACGTAGGCGCCGCCCGCCGTGCAAGAACCCATCACCACGGCGATTTGCGGGATGCCCTTGGCTGACAGGTTCGCCTGGTTATAGAAGATGCGGCCGAAATGGTCGCGGTCGGGGAAGACGTCGTCCTGGTTCGGCAGGTTGGCGCCGCCCGAGTCGACCAGGTAGATGCAGGGCAGATTGTTCTGGTCGGCGATTTCCTGGGCGCGCAAGTGCTTTTTGACCGTCATCGGGTAATACGTGCCGCCCTTGACGGTGGCGTCGTTGCAGACGATGACGCATTCCTGGCCCGAGACGCGGCCGATGCCGGTGATGATGCCGGCGCTAGGCGCCGCATCGACGCCCTTGGCGTCCTGGTACATGGCGTAGGCCGCCATCTGGGAAAACTCGAGGAAGGGCGTGCCGGGATCGAGCAGCATCTGCACGCGGTCGCGCGGCAGCAGTTTTCCGCGCGCCAGATGCTTGGCGGCCGCCGCTTCGCCGCCGCCGGCCGCGATTTTCTCGACCTTGTCGCGCAAATCGTCGACGATGGCTTGCATGGCCGCGGCATTGGCCTTGAAATCTTCACTGCGCGGATTGAGTTTGCTTTCGATGTGCGGCATTGCGGTTCCTTTTTATGATCGCCCGGTATCTCGGGTCGCGCTATTCGGGAAAACTGCCGTCGAGATAAAACCAGCGCAGGGCACCACCGCCCTCTTGCGCCTCGCGCACGAAGCGGCTCACTTCATGCAGGCGGTGCGCGCGGCCGTTGACCTTGTAGCGGGCCACGAATTCCACGCTGTCGCGGTGTATCTCTTCAGCTTGATCTGCTGATTCTGCTTTACGTTGACGTAAACGTAAAGCAGATTTTACCTCAAGTCCCAGCCAGTGGACTTTTTCTTCTTCCGCGAATAAAGCGTCGCCGGGGCGGGTGCTGGCGTGCCAGGTAGTGCGCAGATAGGGCTCATCGCGCAAGGTAAATGCCGTATAGCGCGAGCGCATCAGCGCTTCGGCCGTGGGCGGCAAGGCAGTGCCCGCGATATACGGGCCGCAGCAGCTGGCGTAGGAGGCGCCGCCACAGGGGCAGGCGGCAGATGTCGAAGGTGTGGGCATGCGCTGGCAATAAGGAACGGAAAAGAGGGAACAGGAAAGTTCCGCAATTATCCGCCATAACGGCGGCATCGGTCGCCGCCGCTGGTCTGCTTATTTTCGAGGACTGAGGAAGTCCAGCGCAAACGGCGGCGCCTTGCCGGCCATGAGATCGGCCAGAATGCGCGCCGTGCCGGCGGCGAAGGTAAAACCCAGCGGGCCATGGCCCACGTTGAGCCACAGATTGCCAACTTTGCTGGTGCCCACCAGCGGCGCGCTGTTCGGCGTGGCGGGGCGCAGGCCGGCCCAGGCCGTGGCCTGGTCGTAATCGGCGCCGTGCGGCATGGCTTCGCGCGCCAGGCGCGTCAGGCCGGCGATGCGGTTCCAGTCGATGCTGTTGTCGGCGCCCACCATGTCGACCATGGCCGCCACGCGCAAGTCGCCACCGATGCGCGCATACAGCACCTTGCGTTCGAAATCCGTGATGCTGATCTCGGGCGCACGGTCTTGCGCGCGGATGGGCGCCGTCAGGCTGTAGCCTTTCAAGGGGTACAGGGGCAGGTAGATGCCCGCCGTGGCGGCCAGGTCGCGGCTCTGGATGCCGGCTGCCAGCACGTAGTGATCCGCTTCCAGCAAGCCCAGGCTGGTGTCGACGCCCGCGATCTTGCCATTGCGCATGACCAGGCGGCGCGCCTCGCCTTTTAATATCAGCGAACAATTCGGGTGCTGCAGCAAGCGCGCTTCCAGCGCCAGGCAAAAGGCGTGGCAATCGGCCACCGCTTCGCCTTGCGTGAAGATGCCGCCCGCCAGTGAACCCTGCAGGGCGGCCAGCGCCGGTTCGCGCCGCACCGCTTCTGCGGGGGACAGGACAATGCGCGCCTCTTCCGACTCGGGCCGGGCCACGGCCCGCTGAAAGATGGCCGGCGAACGGTAGACGATGAGCTTGCCCGCATCGCGCCAGGCATACGCTTCGGGCGGCACGCTCAGTTCCAGCTGCGCCATGCCGGCGCGGCTCCATTCTCCCAATTGCAGCAGCTTGGCTGTCGTGCGGGCATTGCTGGCGCTGTTGCAATTGCGCAAGAAACTGGCCATCCAGCGCCATTGGCGCCAGTCCGCTTCGGGACGGAAGCGCAACGGGCCATCTTTCTGCAGCAGCCATTGCAGGGCTTTGAAGGGGACGCCCGCGTCCGCCAGGGGCGCTACATAGCGATAGCTGAGCTGGCCGCCATTGCGGTAACTGGCGGCGATCGCCACCTGTTCATTGCGTTCGAGTAAAGTGACCTTGTAGCCGGCCTCGGCCAGCCACCAGGCCGATGTCAGGCCGACGACGCCGCCGCCGATGATGATGACTTGTTGCTGCATGTTGCCTCGCTGCGTTGCGCTCCCATGGTGCGGGAGCATTCGGGAAGAGCTTAGAGGCTGGCCGTTCAGGGAGCCAATGAAACATCATGGTGCAGCCATAACTTTCAGGAATGCACTATTTTTGTGCGAATTATTCATTATTGCCAATCGCACCACGGTATAAGGTGGTGAGTATCAATTCCTCGCTGCGCCCCATGGCGGAATAGGTGCCAGGATAGCGCTCGGGATCGCTGCCCGTGCCGCCCACCAGCACCACCATGCCATTCTTGTTCTTCAAATCGAGCACGAAGGCGGAGACGAGGCCATACGCGTCGCCCAGGTGGCCGACCGCATGAAAACTGGCGCCCTCGACCAGGCCGTTGCCCTGCCCCGCCAGCGCATCGAATTGCTGGTTGCCCAGGCCCCAGGCGCGGTACAGGCCCCGTTCGCTGTCGCCATTGCCGCCAATGTCGCCATCGGGCGCCAGCTGCCATTGGCGGCCAAACATCAGCGCGAGGCTGGCCGGCTGCAATAGTTGTTTGCCCTGGTGGCGGCCACCGTCGAGCAGCATCTGCATGACCGTGCAGAGGCCTGCGGCGGAAATGCGCAAGCCGCCCGTGGGACTGAAGACGGTGGCGTTGCTGCCGATCACATAGTTGGCCAGGCCAGCGGGCACGGCGGGTGGATGCTTGTAAAAATCGTCGGCCTGGGCGATCCAGGGGCCGGCTGGTCGCCACTGTTCCGTGTCGAGCGTGCGCTTGCGGTACAAGGTGGCCGTGTTCACCACCTCGTCCGTGGAAAATGCCGCCGGATTGTAGCCGCCGCGCACATCGAGGGGGTCGAGCAGCAAACGCCGCATCAGCAGATCGAAGCGCTCGCCCGTGACTTTTTCCATCACGGTGCCGATCACGCCCCAGTTCAGGTTGGCATACGTAAAATAGCGGCCCGGCGCTGCGGCACGATCCCACATGCTGTCGCCCCCAGCGGTAAACACGTCGCGCAGGCTGCGTTCTGGTCCCCATGCGTAGCCGCCAGCGTCGCGCAGCGAGGACGTGTGGCTGAGCAAGCTGCGCAGGGTCACGGCTTGCTGGGGAAAGTGCGGGTTGCGCAGGGAAAAGCCCAGATAGATGCCCACGTCCTGATCCAGGCTCAGCTTGCCCTGCTCCACCAGCCGCATCAGACCCAGGGTGGTCATCATCTTCGATACGGAGGCGATGCGAAACAGGGTGGCCGGCGTCACGGGCAAGCTGTCCGCTGGCGTAACGCCGATGTGCCGGTAGCCAAATTGCTGCTGATACGACACCTTGCCCTGGCGAATGGCCAGCACGGACAGGCTCGCCAGCGGATGGAGCGGATCATCGACGATGGCCGACAGGGCCGCATCGAGCGCGCGCTGCTGGTCGTGTTGCATGAGCTGCTCAGTACCGCTGCCGGGCGGGGCGGCCAGTGCGGTCCAGGTCGTGCCCAGCAGCAGCAAGCCCAGCAATCCAGTCATTTTGTTGATCATGCTTTTCCTGTGTCATGGTGGATGGACGCCTTGCCAGCATAGGGTGGGATGGTTTACTACGCTAATGAAAATTGCTTATTTATCTATAATGCAAAGCTATACGTACGGTAAAACATTGTTTTTTTAAGTGTATAACCGTTATTTATAGCTATTTTCCATTTATTCATGGGCGGACGGGCTACGCGCAAGCGCCATCGCTATTACACTAGGAGGACAAGGAGAACTGTATGAGCCAGACCAGCGTAGAACTCAAGGTCGATTTAAATGACAATTCGCCTTTATATATGCAGATCGCCCGCAAGCTGAGCGATGACGTACGCAACGGCCGCTACCAGGTAGACCAGGCCCTGCCATCTGAACGTACCCTGTCCGAACTGCTCGACGTATCGCGCGTGACTGCCCGCAAGGCCATCGACCAGCTCGTCGAGCAAGGCCTCGTCGTGCGCCGCCGTGGTTCGGGCAACTATATTGCGCCACGCATCGAGCAGCCGCTGTCGAACCTGTCGAGCTTTTCCGAGCAGCTGCAGCAGCGCGGCTACCGTCCCGGTTCGCGCTGGCTCAAGCGCGAAGTCGTCATCGCCAGCAGCGATGAACAACTGAGCCTGGGCCTGGCGCAGAACACAAAAGTGGCGCGTCTGGAGCGCTTGCGCCTGGCCGACGACGTGGTGATGGCGTATGAAGTGAGCGTGCTGCCCTTTAGCGTGGTGCCAGAGCCGGCTGCCATGGGCGATTCGCTGTATGAATACTTGAGCAGCATCAAGAAGGCCCCCGTGCGCGCCTTGCAACACATCCGTGCCATGAATGCGACGGACGTGCTGGCCAAGCAGCTGGGCATCCCCGATGGCCAGGCCGTGCTGTTCATCACGCGCATCGCCTATCTGGAGTCGGGCGAAGCGGTGGAACTCACGCATTCGTATTGCCGCAGCGATCATTATGATTTTGTGGCGGAAATGCGTCGCGCTCCATAAATCTACTGCTCGAACAGGCGCATCATGGATTCCGCCACGCCGACGGACGACTCCCAGCTCATGCCGGTCACTAGCCGGCCATCGACCTCGACGTGACTCTTGCCGTTGGCGCCGTGCCTGAATATGCCGCCATGGCGCTTGATGCTGGCTTCTGCCGAAAAGGGATAGGCCTTGTATATCGGCGATTCCTTGTTGAGAAACGCATCGGGGAAGGAGGTGAGCACCTTGCCCTGGATCAGGAAAGTACCGTCACTGAGCTTCAGGTTCTTGATGCCCTCGGTGCCATGGCAGATTGCCGCGATCACCCCGCCTTGTTGTTCGTAGATACGCAAGGCGATGTCCTGGAGCGGCTTGTTTTCCGGGATGCCGACGATGTGACCGCGCCGCCGCCGACAAAAGCCATGCCCGCATACTCGTCTGCCTTGACCTCGGAGACGGGCTTGGTATGGGCCAGTGCCCACATGAAATCACTGTCGTACAGATGCTTTTTGAGCAGCTCGTCCGACGTGACGATCATTTCCAAAGGAATGGCGCCACCCTCGGGACTGACGAAGTCGACCGCGTACCCTGCTTTGCGAAATGCATCATAGGTATAGGCCAGCTCGGGAAAATTATTGCCTGCGTTAATTTTTGTGCCGGGATATTGATGCACATTCGACACGACCAGCAGCACCTTGCGTGCATGGCGCGCGGCTGCTGGCTCGCGATGGGCGGATTTGCTGACGATCTTCCAGTTGCCGGCGATCTTTTTCAACAGAAATACATCCACATAGCGGACCCCTTGCTGGGGAAGGTGGATCTCGGCCTTGGCGGTGGCCACCTTGCCGCTCACATCCACCTTGATCAGTCGCCCGTGACGCCCATTGAATTGCCCTATTTTCTCTTGGGAAAAGAGTTTTGCGTATTCCGGACCGCTCAACTCCCATTCCGCATCGTTTTTGCCGTCGAGGTAAAGGCGGGCGGTGGCATGGAAGGCCTGGTTGATCTCGTCCTGTACGTTGAAGCTGGTGCCATGCAGATACAAGCGCACGGTCTCCCGGATGGCATTTTCGTCCTGGTCTGCAGTTGCGGCGGTGCCGACGGCGGCGATGCTTAGCAAGCAACAGGCGAGTACCGTTCGCAATAAAAACTGAATCATGACTTTACCCTCAATGAAGAACTGCGTTTATCGGAGCAACGACTATTTCAGATCGTTGCTGGTCGATAAGTTATCGAAATGCAGGGGAATTGATGTCGCCAAACATGATTTCAGACTCCGGAATAGCGATTCCGGAGAGGTTTTACGCGGAAATGGCCTTGGCTGCCTGGCCAGATTGGGCCCGGAAGCTGGCGGGCGTCTGCCCAGCAACTTTCTTGAAGGTCGAGTAGAAGGTGGAACTGGAATTGAATCCGCAGCGCTCGGCAACGGTATCCATGTTCAGTTGCGGCTCGTCGGTCAATACCTGTTTCGCTTCGGCGATACGGTATTCGTTGATGTAGGTATTGAAGCTTTTGCTCAGCTTGTCATTCAGCACCTGCGATACCAGCGCCTGGGTGCATCCCGCCCGCTTGGCCAGTTGGGCCAGGGTGAGGTTCGGATTCAGATAGGATTTCTGCCCGCTCATCTGTTGTTCCAGCGCAGCGAGCACGGCAAGCGCATCTTCGTGCGTCAAGCGGCTATTTTGGTACTTCTGCTTCGGATCGGCAGGCGTCGAGGTTTCCTTTCTCAGCAGAAAGACCATGACCGCGACATGCAGCGAGAAGGTGAACGACAAGGCGCCGACAATATAGGACGTGAACGGCGTGCTCGCGTACGCCGCCAGCATGACACAGCTGCCTGCAAAGACGCTCAGCAGGAGCACGCTGCTGGTGGCCATCCGCTGTCCGTCGTTCAGCCATGCATGGCGGCTTTGCCAGAGCAACTTGGCGGTCGCCAGCAGGTAGCATAGCCAGAACACATGAATGGCATGGCTCGACAGGTCCCACGCAGGACGATACGCGGAATACGGAAAGGCAACGCCAATGACTATCAGCAGGAAGGACAAGCCGAGATGCCAGCGCCATTGTTGGCCGGCCGGCAGTTGCGCGAGCCCGGCCAGGAAAGAGCGCACATAGAGATAGGTCAAGGGACCGACCAGCAGGCAGGCCGACAGGCCCAGCTGGCGGAATTCGATTGCGATGGCAGGGTTGAAGTAGAGGAAGGCGGATTTGGCGGTGCGCACCCCAACGGCAAGCAGCAATGCACCGAGCATACAGTCGGCGAGGCAGCGAGGCCGACGGCTGAAAAAATAGACGGCCAGGAAAATGCCGTTGATGGCGCCAAGGGCGCTAAACAGGAACAGCAATTGGCGAGCGATCATGGGGCGTGTCGTTGATGTTGGCGTCGAGCTAAAGTATAGACACAAACGGGAACGTATCGAAGTACAAGTAGCACACCACCTTCCTGCACTAGCCATAAGCTGCCGTTATGCCTGCACGCCAAGCTTTCATGGCTGATCTTGCACATCGGTATTAAACTGGTTTCACCTTCAACCATGTTCTGAAATCATGTTGAAAACTGAAACCCCGAGCCGGCGGCATCCGGATCTGGATCTGTATCCGGTGGAGCAACTGGTGGCGGCACTGGTCGATGACCAGTTCTGGGCTGTCGAAGCCGTGCGGCTGGCGTCGCCGCAGATCGCGGCCGCCATCACGGCTGCCCTGCCCCGTATCGCCGCTGGAGGACGCCTGCTGTATGTGGGCGCCGGCACCTCGGGCCGCCTTGGCGTGCTCGACAGCGTTGAACTCAATCCCACGTTTTCCTGGCCGCCCGAGCGGGCAGTCGCTATCCTGGCCGGCGGCGCGGGCGCCATGTTTGCGGCCGTCGAAGGGGCGGAAGATGATTTATCGCAAGGCGAGAAGGATTTGCTGGCCCTGCAGCCGCAAGTAAATGATGTGGTGATCCTGCTGGCCGCGTCTGGCGCCACGCCCTACGTGCTGGGCGCCTTGCTGGCCGCGCGCAAGGCGGGCGCCTTGACGATAGGCATCGCCAACAATGTCGATGCCCCCGTAGCGCACGAGGCGCAATGCGGCATCGTGCTCGATACGGGCACGGAAGTCATTTCCGGCAGCACGCGCCTGAAAGCGGGCACGGCGCAAAAAATCACCCTGAACACGATTTCCAGCGCCCTGATGGTGGGTTTGCATAAAACTTACGGAAACTTGATGGTAGACTTGAAGCCGACCAACGCCAAGCTGATCTGGCGGGCGGTGCGTCTGACCATGCATGCCACCGGCGCCAGCGAGGCGCAGGCCAGGACCGTGCTCGAGCAATGCCAATTTCACGTCAAGGTGGCGATAGTTGCCTTGATCAAAAAAATCAACACAAACCAGGCACAGGCATTGTTGGCCGGCGCGGACGGCAGTGTGCGGGCGGCACTGGCGGCTTGATCCGATGGCGCGGCATTCTTCTGTCTGGGAGACAAAGAAGGATGTATGGAGCTAGTGAAACAAACCGGCCCGGCGCGCGCAGATAAGCCGTGGCTGTGGATCCCTTCCCTGTATTTCGGCCAGGGCATCCCCTATGTAGTGGTCATGACCTTGTCCGTGATCATGTACAAGAACTATGGTTTCAGCAATACGGATATCGCGCTGTATACCAGCTGGCTGTACTTGCCTTGGGTCATCAAGCCCCTGTGGTCGCCCTTCATCGACATGTACCGCACCAAGCGCTTCTGGATCGTCGGCTTGCAGCTGGTGATCGGCGCCGCGCTGGCGCTGGTGGCCCTGACGACATCGCTGCCGCACTTTTTTCAGATCAGTCTGGCCATCTTCTGGTTGATGGCCTTCAGTTCCGCCACGCATGACATTGCCGCCGACGGCTTTTATATGCTGGGGCTGGAAGAGCACCAGCAAGCGGCCTTCGTCGGCGTGCGCAGCACGTTTTACCGCCTGGCGATGATCGCCGGCCAGGGCGGCCTGGTGTTTCTTGCCGGCTATTTGACGCATGCGACGGGCAATGTGCAACTGGCCTGGTCCGTCGTGTTTGCGATTTTGGCGGGTCTGTTCATCGCCCTCTTCCTGTATCATTACTTCGTTTTACCGACACCCAAGGATGACCGCCCCAGCATCCAGGGCGCCGGTGTTTCTCCGTTGCAGGAATTCATCGCCACCTTTGCGGCCTTCTTCAAGAAGAAGGATATTTTCGTCATCCTCGGGTTTTTGCTGCTGTTCCGCCTCGGCGAAGCGCAACTGTTGAAGTTGGCCGCACCCTTCCTGCTCGATCCGGTCGCCAAGGGTGGCCTGGGCCTCAGCACGGAACAGGTGGGCCTCGTCTACGGCACCATCGGCGTGATCGCCCTGACCCTGGGCGGCTTGCTGGGAGGCTTCATCATTTCCCGCTTCGGCTTGAAACGCTGTTTGTGGATCATGGTACTGTCCGTCCACTTGCCCGACCTGGTCTTTGTTTATCTGGCCAGCGCCTTGCCCAGCAGCATCTATGTGATCGCCGGTGGCATCGCCCTGGAGCAATTTGGCTATGGCTTCGGTTTCGCTTCCTACATGTTGTACATGATCCTGGTCTCCGATGGCGCGCATAAAACGGCCCATTACGCCATTTGCACGGGTTTCATGGCCCTGGGCATGATGTTGCCGGGCATGGCCAGCGGCTGGATACAGCAAATGCTCGGCTACCAGCATTTCTTCATCTGGGTCTGCATCGCCACGATTCCCGCCTTCATCATGGCCGCGCTGGTCAAGATCGATCCCGAATTCGGCAAGAAGGCCGAGGCCTGATTCTTTTGAACCGTGCGCCCGCAAGGATGGCGGGCGCACAGTAAAATGCCCGCACCGATAGACCTGCGCTCCACCACTGCAAGGAATTGTTTTGTTGTCTACTTTCAAAAAACGCCTGGGCGCCACGGCTGGCGTGCTGGCCGCACTGGCTACAGCCACATTGCTCAGCAGCTGTACCAGCACCAAACTGCCCTCCGCAGTGATGCCGGGCGAAGCGGGTTTGCCGGCCGTGCCGCCCGTGCAGCACATCACGGGCGAAGTGCCGCCGCCGGCGCCGCGCGAGTTCCGCGCCGCCTGGGTCTCGACGGTCGCCAATATCGACTGGCCCAGCCGCAGCAACTTGCCTGTCGCCAAGCAGCAAGCCGAGGCCATCGCCATCCTCGACCGCGCCAAGTCCTTGAATTTGAACGCGATTGTGTTGCAGGTGCGGCCCAGCGCCGATACGATTTACCCATCGCAGCTGGAGCCATGGTCGGAGTACCTGACCGGCAAGCAAGGCCAGCCGCCATTGCCGATGTATGACCCGCTGGCCTTCTGGGTGGCGCAGGCGCATGCACGGGGCCTGGAATTGCACGCCTGGTTCAACCCTTACAGGGCCCGTCACGCGACGGCCAAGTCGCCGCTGGCGCGCGACAGTTTCGCTTCCACCAACCCGGCGTCCGTCAAGCAATACGGGCGCTACCTGTGGATGGATCCGGGCGACGCCGCCGCTTCCAAGCACACGACGGACGTGGTGCTCGACGTGGTGCGCCGTTACGATATCGATGGCGTGCACATCGACGATTACTTTTATCCGTATCCGATCGACGCGCCTGGCGCCGGCGCCGGTGCCGAAACAGCCGCGCTGGACGCGGGCAATGGCGGTGCCAAGCGCGAACTGCCGTTCCCCGATGAACCTTCCTGGCAGCAATATCTGCTGGCCGGTGGCCAGCTGGATCGCCCTTCCTGGCGCCGCCAGAACGTCAACCAGCTGATCGAAGCCTTGTATACAGGCATACACCGCGAAAAGAGCTGGGTGCGCTTCGGCATCAGCCCGTTCGGTATCGGCCGTCCCGACCGCCGCCCTGCCGGCATCGTCGGCTTCAGCCAGTACGATAAATTGTATGCGGATGCGGAACTGTGGCTGGCCAAGGGCTGGCTCGACTACCTGTCGCCGCAGCTGTACTGGCCCGTGGCGCAGGCGCCGCAAGCGTTTGGCGTGCTGCTCGACTACTGGCTGGCGCAAAATCCGTATGGCCGCCATGTGTGGCCGGGTTTATATACGAGCCGGATCGACAATTCCGCCAAGTCCTTCACGCCGCAAGAGATCATCAAGCAGATCGAAGTGACGCGCACGCGCCCCGGCGCGAATGGACAAGTGCATTTCAGCATGGTGCCCCTGATGCAGAACCGCAAGGGTGTCAGCGAGCAACTCAAGGCGACCGTGTATCAAAGCCCTGCCCTGATTCCTGCCACGCCGTGGCTGGGCAAGGAAGCGCCCGGTACGCCGGTACTGGCCATGCGCCGCGACTCCAGCAGCCTGAATGTGAAACTGACGGCGGGCGGCGGCAAACCCGTGGCCCAGTACGCCGTCTGGGCCCGCTATGGGGAAGACTGGCGCTTTACCGTGGTTACAGGCGTGCAGGGCGAGCTGACCCTGGTCGATGATGCCACCGGTAAAGTCAATGCGGTGGTGGTCAGCGCCGTGGACCGCCTCGGCAATGAAAGCCCCCGCGTCACCGTGCGTGCACCGTTTACGGCCGCTGCCAAGTAATTGTTGCCGGATCTCCAGTAGTCCATAACCTGCAGGCATGAAACATGCGCAAGCTTTCATGCCTGCAAGCCCAGCTTGGCTTTACACTCATGCCATGATTTCCTTCCCTACGCTCAATACTGCGGTGCCCGTGCTGGGCCTGGGCATCGACGCGGGCGGCACGCAGACGCGCTGGGCATTGGCCACCGTTGACGGCGTCATCGTGGCCGACGGTGCGGTGGAAGGCTTGTCTGCCTTGCAAATGAGCAGCGATGCGGGCCGCACGGCTGTGCACGCCACGTTTGCCCGGCTGTGCCAGGCCGTGCTGGCTGTCGGTC
This sequence comes from Janthinobacterium lyxosi, assembly GCF_051380665.1. Lineage (NCBI taxonomy): Bacteria > Pseudomonadati > Pseudomonadota > Betaproteobacteria > Burkholderiales > Oxalobacteraceae > Janthinobacterium > Janthinobacterium lyxosi. Next base: position 35,430 of record NZ_JBNYXM010000041.1, read on the forward strand.
AGCCGCGTGCCGTGGTGGCGGGCTTGACGGGCTTTGGCGGCGACGATGTTGTGCTGGCGCAAACGCTGGCCACCCTGCTGGCGCTGGACGTCGCTGACGTTAGCGTGGGCAACGATATCGACATTGCTTATCGCGACAGTTTTGAACCGGGCGAAGGTTATCTGGTCTACGCTGGCACGGGCTCGATTGCCGCCTGGATCGATGCGGATGGCGGCTTTCACCGCGCAGGCGGGCGCGGCGTGCTGCTTGACGATGGCGGCGGCGGCTACTGGATCGCGCGCGAAGCCTTGCGCCACATCTGGCGCCGCGAAGACGAAGCACCCGGCAGCTGGCAAAGTTCGCCCATGGCCGAAGCCGTGTTTGCACAACTGGGCGGCAGCGACTGGTCGCTGTCGCGCACCTTCATGTATGGCCAGGACCGGGGCGCCATCGGCCGGCTGGCGCTGGCCGTGGCCGCCAGTGCGAACGCCGACCCGCTGGCGCTGGACATCTTGCAGCGCGCGGGGCAGGAACTGGCGCGCCTGGCGCTGGCACTGACGGCGCGCTACGGCCCTCGTCCCGTGGTGCTGGCGGGCCGTGCTGCGCAATTGCACCCGGCTATCGCGGCAGCCATGCGCGCCGCTTTGCCTGTATCGTTGATGATGGAGCAAAAAGTTGCCCGTTCACATGAGGCAGCGGCCAAGGTGGCGGCCAGGGCAGCTAGCAAGAACTGAACAATTTATTAACCCGAACACGGATCTTTCATGAAAAAAATCGCCCTCGCCCTGCTGGTGGCCCTGCTCTCCGCCTGTACCACGCCCGCGCCGCACCTCGACCATAGCTTGACGGCGCGCAGCCAGAGCCCGCGCGTGAAATTCATCGTCATCCATTACACGGTCAGCGACCTGCCCCGTTCGATCAAGATCTTGACGGAACAAGTGGTCAGTAGCCATTATTTGCTGACCGACACGGACAAGCCGAAGTTTTACGTGCTGGTCGACGAATCGCGCCAGGCCAATCACGCGGGTGTGAGTAACTGGAAGACTTATACACAGTTGAATGTCAGCTCGATCGGTATCGAGATCGTCAACCCTGGCTACAAGGACACGCCGGAAGGCCGCCTGTGGTATCCCTTCCCGCAGGCGCAGATCGATGAGCTGATTCCGCTGTTGAAAGATATCCAGGCACGTTACAACATCGCGCCGGAAAATATCCTGGGCCACAACGAGATCGCGCCGCAACGCAAGCAGGACCCGGGTCCCCTGTTTCCATGGCGCCAGTTGGCCGCTGCGGGCCTGATCGTCTGGCCGGACGCGAACCGCGTGGCCACGCAGCGAATCATTTTTGACCAGCAAGTGCCGGACGCCGTCTGGTTCCAGAAAAAACTGGCCCAGCACGGCTATGCCACGCCGAATACGGGCATCTTCGATGAAGCGACGCGCAATGTGCTGATCGCCTTCCAGATGAAATACCGCAACACATTGTTTGACGGCACGCCCGATGGTGAAACGGCGGCCCTGCTGGAAGTGCTGACGACGCCGGCCCCAGCGGTTGCAACACCTGCTGTTGTAGCAAAGTAGCATGGCCGTTCCAGCCCATGACTTTTTCTTATATGCTGAACGTTGACGGCCCAGGTGGCCAAAGCAAGGTAAAGGAATAGCTCATGCGGCTGCGTCATATCGAAGTGTTTCACGCCATCATGCAAGTTGGCACCATCAGCGGCGCTGCCCAGGTGCTGCATATCTCACAGCCGGCCGTGACCAAGGTCTTGCAGCATTGCGAATTGCAACTGGGCATGCCGCTGTTCGAGCGTGTACGAGGCAAGCTGTACCCGAAGCCCGAGGCGCACCGTTTGTTTGTCGAGACGGAAAAGCTCAACCGCGACTTGCTGGGTATCCGCCGCCTGGCGGCCAGCCTGAAGGGCCATGCGGTGGAAACCATCCGCCTGGTCTCCACGCCGACGATAGCCATCAGCGTCTTGCCGTTTGCCATGACCGAGTGGCGGCGCGACTTTCCCCACACGCGTTGCCAGCTCGCTACCCACCACACGGGCGAAATCGTCAATACCTTGCGCCTGGGCGAAGCGGACCTGGCCGTATCACTGCAAGACCCACGCCATCCGGGCATCGTGGCCGAACCGCTCGCGCACGGCGTCATGACGGTGATTGCGCCGGCTGGCGCCTGGCATGCGGCCGATTGCGGCACGCCCTTGACGGCGCATGGCCTTAGCGGCGAGCTGATCGGCCATGCGGACAACGATCCGCTGGGCGAACTGGTGGTTGCCGCCTGCGAGGCGCAGGATATCCACCCTGTCTTTTCCACCGTGGTGCAAACCTATCAAATTGCCCGTTCCCTGGTGGAAGCGGGCGCCGGCATGGCCGTGGTCGACCCGTTTACGGCCGCCTCCGGCTCGCCCGAGCGGTTGCAGCGCCGTCCCTGGGCGCCCACGATTCCGATCCAACTGTATTTATTGACGGCGAGCCACTCGCCGCTGTCGCATGGCGCGCGGCGCCTGGCCGACAGCATCGGCGTGGCGGCGCGCAACTGCCTGGAAAGAGGAGTCTGATGTCTGTTGCAAGTTTGCAATTGGAAGCGGTCGGCAGCGATCCGCAATTTCGCCACCTGAGCAGCATCGCCGGCATCGCCGTCGACTTGCGCTATGCCACGCCCGACAATTTCGTCGGACGCGACTTATACAGCCCCATCGATTGCGCCTGGCTGCACCGCGATGCGGCCGCTGCCCTGGAACAGGCCGTGGCCTGGCTGGCCGCGCATCGCCCCGATCATCATTTATTGGTGCTCGACGCCCTGCGCCCGCAGCGGGTGCAGCAGCAATTGTGGGATGCGCTGCAGGGAACGGAGTTGCTCGGCTACATCGCGGAACCGTCGCGTGGCTCCATCCACTCGTTTGGTATGGCGCTCGACATCACGATAGTCGGCCCGGACGGCCAGGAACTGGACATGGGCACGGGCTTTGATGATTTAAGTGAGCGCTCACATCCGGCACTGGAGCTGTCTTTTCTGGAAAAGGGGGAGATTACCGAGGAGCAAGTGCAACACCGCCGCTTGTTGCGCGACGCCATGTTCCAGGCGGGCTTCTTTGGCATCAACAGCGAATGGTGGCATTTCGATTGCGGCGACCGGGTGCTGGTGCGCCAGACCTACACCCGGGTGCTTTAGTTACTGAGCTAGTTAAAAGACTTTCAAACCTTTCAGCATCACGATCAGGATCAGCACGGGCGAGACAAAGCGCAGCAGGAACAGCAGCACATGCGCCAGTTCTCTGTTCTGCAACTGGCCGTGATTGCTGATCGCCTCAATAAAGTGGTTCTTGCCCCAGGCCCAGCCTGTAAACAAGGCAATCGCGATGCCGCCCACGGGCAGGAAGATATTCGACGAGACGAAGTCGAACAGATCAAACATATTCAAATTAAACAGCTTGAAGTCTGCCAAAGTGCTGTTACTCAGGGCGCACAGGGAACCGAGCACGGCCAGTAGCAGCATGGTCACGAGCGTGGCTTTGGTGCGCGTCCAGCCGAAGCGCTCATGGAAAATCACCACGGGCACTTCCATCAGCGACAGCATCGCACCCGTGGCGGCCACGGCGGCCAGGATGAAGAACACCACCATCAGAGCTTGCCCCATGGGAATTTGCGAAAACACGGCAGGGATGGTGATGAACACCAGCGACGGTCCCGCGCTGGGGGCGAAGCCAAACGTGAACACGGCGGGGAAGATGGCGATACCGGCCAGCATCGATACACCGAGGTCGGCCGCCATCACGCGCAAGGTGGTGACGGGGATATTCTGGTCGTCGCGGAAATAGCTGCCGTAGGTCATCATCGTGCCCATGCCAACAGACAATTTGAAGAAGGCCAGGCCCATGGCCGTCAACACGACAGAAGCCGTCAGCTTGGAAAAATCAGGACGAAACAAAAAGGCCAGGCCTTCGCTGGCCTTATCCAGCGACAGGCTGACCGCACATAGCAGCAGTAGTAACAGAAATAGCAGCGGCATGAGTTTCTTGGCGATCGCCTCGATACCCTTGGTCACGCCCAGCATCAATATGCCGCCGATAAACAGCAGCACGCCCCATTGCCAGAACAGCGATTGCAGGGGATTGCTGATCAGCGAAGCGAAGGCCGCTTCCGTCACCTGCCTGTCGCTGCTGAGGATGGAGCCATCGATGGCCTTGGCGATGTAGGCAAACACCCAGCCCACCACTTCCGAATAAAACGCGACGATCAGGAAAGCGGCGATCATGCCGATCACGCCAACCAGCCACCAGGGTTTGCCCTTCGGTGCCAGCTGTTCCATGGTCGAGATCGGGTTGACCTTGGCCCTGCGTCCCAGAGTGATTTCCGCGATCATCACGGGCAGGCCTACCAATAAGGTGGCGAGTAAATAGATGAGCAGGAAGCCGGCGCCGCCATTGGCGCCCGTCAGGTAGGGGAACTTCCAGATATTGCCGAGACCGACTGCGGAACCGAGGGTGGCGGCGAGCACGCCGAAGCCAGTGGTAAAGCCAGCTCGTTTCAGGGTCAGGCCTGATCCTTGAGCTTGTTGTTTCATGGTGAATCTTCTATGGTGGGACGCGAATTTGCGCTGAGGGGGCGAAATTGTAGCAGTTGGCCGCAAAAGCCCCGGAAAAGCCTTGCTTCTACAGGGGCGCTTTGCTATAGTTCGCCTCCCCAATGAGACGCAGTCAAATGCGGCAGTTGAGGCTCACCGGAAACGGCGATGAGTAGTAAAGAAGGAGTTGACGGACGTAGCAAAATGCTTCATACTCTTCCTTCTTCGCAGCTGACAAACACAACGCTTTGTCGATAGCGCGAAAGCAGTAACCGAATACAGTTCTTTAACAATTAACAGTCGATAAGTGTGGGCATTTGATGTAAGTGCAGCGTCAATCTTCGGATTGGCGTCTAACTTAAAATATCAAATGTTCACAAGAAATAATG
>NZ_JBNYXM010000042.1:0-38921 GCF_051380665.1 Janthinobacterium lyxosi
GGTTAGTCTTCTGAATGACGAACGGCCCGATCGAAAATTCGACCGGGCCGTCAAGGCAAAACCAAAGCGCTATGCCACTCGAGTTCTACGAAAAACTGCTTAAGTGAACGGCATTACGCCTCGGCGGGTTTTTTTTCGTCTGGGTCATCTGCGCAAGGCGTGACGCCGGCAACACCGTCCTGCGCATGTTGTCATGCGTGGCGCTTGAAGTCGCGGAAGCGGAAGCCAACGAGGAATAGCGTGGCAAAGTAGGCTACGCCGCACAGGCTCACCAGCAGGGCCAGCGCGCCGGCCCGCAACAGCGGATGGGCTTGCATGGCGATCCAGTCGATGCGCAGGGCGCCGAAGGCCGCCACGCCGCCCATCACGATGAGTGCCGGCAGCAGGCGCAGGAAGAACTTGGCCCAGCCCGGTTTCGGCTGGTAGATGCCGCGCTTGCGCAAGCCCCAGTACAGGAAGCTGGCGTTCAGGCAGGCGCCCAGGCCGATCGACAGGGCCAGGCCGGCCACGGCGATGTAGGGCACGAACAGCAAATTCATCAGCTGCGTGGCGATCAGCACGCCGATGGCGATTTTTACGGGCGTGCGGATGTCCTGGCGCGCATAAAACGCGGGCGCCAGGGTTTTCACGAGGATGATGCCGATCAAGCCCAGGCTGTAAGCCACCAGCGGTTGCGTCGACATGGTTACGGATTCGGCCGTAAACTTGCCGTAGTGAAAGAGCGTGGCGATCAGCGGCGTGGCCAGGGTCGCCATGCCGACGGCGGCGGGCAGTGCCAACAGGAAAGTCAGGCGCAAACCCCAGTCCAGCAGGGCCGAATATTCCGTCTTGTCGCCATCCACATTCGCCTTCGACAGGCTGGGCAGCAAGATGGTGCCCAGGGCCACGCCCAGCATGGCGGTAGGGAACTCCATCAGGCGGTCCGCATACGACAGCCAGGAAATGCTGCCTTCGGCCAGGCGCGACGCGATGCTGGTGTTGATCATCAGGCTGATCTGCGCTGCCGAGACGGCAAACACGGCCGGCCCCATCTTTTTCAGCACGCGGCGCACGCCGCCGTCGGACAGGCCGATGGCGGGATTGAGCGACAGGCGCGGCAGCATGCCGATCTTGATCAGGGCGGGGATCTGGATGGCCACCTGCAGCAAGCCACCGGCGAACACGGCAATGGCCATGGCATAGATCGGCTGTTTCAAGTGCGGCGCGAGGAACAGCGAGGCGGCGATGAATGATAAATTGAGCAACACTGGCGTAAACGCGGGAATCTTGAATTCGCGCCAGGTATTCAAAATGCCGCCGGCCAGGGCCACGAAAGACATGCAGGTAATATAAGGGAACATCAGCCGCGTCATCCACACGGCCGCATCGAAGGCGCCCGCATCCTTGGTCAGGCCCGTGGCGATGACGTACACGAACCACGGCGCACCGACGATGCCGATGAGGGAAACGAGCAGGGTGGCCCAGACCAGGGTGGTGGCCACATGGTCGGCCAATTGTTTGCTAGCTTCCTGGCCATGCTGGTTCTTGTATTCCGACAAGATCGGCACGAAGGCTTGCGAGAATGCACCCTCGGCAAACAAGCGGCGCAGCAGGTTGGGGATGCGGAAGGCAACAATGAAGGCGTCCGTGTACGCGCCGGCGCCAAAGGCGCGCGCGAACAGGCTTTCGCGCAATAATCCGGTTACACGGGACAGCATGGTCATGCTGGAGATGGCGGCGAGGGTTTTAAGCAAGTTCATGGGGGCAGATTATAGCCGGGCGAGGTGCCGTTAAACGGTTAAAATATGGTAACAATCGCTGTTGATTCACCCTTGTCAGGCCCATTTTCAGGTGTTTTTGACGTCACACATGGTTTTTTGATTTGCCCCCGCTTGAAAATATCGCTATAATCGAAGGCTGTACAGAATTCTGTTACGCAGACACTAATGTTTGACAGGCACTGGTTTGGCACACATGGTTCGGCAGACGCACAGAACGCACCGGTTGGCAAACACTAATGTTTGCAAACGCACTTTGACCCTGTTTTAGGAAATTCCATGGCAAATACCGCACAAGCGCGCAAACGCGCTCGTCAAGCAGTTAAGCAAAACGCACACAATTCGTCCCAACGTTCGACCTTGCGCACGGCTATCAAAGCTGCTCGCAAAGCGATCCAGGGCGGCGACAAGGCAGCTGCTGCTGCAATCTTCCAAGCATCCGTGTCGACCATCGACCGTATCGCTGACAAGAAGATCATCCACAAAAACAAGGCAGCTCGCCATAAGAGCCGTCTGGCAGCTGCTTTGAAAGCACTGTCCGCTTAATATTCGCCAGCAGGCAAGCCACCAAGGTGGCCTTGCCTGTGCCAGTACGCTGGCACTGGTTGAAAAGCAAAAACCCGCAGATTCGTTCTGGCGGGTTTTTTCGCGTGCGCGCGCACTTTTTATGAGCATCTTCTGCCGCGTTTTCCGGCAGCTGCCCGCTGCCGGCCGCCACGGCTTAGTGCAAGGCGGGCAAGTTGCCGATGTTCATACCTGGCTTGATGTTCTTTTGCTTGAACCAGCCCAGGTTCATTTCCAGCGCATAGCGCACGGGCACGGTCCTGGTGGAGCAATGGCTGTCGAGTGTATGCGCTTGCATGTCTTCGATGTTGACGATCTTGCCACTGGCGTCGATAAAGGCCACCGACAGGGGCAGTGGCGTGTTTTTTATCCACATGCATTGCGTCGACGGGTTGCCAAAAACGAATAGCATGCCTGCATTGGCCGGCATTTTTTCGCGGTACATCAAGCCTTGTTCACGTTGTTCTTGCGTGGCGGCGACTTCCGCCTGGATCAAATGCATGCCGGCCGAGAGCTGCAAGCTCTTGCCTTGCGATGTTTGCGCTTGCGCAATGCTGGCGCAAGCCATCAGGGCGATGGACAGGCTGAGACGGCGAAGGGAAGTTTTCATGGAGCGGGACGGTGGCTGTGAAGCGGCGATTAAGCCATGCAGGCAGCGCCCGGTCAAGCCTGCTGCCTGGCCGCAGAGAAAGCGTGGGGTTACAGCAACATGATTGCTGCCGTAACCCCGGGGCCTACGCTTATTTCACCGGCTTGCCTGCTTCAGCGGCTGGCTGTTTCGTCTTGCGCGCCTGGGGAATCAGGCGCGGCGCATCGGTTGCGGCCGAGGCCTTGGTCGATGCACCGGAACGCGCCGCGTCCGTCGCAGCGGACGCGTTGACGGAAGCCGCTGCCGGCGGCACCGGCTTGATGGCATCGGTGGCGGCCGAAGCATGGCTGGCTGCCGATGCGGGGGGCGGTTTGACGGCATCGGTCGCTGCGGAAGCGTGCACCTTGGCACCCGATTGCGCCAATGCGGCGCCGGCAAGCAGGGAGGCGACCAGCGTCAGTATTACTTTTGTCATCATCTTTCCTTTTCCATCATGTTAAGGTGGGATGATTTTAATGCATTATCTAAAAATAAATAGTGCTTATTGGCAAAATTTTAGTGCTGAAGCCATCTTTTCTTGTCCTGCTCACGCTTTTCCAATGTTCTCGGCCGGCACTTCGCACCATTCGCCAGGCAGCAGAGGGTGGCTGGCCAGCGAGAACGGGCCGATGGCGCTGCGCACCAGGCGCAGGGTGGGCAGGCCGACGGCAGCCGTCATGCGCCGCACTTGCCGGTTTTTCCCTTCTTTCAACGTGATCGCCAGCCACGAGGTCGGCTTGTCGACGCGCGCGCGGATGGGCGGGTTGCGGGGCCACAGCCATTCCGGCTCGGCGATGCGCACGGCCTTGCACGGCTTGGTGATGAAGTCGCCCAGGTCCAGCGGCGCCTGCAGGCGCGCCAGGCTGGCCGCGTCGGGCACGCCGTCGACCTGCACCAGGTAGGTTTTCGCTTCCTTGCGGTCGGGGTGGCTGATTTCGTGCTGCAGGCGGCCGTCGTCCGTCAGCAGCAGCAAGCCTTCGCTGTCGGCGTCGAGCCGGCCGGCCGGGTAGATGCCGGGAATGGTCAAATGGTCAGCCAGGGTGAGGCGGCCGTCCTGCGGCGAAAATTGGCACAAGACCTGGAATGGTTTATTGAAGAGAATGAGTGGCATGCTGATAAATGAATTGATGCAAACGATGGTGGCCGCTGGTTGGCGCCGCAAATGCGTGGCGCCCTGTAAGATACTGGTGCATAATGTGAAACGCTAGTCTTATGTCTTATAGAAGACTTGGTGCCAGCGTGGCGATACGGTTCTTTGGCGCTGCATTCTGCAGTGCGATGCAGATGGCCCGGGTGTTCTTTCCCTGCTAAAGTGCGTTGTTACCGCCCTGTTCGGACTTGTTTTTGTAAACTCTGCAACCGCAGAGCGCGTCGCCGGCCTGTGTTGCCCGCCAGCGGTGTGTCCCACTTCGGAGATCACGATGTATCAACATATCACTGTACCTGCTGACGGCCAAAAAATCACCGTCAACGCCGATTTTTCGCTGAATGTACCAGATAATCCCATCGTTCCCTTCATTGAAGGCGATGGCACGGGCATCGATATCAGTCCGGTCATGATCAAGGTGATCGACGCTGCCGTGGCCAAGGCTTACGGCGGCGCGCGCAAGATCAGCTGGATGGAAATCTATGCGGGTGAAAAATCGACGAATGTGTACGGTCCCGATGTGTGGCTGCCGGAAGAAACTTTGGCCGTACTGAAAGATTACGTGGTCTCCATCAAGGGCCCGCTGACCACGCCCGTCGGCGGCGGCATCCGCTCGCTGAACGTGGCGCTGCGCCAGCAGCTGGATCTGTATGTCTGCCTGCGCCCCGTGCGCTACTTCACGGGCGTGCCGTCGCCCGTGAAAGAGCCGGAAAAGACCGACATGGTGATTTTCCGTGAAAATTCGGAAGACATCTACGCCGGCATCGAATACCAGCAAGGCTCGCCCGAAGCCAAGAAATTGATGGATTTCCTGATCAATGAAATGGGCGTGACCAAGATCCGCTTCCCGGCCACCTCGGGCCTGGGCATCAAGCCTGTGTCCATAGAAGGCACGCAGCGCCTGGTGCGCAAGGCCATCCAGTACGCGATCGACAATGACAAGCCATCCGTGACGATCGTGCACAAAGGCAACATCATGAAGTACACGGAAGGCGGTTTCCGCGACTGGGCGTATGCGCTGGCGCAAAAGGAATTCGGCGCCGAACTGATCGATGGCGGTCCCTGGTGCAAGTTCAAGAATCCGAAGACGGGCCGCGACATCATCGTCAAGGATTCCATCGCTGACGCATTCCTGCAACAAATCCTGTTGCGTCCGGCCGAATACAGCGTCATCGCTACCTTGAATTTGAACGGCGATTACATTTCCGACGCGCTGGCGGCGCAAGTGGGCGGCATCGGCATCGCGCCGGGCGCCAACCTGTCCGACTCCGTCGCCATGTTCGAGGCGACGCACGGCACGGCGCCTAAGTACGCGGGCAAGGATTACGTGAACCCCGGTTCCCTGATCCTGTCAGCGGAAATGATGCTGCGCCACATGGGCTGGCTGGAAGCGGCCGACCTGATCATTTCGTCGATGCAGAAATCGATTGCCTCGAAGCGCGTCACCTACGATTTCGCCCGCCTGATGGAGGGCGCGACGCAAGTGTCGTGCTCCGGTTTCGGCGAGGTGATGATCGAGCACATGTAACACGAGGGGCAGGGCAGGGTGCAGCGCACCCTGCGGACGAAAAAAAACCCCGCTCGAAAACGGGGTTTTTCACATCTGAGGGCCGGCGATGCTTAGGCTGCTTGGATGTTGGAAGCTTGCTTGCCTTTAGGGCCTTGCGTGACTTCGAATTGAACTTTTTGACCTTCTTTGAGGGTCTTGAAACCGTTCATGTTGATTGCGGAGAAGTGAGCAAACAAATCTTCGCCGCCGTCATCTGGAGTGATGAAGCCAAAACCTTTGGAATCATTGAACCACTTAACTGTACCTGTTGCCATAAAAAGAACTTTCAAAATTAAAACAAATCACACGAGCCATAAAAGCAAGAAGCTTCTTGCCCCCTCCTCGACGTCTCACTTCTTATCAAGCTGTACATTACTGCAACAGTCGATACAGCATTGTTGGCGGAATAAATAATGAAGTCAAGCGCTTTTCCATCGTTATTGGCAAATTCTTCACGGCAACCAAAAAAGCAACTCTTGATTTTGACAGCAAGGTCGCCATCTGCGCACTATTAAGAAAACGCGTAAGATTGAAAACAATTGGAAAGGCGTAGATATTGCGCATGACAACCACTGTGAAAGCATTAGAATAAGCGTATGGCAACCAAGCACGACACAGAAACCCTGCTGGAGCGGCAAGTGCTGAAGCCGCCACCGCTTTACCAGGTAGCCTTGCTCAATGATGACTACACCCCGATGGAATTTGTGGTGGCCATCATTCAGGAGTATTTCAACAAGGACCGTGAAACGGCGACGCAAATCATGCTCAGTGTTCATCGCTACGGCAAAGGAGTGTGCGGCGTGTTCTCTAAAGATATAGCGTGTACCAAAGTGGAGTTCGTTTTAACGCATGCGCGCAAGGCGGGGCACCCCCTGCAGTGCGTGATGGAGGAAGTATGATTGCGCAGGAATTAGAAGTAAGTTTGCACATGGCGTTTGTCGAAGCTCGGCAGGCACGGCATGAATTCATCACGGTTGAGCATTTACTGCTGGCACTGCTGGACAATCCGTCCGCTGCCGAGGTGTTGCGTGCCTGCGCGGTCAATATTGAGGACCTGCGCAAGACCCTCACCAATTTCATCGGCGATAACACGCCGACCGTGCCTGGCACGGGCGAAGTCGACACCCAGCCGACGCTTGGTTTCCAGCGCGTGATCCAGCGCGCCATCATGCATGTCCAGTCTGCCTCAAATGGCAAGAAGGAAGTCACGGGCGCCAATGTGCTGGTGGCCATCTTCGGCGAAAAGGATTCGCATGCTGTTTACTACCTGCACCAGCAGGGCGTGACGCGCCTGGACGTGGTCAATTTCATCTCGCACGGCGTGCGCAAGGACCAGTCGACGGAAAGCGCGAAAGCCTCCGAAGGCGTGGAAGAAGCGCCCGTCGATGGCCAGCCGAAGGAAAGCCCGCTCGACCAGTTCACGCAAAACCTGAACAAGGCCGCTGCCGAAGGCAAGATCGACCCCTTGATCGGCCGCGAGGAAGAAGTCGACCGCGTGATCCAGATCCTGTGCCGCCGCCGCAAGAACAATCCGCTGCTGGTCGGCGAGGCGGGCGTGGGCAAGACGGCCATCGCCGAAGGCCTCGCTTACCGCATCACGCAAAGCGATGTGCCGGAAATCCTGCAAAATGCCGTCGTGTATTCGCTGGACATGGGCGCCTTGCTGGCCGGTACCAAATACCGCGGTGACTTCGAACAGCGCCTGAAAGCCGTGCTGAAACAATTGAAGGACAATCCGAACGGCATCCTGTTCATCGACGAGATCCACACCATCATCGGTGCGGGCTCGGCCTCGGGCGGCACCCTGGACGCATCGAACCTGCTGAAACCGGCACTGGCCAACGGCCAGTTGAAATGCATAGGCGCGACCACGTACACGGAATTCCGCGGCGTGTTTGAGAAAGATCATGCCTTGAGCCGCCGTTTCCAGAAAGTGGACGTCAACGAGCCGACCGTCGAGCAAACCATACAGATTCTGCGCGGCCTGAAATCGCGCTTCGAAGAGCACCATGGTGTGAAATACTCGGCTTCGGCCCTGACGACGGCAGCCGAACTGGCGGCGCGCTTCATCAACGATCGCCATTTGCCCGACAAGGCGATCGACGTCATCGATGAAGCGGGCGCCGCGCAGCGCATCTTGCCGAAGTCGAAGCAAAAGAAAACCATCGGCAAGGCCGAGATCGAGGACATTATCGCCAAGATCGCGCGCATTCCGCCGCAAACGGTCAACCAGGACGACCGCAGCAAGCTGCAAACCATCGACCGCGACTTGCGCAATGTGGTATTCGGGCAAGATCCCGCCATCGACGCGCTGGCCTCGGCCATCAAGATGGCGCGCGCGGGCCTGGGCAAGACGGACAAGCCGATCGGCTCCTTCCTGTTCTCCGGCCCGACGGGCGTGGGCAAGACCGAGGTGGCGAAACAGCTGGCCTTCATCCTCGGCATCGAGCTGATCCGTTTCGACATGTCGGAATACATGGAACGCCACGCCGTCAGCCGTTTGATCGGCGCGCCACCGGGCTACGTTGGTTTCGACCAGGGCGGCTTGCTGACGGAAGCGATCACCAAGAAGCCGCATGCGGTCTTGCTGCTCGATGAAATCGAAAAAGCCCATCCGGATATTTTCAATATCCTGCTGCAAGTGATGGACCACGGCACCTTGACGGACAACAATGGCCGCAAAGCCGATTTCCGCAACGTGATCATCATCATGACCACGAATGCGGGCGCGGAAAGCTTGCAGAAAGCCTCGATCGGTTTCACCAATTCCAAGCAGGCAGGCGACGAGATGGCCGACATCAAGCGCATGTTCACGCCGGAATTCCGCAACCGCATCGACGCGACCATCAGCTTCCGCGCGCTGGACCAGGAAATCATCCTGCGCGTGGTCGACAAGTTCCTGATGCAGCTGGAAGAACAGTTGCACGAGAAAAAGGTCGAAGCCGTGTTTACCGAGAAGCTGCGTGCTTTCCTCGGCAAGAAAGGCTTCGATCCGCTGATGGGCGCGCGGCCGATGGCACGTTTGATCCAGGATCTGATCCGCAAGGCCCTGGCCGACGAGCTGCTGTTCGGCCGCCTGGTCACCGGCGGACGGGTCACGGTCGACCTCGACGACAAGGACCAGGTCTTGCTGGAATTCCCGGAACCGCCCGACGCGGCACCGACGGCTGCACCGGAAACGGTGGAAGTGGAGTAATCGGCTTCATCGCTACGTGCGATCAAAAACCCGCCCCACGCAAGTGGCGCGGGTTTTTTTACGTTTTTGTGGGCAATAAAGAAGGTTTTCTTTGGTCGTGCTTATGCCAGAATTGCTGTCCGGTATCGACATGATGTCCATGCCACCTTATCGCCCTCAATGCTATCTGGATGCTCACATGAAAATTTCCCGCAATCTTTCCTTGCTCCTGTTGTCCGCCGGTCTGTTGGGCAACGCCGCCGCTGCCTCCGCTCCTGCCACCAGCTATTTCCGTTTCCCCGCCGTACGCGGCGACACCGTCGTGTTCACGGCCGAAGGAGATTTGTGGAAAAGCAGCGTGCGCGGTAGCGCGGCGCAGCGCTTGACCACGCATCCCGGCTATGAAACGAACGCGGCGATTTCCCGTGACGGCCAGTGGCTGGCGTTTTCCGCCGCTTACGAAGGGGCGCAGGAAGCCTATGTGATGCCGCTGGCCGGTGGCTTGCCGCGCCGTATTTCGTATGACAATGGCGGCGTGCTGGTGCTGGGCTGGACGGCGCAGGGCGAGGTGCTGGTCAGCACGCAAAATACGGATGGCCCCGCCTCGCGCCGCATCGTCGCCGCCATCGATCCCGTGAAACAGACGCGGCGCGTGTTTCCCGTGGCCGACGCCAACGATGCCGTGCTCGACGACGCGGGCAAGACGCTCTTCTTCACGCGTTTCGGCCTGGCCATGACCAACGACAATGTGCGCAACTACCGGGGCGGCGCGCATGCCACCCTGTGGCGCTATGAGCTGGACGGCAAGGGCGAGGCCGTGCGCATGCACACGGAGCCTGCCGTGTTAGCGGGCAACAACAAGCGCCCCATGTGGTGGCAAGGCCGCGTGGTGTACATCAGCGACGAGGGCGGCAGCGACAACCTGTGGAGCATGCTGCCCGACGGCTCCGACCGCCGTGCTTTGACTGCCCACATGCAGTGGGACGTGCGCAATGCCTCCTTGGGCGATGGCAAGGTCGTCTACCAGCTGGGCGCGGATTTGCACGTGCTCGACCTGAACGCGCCAGGCGCGTCGGCCTCTTCGTCCACTTCGCAGCCGCTGGCCATCAGCCTCGTTTCCGACTTCGACCAGCAGCGTGCGCGCCAGATCCGTTCGCCGCTCGATACCTTGAGCAATGTCCAGTTGTCGGGCAAGGATGAGCGCATCATCCTCACTGCAAGGGGCCGCGTCAGCATCGCCGGCACGGGCAGCCTGCGCCGCGTCGATATCGCCATTCCCGAAGGGGCGCGGGCGCGTGATGCCGTTTTTTCCAGCGACGAGAAATCCGTGTTCGCCATCGTCGACACGAGCGGCGAAAATGAAATCTGGAAGTACGCCGCCGATGGCTCGGGCAAGGGCGAGCAGCTGACGACGCAGGGCGACAACCACCGCTGGAAGCTGTACCCGTCGCCGGACGGGCGCTGGCTGGCGCACACGGACAAGAAGGGTCGTTTCTGGCTGCTGGACCTGGCGACCAAGGGCAACCAGCTGATCGACGACGCGGGCAAGGCGGGCGTGGACAAGCACGACGAAGTGCAATGGTCGCCCGACAGCCGCAACTTGGCCATTGTGCGCGTGGCCAGCAACGAGCAGCGCGAGCAGATCGGCCTGTACAACCTCGCCTCGAAGCAGTTGCAATTCGTCACCAGCGACCGCTATACGTCCGGCTCGCCCGTGTTTTCGCCCGACGGGCGTTGGCTGTATTTCATGTCGGCGCGCAATTTCCAGCTGGCCAATGGGTCACCGTGGGGCGACCGCAACATGGGCCCCGTGTTCGACAAGCGCATCGGCGTGTATGCGCTGGCGCTGCAGCCGGGTAACCGTTTCCCGTTCCAGCCCGATGATGAGCTGAGCCGCCCTGGCGTCAAGCCGGCCGAAACGGATGATGAAAAAGCGGCCGAACTGGCGGCGGAAAAGGCCCTGGAAAAGGCTGGCGGCAAAGGCGCAGTGAAAAAGGCGCCGACCGCCTTGCCGGCCATCGTCAGCCAGGGCCTGGCCGAACGCCTGTATGAAGTGCCGCTGGCGGCGGGCAACTACAGCGCGCTGGCCGCCGATGACAAGCGCCTGTATTTCCTCGAGCGTGACAGTGGCGAGAACAAGTCCAGCCTGAAGACCCTCGCCATCGGCAATACCGGCTCCAAGCCGGAACTGCTGGTGGCCAATGTGCGTGAATTCGACCTGGCGGCGGATAAAAAACACCTGTATTACAGGACAGCAGCGGCTACTGGCCCGGGCGAGATGCTGGTGATCGAGGCAGGTGCCAAGCTGCCGGCCGACCTGTCGAAGGCCAAGGTCAAGGTCGACGACTGGACGTTTGTCTCGAATCCGCGCCTGGAATGGAAGCAGATGTTCAATGATGCCTGGCGCTTGCATCGCGATTTCCTGTATGACGCGAAGATGCGCGGCGTGAACTGGAAGGCGGCGCGCGACAAATATGCGCCGTTGGTCGAGCGGGTCACGGATCGTGCCGAGCTCAATGACGTACTGGGCATGATGGTGGCCGAAGTGGGCGCCCTGCATTCGCAGATCCGTCCCGGCGAACTGCGTCGCACGGAACAGGAAGGCACGCCGGCCGGCCTGGGCGCCGTGCTGGCGCGTACCAGCGACGGCTACCAGGTCGAGCATGTCTACCGTAGCGAGGCGGAACTGCCCTCGGTGCGCGCGCCCCTGTCGCGCCCCGACGTGGATGTGAAGGCGGGCGACGTGATTACGGCTGTCAATGGCAAGGATGTGCTGGCCGCACGCGATATCAGCGACCTGCTGCTGAACCAGGCCGACAAGCAGGTGCTGCTGCAGGTCAAACGGGGCAAGAGCGCGCCGCGCGCCGTCATCGTCACGCCCGTCAACATGGCGAAACAGACGGCGCTGCGCTATGGCGACTGGGAACTGAGCCGCGCCGAGCAGGTAGCGGCCGCCTCGCAGGGGCGCATCGGCTACCTGCACCTGCGCGCCATGGGGGCGAACGACATCGCCTCGTTCGCGCGCGACTTTTACGCCAACATCAACCGCGAAGGCTTGATCATCGACGTGCGGCGCAATAACGGCGGCAATATCGACAGCTGGATCATTGAAAAACTGCTGCGCAAGGCTTGGGCCTACTGGGCGCCGCCGGGCGTGCAGCCATCGTCGAACATGCAGAACACCTTCCGCGGCCACCTGGTGGTGCTGGTCGATGAACTGACGTATTCGGATGGCGAAACCTTCGCCGCCGGCATCAAGGCCCTGGGCCTGGCGCCGCTGGTGGGCAAGCGCACGGCCGGCGCCGGCGTCTGGCTCAGCGACAATACGCGCTTGGCCGACAATGGCATGGCGCGCGTGGCGGAAAACGGCCAGTTCGGCATCGATGGCCAGTGGCTGATCGAAGGCGTGGGCGTGGTGCCGGACGTGGAGGTGGAGAATCCGCCGCACGCCACCTTCAATGGCGCCGACCGCCAGCTGGAAGTGGCGCTCGACATGCTGGCGAAAAAGCTCAAGGAACAGCCGCGTCCCGCCTTCCAGGCGCAGCCGATACCTGCGCTGAAGTAAGGAGGCTACAGGCCGGTGATGGCCTTGAACTGCTGCGCGCGGCGGCGCGACACCTCGACCACGCTGCCGTCCAGCAGGCGCAGGTCGAGACCATCGGCCGCATTCTGCGCGAGCTGTGCGACCTGCGCCAGGTTGACGATCTGGCGCCGGTTGGCGCGCAAGAACAGGGCGGGATCGAGCTTTTCTTCCAGCTGGTTCAGGGTGCGCAGCATCAGCGGCTGCTGTGCGCCGAAATGCACGCGCGTGTAGTTACCTTCCGACTCCAACAGGCGGATATCGTCAAACGCCACAAACCAGCAGCGTTCCCCATCCTTGATGAAGACCTTGCGCGGCGCGGGCGGCGGCACGGCTTGCGCCCGCGCGCCGGCACGCGCCAGCGCCGTGGCCAGGCGCGCCGCCTGCACGGGTTTTTGCAGGTAATCGAGGGCGCTCACTTCAAACGCCTGCAGCGCGTACTGGTCGAAGGCCGTGCAAAAGATGACATCGGGAGCATCATCCAACGCGGCCAGCAGGTCGAAACCGGAGCCGCCCGGCATCTGCACGTCGAGCAGCAGCAGGTCCGGGGCCTGCTTGCCGATCTGCGCGACGGCGTCGGCCGCGCTGGCCGCCTCGCCGACGATCTCCACGGCGCCTCGCTGCACATGCGGCGCCAGCAGACGCCGCAGCTCGGCGCGCGCCAGGCGCTCGTCATCGACCAGCATTACTTTGAGCGGCTGAGCGTTCATGCTTGCTCCGGCAGGTGGATGGTGGCAAATACCCAGCCCGCCTGTTCGCGCAGTTCCAGGCTGGAGCGCTCGCCGCAGGCCAGCTGCAAGCGCTGGCGCGCATTGCGCAAGCCGACGCAGGTGGAGTTGCCTGGCTCGCGCAAGGCGCCCGTGTTGGCCACCTCGATCTGCAGCATGGCTGCGCCGTCGCCAGGACTGGAACGCCGTGCCGCAATGCGGATGTCGCCGCCATCGGCGCTCGCTTCGACGCCATATTTGACGGCATTTTCCACCAGCGTTTGCAGGGCCATGGGCGGCACACGCACGTGTTCCAGGTCGGGCGCGCTTATCTCGATCGCGAAGCTGACGCGCATGCGTTCCTCGAAGCGACTCTGTTCGATCGCCAGGTAGGCGTGCACGGCATCCAGTTCGGCCGCCAGCGGCACGGTCGCGTGCTGGCTAGACTGCAGCGCATGGCGCATCAGGTTGGCCAACTGGTCGATCATGCGCGCGGCTGCCTCGCGGTCTTCGAACATCAGCGCGCGCACGCTATTGAGGCTGTTGAAGAAAAAATGCGGATTGATTTGCGCCTGCAGGGCGCGCAGCTCCGCTTCCCGTCCATGCAGCTGCAGGCGCAGGGTCTCTGCTTCTAGCTGAGTGGCGCGGCGCAGCGAGACGATCATCGAATACAGGATGGTCCACACGAGGAAGGTGCTGAACCAGGAAATCAGTGCGAACGGCAGCCAATCAAAATCGCGTATGGCGCCGAACGGTCGCAGGGCGATGTACCCGGTCGCCACGAGTGCGCTCTGCACGACCGCCAGCACCACGCAGGCAGGCAGGATGCGCTGCCACGTGAAGTGGCGCGCCACCCAGCTCTGGCGGCGCAGCCAGCGCCGCCAGAGGATCGACAGTCCCAGCCCCGTGGCGGCGCCCCACCAGCACACCCCGATGACGGCCCAGCTGGCGCCGTTATGCGCGAGGCCCATCAAGGTCAACAGTGCCATGATATTCCAGCCGGCCAGCTGGAAGACCCAGTACCAGTTGATTCGTGTCAGCAAGGGCGGGTGGTTGGACGGCGTGGTCATGGCCTAGTTCAGGAACTGTTCGATGCGTCCGAACATCCAGTCGGGCTGGTCGTACATGATGAAGTGGCGCGCCGTGTCGGCTATTTCTATCCGTGCCTCTGGCAGTTGCGCGTACTGGTTGCGGAAGGTCTGTTCGATGGCGGCGCGCGGCGCATAGTCCTTGTAGGCGATCCAGGTGCCCAGCACCAGCGTGGGCGAGGAAATTCGCGCCACGTCCTGGCGCAGGTCGTTCGCCAGCAGGGTGCCCATGGCCTTGATCACCGTTTCGCGGTCCGAACGCTGGCCCCAGCCGAAGATGCGTTCCACGTCGGCCGGCGCGCTGGCCATGCCCGTGACGGCGCGGCGCTGGCTGGCGCTGGAACTGGCCGCATCCTGTGCGCGCATGGCCGATTGCATCTGTGTTGACATGGCTTGCAATTGCGGCCGCGTGATGGACGGCAGTTGCGTCGCTCCCAGCGCCGGCAGCGAGTCGACGATTACCAGCTTGCCCGTTTGTGCCGGATGGTCGATGGCCATTTTCAGGGCCAGGAAGCCGCCCAGGCTATGCCCGATGATGGCCGGCTGGCCCAGTTTTTTGGTGCTGATGTAGTCGGCCAGCTGTTGCTCGGCCTGCGCCAGCAAGTCGCCTTCGATGGGCGCCACGCCGGCAAAGCCGGCCAGTGTCAGCACGTGGCATTGGCGTGCGGCTTGCGGGCCGCACAGGCGCGCCACCGTGCCTTGCCAGACTTCGCCCGAGGACGCCAGACCGGGAATCAGGATGAGGGGGCGGCCTTGTCCGGTGACGTCGACCGTGAACGCCGTTGGCGTGGCCGCGTGGGCGGCGCCTGTCAGCAGTGCGCTGGCAAGCAAGGTCAATGCGGGTATCGTTTTTTTCATGGGGTGTTTCCTCCTTGACGACCATGCTAGCAGCGCTGGCGGCACGCCGCCAGCGCTGCGGGATGAGCGGCGGCAGGCAGGGATGAGCGGCCTGGTTCCCCTCATATCCGGTCATCCTGGTGCGAGCAATGCTCGCGCAGATATATCAGCAACTGCGGCATGCGCGGTGGCGGTCCGTGGTCGGGCGTGGCGCAAAGGGGCAGGGCCTGGTGCCGCACCGTCCTTGCAGTCCTTTTCGGACATGCAAAGCTCAGCCGGCGCGCAGCCGGCGCCACAGGGTGGTGCGGCTGATGCCCAGGTAGCTTGCGGCCGCATCGCGGCGCCCGCCGAAGCGCGCCAGCACGGCGCTGGCGCTTTCCTCCTCGCGCTGTTGTGCAACGGCGGCAGTCGGCGCCGGCAAAGCCGTGGCCGGGCTGGCGCCTTGCGCCAACTCCGGCGCCACGCCCAGCACGAAGGCGGGCGTGAGCGCCTGCAGCGGTTCGGCGGCCAGGAACAGCGCCAGGCGCTCGGCCAGGTTGCGCAGTTCGCGCACGTTGCCGGGCCAGTCGTAACGGCGCAGCAGCGGCGCGCAGGCGACGATTTCCGCGTGCAGGTTGGGGTGCGGACGGGCGCCCAGCGCGGCCAGCGCGTTTTTCAGCGACCATTCGGCCAGGCCCGGTATATCGCTGGCGCGTTCGCGCAAGGCGGGCAAATGCAGGCGCAGCACGGCCAGGCGGTAGAACAGGTCGGCGCGGAAGCGCCCTTCGCGGATGCGCTGCTCCAGGTCGCAATGGGTGGCGCTGATGATGCGCACATTGATGGCGATGGGCCGCGTGCCGCCCACGCGCACCACTTCGCGCTCTTCCAGCACGCGCAGCAAGCGCGTTTGCAGGGCCAGCGGCATTTCGCCGATTTCGTCGAGGAAGAGGGTGCCGTGGTTGGCCGCCTCGAACAGGCCCGCATGGCCGCCCCTGCGCGCGCCCGTAAAGGCCCCGTCCTCGTGGCCGAACAGCTCCGATTCGAGCAAGGACTCGGCGATGGCGCCGCAATTGATGGCGATGAAGGGCCGGTTGGCGCCCAGGCTGCGCGGGCTTTCGCGGTGGATGGCCTGCGCCACCAGTTCCTTGCCGCTACCCGTCTCGCCCTGGATCAGCACCGTCGCCGGCGAGCGGGCATACAGCACTACCGACTGGCGCATCGCTTCCATCGCTTCCGATTCGCCGCGCAAGTCGTGCAGGCCGTGGCGCGCGCGCAGGGTGTCGGCGACCACGGTGCGCCGTCCGCGGTTCGATTCGATCTGGGTCAGGCGCGCCAGTTCCAGCGCGTCGTCGAAGGCGCGGCGGATGGCCGTGGCCGAATACACGAAGACGGCGGCCAGTCCCGCCTCTTCGGCCAGGTCGGTGACGAGGCCCGCGCCGACGACGGCCTTGACGCCGGCCGCCTTCAGTTCGTTGATCTGCGCGCGCGCGTCTTCCTCGGTGGCATAGGTGCGCTGGGCAATCTGGAAGCCGAAGGTGGCGGCAAATTCGGCCAGTTCCGGCATCGGATCCTGGTAGGTGACGACGCCGATGTGCGGCGAGATGCGCCGCGCGCGGGCCAGCGCCTGCAGCACGTCGTAGCCGCTGGCCTTGGCGATGATGACGGGCACCGACAGCCGGCCTTTCAGGTAGGCGCCGTTCGAGCCGGCCGCGATGACGGCGTCGCAGCGCTCGGTGGCCATGCGTTCGCGGATGTGGCGCACGGCGTCGTCGAAGCCCAGGTTGATCGGTTCGATTGTCGCCAGGTCGTCGTATTCGAGCGTGATGTCGCGGAACAGGTCGAACAGACGCGAGACGGAGACGGTCCAGATGACGGGTTTGTCGCGGTGGTCGAGCGGAGGTTGGGGAGGGCGGCGCATGCTTTATTCTAAACGATTTGTTTCATTTTATTGCCATGCAACGGTTGTGCAACAGGCGTGTTGCAAGTGGTCTGTGGCGTTTCAGATATTGCCAATAAGGAATATGAAAAAACCCCCGGAAACTGGTTTATGATCTAGCAGCACCGTGATGCTTGGAAAAATGTTTTGCCCAGGCGTATGTTTGCTTTGCCTTTAACTATCCATGGTGTCCATGAACCGCGTACCGACCAGTCCCGATTTCATCGCCGATGCCTTGCAGCTGATCGCCTTGCCCGCCTGTGCCTGTGATGCTTGCGGCATGGTGGTCGCGGTGAATGGCGCCTTGAGCACCTTGCTGGGCAGGGATGTGTCGGGCCGGCTGCTGGCCGACTGTTTTACCGATGCCTACCGCGCGTCGAGCACCAGCATGCTGCGTGGCGCGCTGGGCGCTGCCGGGCGCGAACGGCACTGGGACAGCAACCTGGAAGGAATCGATGCCGCCATCGCGGTGCAGGTATGGGCCAAGCCGCTGCCGGTGGGCGATGGCTTGCCGGGTGCGACCCTGGTGTTTGCCGACATCAGCGTGCAGCAGCGCGACCAGCAAGCCTTGCGCAAGACCTTGCTGGAACAGCAGGCCATCCTGGAAAGCGCTGCCGTCGGCATCATGTTTTCCAAGGGCGGCTTCATCGAGGAGTGCAATATTCGCGCCGCCGAGATGCTTGGCTACGCGCGCCACCAGTTGACGGGCATGCCGGGCGCGGTGCTGTACCGCTCCGCCGAGCATTGCCGCATCCTGGGGCTGGAGGCGGCGCCGCTGCTGTCCAAAGGCAAACCTTACCGCACCGAACTGGAATTGCGGCGCCAGGACGGCACCTTGTTCTGGAGCCGGCTGCACGGGCGCGCCGTCGATCCCTTGAATACGCATGACGGTACGGTCTGGATCATCGAAGATATCAGCGAGCACCGGCGCGATGAAGACCAGTTGCGCCGCGCCATGCTGGAAATGCAGGCCGTGATGGACAACGCGCCGCTGGCCATCGGTTTTCAGCGCGACAAGGGCGTGCTGCGCTACAACCGCCGCTTCGCCGAATGCTTCGGCTTTGATGGCGACAGCGGCGTGGGTTTGGCCGTCGCCGACCTGTACCCGTCGCGCGCGGCGTATGAGAACGTGGTGCGGCTGGCCTCGCCCCTGCTGCGACGCGGCCAGCCGTTCCAGGGCGAGATGGAGATGCGCCGCCGCGACGGCTCCACTTTCTGGGCGCTGGCGTATGGTTATGTACTGAACCCGGAGAGCCAGATCGACCGCGGCTTGCGCGACACGATCTGGCTGTTCGACGACCGCAGCGCGCAGAAAGCGGCCGAGGAGGCCACGCGCCAGCTGATGCTGGAGCAGCAGGCCATCCTCGACAATGCCTCCGTCGGCATCCTGTTTTCGCGTTCGCGCCTGGTCCTGCGCTACAATCCCCGCTTCGCCGAAATGTTCGGCTACGCGCAGGATGAGATGACGGGCTTGCCCGCCGCCGAGCTGTTTCCCTCGCCCGCTGCCTACGCAGAGTTTGGCGTGCAAGCCACGCCGCTGCTGGGACTGGGCTTGCCGTACGAGCAGGATGAAGCGCTGTTCCGCCGCCGCGACGGCAGCCTGTTCTGGTGCCGCATTCGCGCCAAGGCCGTCGACCAGGCGCACAGCGAACAGGGCACGATCTGGATACTCGAAGACGTCACGGACAGCCGCCAGGCGCAGATGGAGGTGGCGGCCATCATGACGAATGCCTCGGTGAGCAT
Organism: Janthinobacterium lyxosi; assembly: GCF_051380665.1. Classification (NCBI taxonomy): domain Bacteria; kingdom Pseudomonadati; phylum Pseudomonadota; class Betaproteobacteria; order Burkholderiales; family Oxalobacteraceae; genus Janthinobacterium; species Janthinobacterium lyxosi. The sequence continues at coordinate 18,691 of NZ_JBNYXM010000042.1, forward strand.
CTTGTATACCAAGAACCGCCTGATCACGCGCTACAACCTGGGCTTTGCCGCGATGTTCGGCTACAGCGGCGACGAGGCGCTGGGCCTGCCCGGGCGCGCGCTGTATGTGTCGCAGCAGTCCTACGAGTTGCTGGGCGCGGCGGCCTTCCCTTTCCTGTCGGTGGCCAAGCCGTTCCAGACGGAAGTGGAAATGATGCGCCGCGACGGCAGCACCTTGTGGGCACAGCTGATCGCCTATGTCGTCAATCCGGACGATCCCGCGGCCGGCACCATCTGGATCATCGAGGACCGCACGGAAGCGAAGCGCGCCGAAGAATCCTTGCGCAATGCGCTGCTGGAAAACCAGGCCATCCTAGACAGCGCGGTGCTGGGCATCTCGGTGGTGGAGGGCGGCTACAATTTGCGTGCCAACAGCAAGATGGAAGAGCTGTTCGGCTATGGCCCCGGCGAGATCAACGGCCTGTCGGTGCAAGCCCTGTATCTCGACGTGGCCGAGTGGAAGGCGGCGCGCGGCGAGACGGCGCGCGACTTCGGCGCGTGCCGCGTGCACATGTCGGAATACCAGCTGGTGCGCAAGGATGGCAGCCGCTTCTGGGCGCGCCTGTCCGGCCGGCCGTTTGACCTGGCGCATGCGCATGGTCGTTCCGTGTGGCTGGTCGACGACGTGACGGCGCGCCGCGAGGCGGCCGAGGCGGTGCGCCGTGCGCGCGACGAACTGGAACTGCGCGTGCACGAACGCACGGCCGAACTGGCCGGCGCCAATTTGCTGCTGCAGGGCGAGATCGTCGAGCGGCGCCAGGCCGAGGCGCGGGTGCATCACATGGCCTACCACGACAACCTGACGGGCTTGCCGAACCGCGCGCTGCTGTCGGACCGTCTGGAACGGGTCATGCTGTCCTCGCAGCGCTCCGGGCGCAAGCTGGCCGTGATGTTCATCGACCTGGACCGCTTCAAGACCATCAACGATTCGCTGGGCCATATGACGGGCGATTTGCTGCTCAAGGAAGTGGCCGGCCGGCTCTGCCGCGCGGTGCGCGCCAGCGATACGGTGGCGCGTTTGGGTGGCGATGAATTCGTCGTGCTGGTGCCCGGCATCCGCGACACCGACGAAGCGTCGCGCGTGGCCGAGAAGATCATCGAGGCGCTGACGCCCGCCTTTCCGCTCGATGGCCATGTGCTGCACGTCACGCCATCGATCGGCATCTGCCTGTATCCGGACGATGGCGGCGATGTCGACACCCTGATGCGCCATGCCGATGCTGCCATGTACCACGCGAAGGGCAATGGCCGCAATAATTACCAGTTCTTCACGCAGACGATGAACCAGGCGGCAGCCCTGCACTTTGACCTGGAAAGCAGCTTGCGCACGGCGCTGGCGCTGCAGCAGTTCGAACTGTTTTACCAGCCCATCATCGATATTGCCACGCGCCGCCTGCATGGCATGGAAGTACTGCTGCGCTGGCGCCGTCCCGGCCATGGCCTGGTGCTGCCTGACCGCTTCATTCCCATCATGGAGGAAAACGGCTTGATCGTACCGGTGGGCGAATGGGTCATGCGCCAGGCGTGCGAGCAAAGCATGGCCTGGCAGCGCCAGGGCTTGCAGCCCGTGCCCTTGGCGGTGAACCTGTCGCCGCGCCAGTTCATGCACAAGGGCCTGGTGGCGGCCATCGGCGCCGTGGTGCGTGAAACGGGCATCGATCCGGCGCTGCTGGAATTCGAGATCACCGAGACGGCGCTGATGCAGCACGGCGAGCATACCCTGGAGATTTTGCGGCAGATCAATGGCATGGGTCTGCGCCTGTCGATCGACGATTTCGGCACAGGCTATTCCAGCCTGGCCTACCTGAAGCGCTTCCCCGTGAAAAAGGTCAAGATCGACCGTGCCTTCATCAAGGACCTGGAACACAGTGCGGAAGACCGCGCCATCGTGGCGGCCATCATCGCGCTGGCCGACAGCCTGCAATTGTCGACCGTGGCCGAGGGCGTGGAGACGGAAGAGCAGTTCGCCCTGCTGCAGGCGAACGGCTGCCGCTATGCCCAGGGCTATCTGTTTTCCGCGCCGGTGCCAGCTGCAAATGCGCAATCGATGCTGGAACGGTTGCCTGCTTAGTCGATGGTGGCGATGACGGGCGCATGGTCGGATGGCTGCTCCCATTTGCAGTGGTCCACCTTCGATGATGCCCGCATCGCTTAATCGATGGTTGCCACAACCGGCGCATGGTCTGAAGGTTGCTCCCATTTGCGGGGCACACGGTCGATCACGCAGGCCGTGCAGCGGGCGCTCAGGGCTGGCGAGAGCAGGATATGGTCGATGCGCAGGCCCTTGTTCAGGCGGAAGCCCAGCTGGCGGTAATCCCACCAGCTGAACGATTTTTCCGCCTGCTCGAACAGGCGGAAGGCGTCCGTCAGGCCGATGTCGAACAGGCGCTGCAGGGCGGCGCGTTCCTTGTCCGAGACCAGCACCTGGCCGGCCCAGGCGACGGGATCGTGCACGTCGCGGTCGTCGGGCGCGATATTGTAGTCGCCGACGACGGCCAGCTGCGGGTGCTGCAGCGCTTCTTCGGCCAGCCAGTCGTGCAGGGCGGACAGCCAGCCCAGCTTGTATTCGTACTTGTCCGAGTCGACGCTCTGGCCGTTCGGTACATAGGCGCAGACGACGCGCACGCCGCCTATGGTGGCGGCCAGGATGCGCTGCTGTGCATCTTCATAGCGCGGGTTGTTCTTCACCACGTCGGTGATCGGCAGCTTCGACAGGATGGCCACGCCGTTGTAGGTCTTCTGGCCGCTGAAGACTACCTGGTAGCCGGCCGTCTCGATCTCGGCGACGGGGAACTTGTCATCCGTGAGCTTGGTCTCTTGCAGGCAGAGTATGTCGACCGGGTTGTCTGTCAGCCACTGCAGCACTTGCGGCAGGCGCACTTTGAGCGAGTTGACGTTCCAGGTGGCAATTTTCATGGGAAAAATCCTTGCTTGAATAGGTATCGATAGGCGTGAATCTTACCGCATGCGTGTCGCCGGCGTCCTGCTCCCCGCTAGCTGAGCGTATGCTTCATTTGCTTGCAGGGAAAAAGAGTGTTAATAAAGTATTTATATTTAACCAATCGTGGCGCATGAATATTATGTTTTTGTGTATGATTGATCAACCTCAATGTTTGATTTGGCATAAGTGGCTGGCGTGGCGGGCTGCGTCTCGCCGTTTAACGCGACAAAGGTGTAAAGTTTCTCGCAAAAACGCGATAAAAACTACTAAAATGGCACAATGTAACAACTGTGTCACACGGCTTTGTTACAGCCAAGTTGAGAACCGAACAGGAAGCAGTTGTAATTAGTTGTAATTGCTATTCCGATTACATGACCACTGTGCCGGGGCGGAGCGTCAATTCCGTCACTGGCGCCGCCAGACTTGTTATATAAATTGCAGTACTATATCTATGAGACTGTTTTACAGCATCAATAGATGGTACTATTTTGAAATGTTGCAGTTTTAATAGTGAGACTTGCGCGTAGCATTTGCAAAGGAAGAAAATGCGAACTGCATTTGAAGCGTGGGCGCAGCGTGACGGCCACATTGTGCGGCGAAGAGAAGACAAACCGGATGAGTACCTGATTTTCGAAACCCAGCGTCGCTGGGTTATCTGGCAGGCAGCTCTGACGCATGGCAAGACGGCGACCAAGCCGCGCGTGAGCGCAGCCGAAAAAGCGGCGAAAGCCCAGCGCTCGCTGGAAATGTCCTCCGATGAAGCGACCGTGCGCAACAAGGTGCTCAATGAGGTGCTCGACGCCTTCAGCGGCGCCGATGGCGCTGCCGGCATGGAAGGCATACTGAAAGTGATCCAGGGCCTGAAGTTGAAGCAGAAGGCACTGGCCGACGACAAGAGCGAAGATTCAACGGCTTGAGGGGACGGCGATGCGTTATCGGCACTACAAGGGCGGCATTTATGAACTGGTGTGCGAAGCTACGCTGGAAGCGGATCTGACGCCGATGATCGTGTATCGCGCCGCGGACGGTTCCATCTGGACCCGGCCGAAAGACGTGTTCTTTCAACTGATCGAAGTCGAAGGCGTCATGGTCCAGCGTTTCGCTCCCATCAACTGATGGCCGCCTGCGTGCGTGCCCGGGATTATTTCATGCGTCAATTGCTGCCTGCCGCTTTGGTGCTGGGCTTTGCCTGCACCGCAGCGCATGCCGAAACCATCGGTTCGGTCGACACGGTGTTCAAACTGATCGGCCCTGACCACAAGATTGTCGTCGAAGCCTACGACGATCCGCGCGTCGCTGGCGTCAGCTGCTACCTGTCGCGCGCCAAGACCGGCGGCATCAAGGGCGCCGTCGGCCTGGCCGAAGACAAGGCCGATGCGGCCGTGGCCTGCCGCCAGGTAGGGCCGCTGCAATTCAAAGGCAAGCTGCCGCGCCAGGAAGAAGTGTTTACCGAGCGTGCCTCGATCTTCTTCAAGCATGTGCGCGTGGTGCGCATGGTCGACAGCAAGCGCAATGCGCTGGTCTACCTCGTATATTCCGACCGCCTGATCGAGGGCAGTCCGAAAAACAGCGTTACCGCTGTCGCCGTGCCCGGCGACCAGCCGATTCCCGTCCGTTAAGCGAGCCAGCCATGCGTGTCCCATCGTCTGTCGCCCTTGCCGCCAGGACGCTGCTGCTGTTTGGCCTGGGCGGCTGCGCCACGTTGACTGGCAACACCGAGCAGATGGTGCTGGTGCAAACCATCCAGGACAACCGCGAGCTGAACGGCGCCGGCTGCATCCTCAGCAACGACGTGGGCAAGTGGTTTGTCACCACGCCGGGGCGCATTACCATCCGCAAGAGCCAGGAGCCTTTGACAGTCGACTGCCGGAAGCATGGTTCGCCCGCCATCGCCACGGACGACCACATCGATCCCAAACTCAATGGCAGCATCTGGGGCAATGTCATCCTGACCCTGGGCGTCGGCTATTTCGTCGACCGCAACACGGGTGCGGGCTTTGACTATCCATCGATTTTGACTATCGTCATGCAGGACCCCGCGCGCCTGGCGCCGCCGCCCGCGCCGATTTCCGCGCCGCCGCCAGCGGCCGCCGTGCCGGAAACGGTGGTGCAGCCAAAAGTGGCCCCTTCGCCTTTGCCCAATTCCGTGGTCTACTGATTAATACTCCACGCATGAAAAAGCCGCCAGGTCAGTGACCATGGCGGCTTTTTTTGCTTCGCGACGCCGATAGCGCAGGGCGCTACCGGCAAGGCGTCAATTTAGACCCGGTTGATGAGGAACGTCGTCAGCAGGGGGACTGGACGGCCGGTCGCGCCTTTTGCTCCGCCCGATTTCCATGCCGTGCCGGCGATGTCCAGATGCGCCCAGGTGTACTTCTTGGTGAAGTTTTCCAGGAAGGCCGCAGCCGTCACCGAACCGCCGCCCGGCGTGCCGATGTTGGCCAGGTCGGCGAAGTTCGACTTCAGCTGCTCGTTGTACGCCTCTTCGATCGGCATGCGCCATGCCGTGTCGCTCGACTGCTTGCCCGCTGCCAGCAGTTCATTGGCCAGCTGGTCATGCGCGGCATCGCTGCGCGTAAACAGGCCGCTGTTGTGGTGGCCCAGGGCGACGACGCAAGCGCCCGTCAGGGTGGCGATATCGACCACGGCTGCCGGCTTGAAGCGTTCGGCGTAGGTCAGCGCGTCGCACAGCACCAGACGGCCTTCGGCATCCGTGTTCAGCACTTCGATGGTCAGGCCGTTCATCGAGGTGACGATGTCGCCCGGCTTGGTGGCGCGGCCCGACGGCATGTTTTCGCAGGCGGCGATGACGCCGATGACGTTCAGCTTCAGATTCATTTCGCCGATGGCGCGGAAGGTGCCCAGTACCGAAGCGGCGCCGCACATGTCGTACTTCATTTCATCCATGCCAGGACCGGCCTTGATCGAAATGCCGCCCGTGTCGAAGGTGATGCCCTTGCCGACCAGGACCACCGGCGCATCCTTGGCCTTGCCGCCCATGTGTTTCAGGACGATGAACTTCGGCGGCTGCTCGCTGCCGTTGGTGACGGACAGAAAGCTGCCCATTTTCAGCGCTTCGAGCTGTTTGCGGTCCAGGATTTCGACTTCGAACTTGTAATCCTTGGCCAACTGCTTGGCCGTGTTGGCCAGGTAGGTCGGATTGGCGATGTTCGCCGGCAGGTCGCCCAGGTTGCGCGTCAGGTCGGAACCGTTGGCGATGGCGATGGCTTGCGCCAGCGCGCCGCGCGTGGCTGCCGTTGCCGGCGCTGCCAGGACGACCTTGCGCACGCCTGCTGGCGCCGGATCTTTTTTGCTTTTTTGCGAGTCGCAGCGGTATTCGCTGTCGTGGGCGGCTTGCACCACGCAACGGATTGCCCAATTTACGTCGCGCTCTTTCACTTCCGTCAGCGGTAATGCGATAATGGCGTCCGCAGCGCCTAGCGAGCCGAAAGCCTTGAGGGCCGCTTGTACACCGGTAGCGAAGCTTTTTTCGCTGACAGTGTCATCGCTGCCCATGCCTACCAGCAGAACACGTTCGGCGGCGACGCCATCGACTGCGCGCAGCAGCAAGGTGCTGCCAGGCTTGCCGCTGATGTCACCGGACTTCAGCGCAGCCGAAATCGCACCCTTGCTGTCCAGCGATTTTGCCGCTGGCGACAGTTTTTTGTTTTCGAATACCGCAACCGCGATGCATCCGCTTTTGGCCGTGCCGAGGGTGCTCTTGGTATCGAATGCTTTTATGCTAAAGTCCATTTGGTTCTCCGTTTTCATTTACTAGTAACGTGTTACTCAACTAACTGACCCGAATTATAAACTCCGAATGATCTTTCAACGCGCCCTTCGACGTGAATTGGCTAGTGCCGCCGGGGCCACCTTCACTGTTTTGTTCAGCATCCTGCTCACCTGGATGCTGATCGGTATTCTCGGCAAGGCGGCGGGCGGCAAGATCGCGTCGTCCGACGTCATGTCGCTGATGGTCTTTTCCGCCTTGATGCAGCTGCCCACCATCATCATCCTTACCGGTTTCATTTCGGTGCTGATGGTCGTTACTCGCAGCTACAAGGAATCGGAAATGGTGGTGTGGTTCGCTTCCGGCCTGAGCCTGTCGCGCTGGATCTGGCCCGTGCTCAGCTTCGGCCTGCCGCTGGTGCTGGCTACCGGCGTCCTGAGCTTGTACGCCACGCCGTGGGCGCAAAAGAAAAGCGATGAATATGTGGCGCGCTTTGAAAAGCGAGAAGACCTGCAGAAAGTCACGCCTGGCCAGTTCCGCGAATCGGCCGGCAGCAACCGCATCTTCTTCGTCGAGGGCGTTAGCGGCGAGAAGACCGTGGTGCAAAACGTCTTCGTCAATACCGTCGATGAGAAAGGTAGCGCCGTCGTCGTCGTCGCCAGGGAAGGCGTGATCAATACCGATGCCAAGGGCGAACGCTTCCTGGTGCTCAAGAGCGGCCGCCGCTACCAGGGCATGCCGACGCAAGCGGACTTCCAGACCATGGAATTTGAACAGTACATCATGCGCATCGAGAGCAAGCAGCAGGAGCTGGGCGCGGAACTGGGCGTGCGTGCCATGAGCACCATGGCGCTGGTCGCCAATCCGAATCCCTATACCATGGCCGAATTGCTGTGGCGCGTCAGTGCGCCCCTGATCGGCCTGATGCTGATCTTGCTGGCCATTCCGCTGGGTTTCGTCAACCCGCGTGCCGGCAGTTCGGCCAACCTGATCGTCGCCCTGCTGATTTTCTTTACCTACAGCAACCTTATCAAGGTCGTCGAAGCGAGCGTGAAACAGGGCCGCCTGACATTCGGCCTGGCCTGGTGGCCGCTGCACCTGCTGGCGGCGCTGGCCGTGGTGGCGCTGTTTGCGTGGCGCCTGAATGTGAATCACCGCTATCATCCGCTGGTCCTGCTGGCGTCCTTCAAGCGCGCGCGCCGCGCCGGAAAACCAAGTAAAGCGGCATCGAAATGAAGATTTTACAGCGCTATTTTGCGGTCTCGATATTCCAGGCGGTGCTGTTCGTGCTGCTGGCCTTTCTGGCACTGCAAGCCTTCATCGACCTGACGGGCGAGCTGCCCAAGGTGGGCCGCAACGGCTACACCATCCAGTATGCCTTTCTGTATGTGCTGGTGCTGGTGCCGGGGCATGTGTACGAGGTGATGCCGATCGCGGCGCTGATCGGCACGATCTACACGATGGCGCAGTTTGCGGCCAGTTCCGAATTTACCATCATGCGCGCCTCGAGTATGTCGACGGCGATGGCGGCCGGTTTCCTGTTCCGCATCGGTATCGTCTTCGTGGTCATCACCTTCATCTTCGGTGAACTGATCACGCCGCGCACCGAGCCGCTGGCCGAACGCCTCAAGCTGACTTCGCGCGGCGCGGCCGTGTCGAGCGAATTTCGCTCCGGCCTGTGGACCAAGGATATGGTCAAGAGCGACGGCCTGACGGGCACCGTCACCGGCTCGCGCTTTTTCAATGTCGGCGAAGCGCGCCCGGACGGCCAGCTGAAAAACGTCAAGCTGTATGAATTCGACACCGAAATGCGTTTGCGCACCCTCACCGTGGCCAAGGGGGCGACATATCAGGGCAATAATATCTGGCGCCTGACCGATGTGACGGAAACCTCGTTCTCGAACAGCGCGTCCACCGCGCCCGGCTTCAAGCCGAAGCTGGCGAACTACTATGGGCAGGAAACGAGCCTGGTGCGCACGGTGCAGAGCGCCAGCAAGGACATGACGTCGGAAGTGACGCCGAAGATCCTGACGGTGTCGGCTTCCGATCCCGAACGCATGTCGGCCAGCGAACTGGCCGTGTACACGCGCCACCTGGCCGAGAACAAGCAGGAAACCGAGCGTTTTCGCATCGCCTTCTGGAAAAAGCTGATCGATCCGCTGGCCATTTTCGTGCTGATGGCGCTGGCGCTGCCGTTCGCCTACATGCACACGCGCAGCGGCGGCATCAGCCTGAAGATCTTTATCGGCATCATGATCGGCGTGAGCTTCATGCTGGTCAACACACTGTTTTCGCATCTCGGGCTGCTCAGCACCTGGCCAGCTTTCCTGACGGCGGTGGCGCCGGGCGCCCTGTATCTGCTGCTGGCGCTGGGCGCCCTGTGGTGGGTGGAGCGGCACTGATGGAGACGAACGTGAAACAGGCACTGATCTTGTTTGCCCACGGCGCGCGCGCCGCATCGTGGGCCGCGCCCTTCGAGCGCCTGCGCGATCTGACCCAGGCGCGCATGCCCGGCACCAGCGTGCACCTGGCCTTCCTGGAGCTGATGACGCCGCGTCTGCCCGAACTGGTAGCGATCCTGCTGGCCGAACTGCCCTCCGGCGCCACCCTGGACGTCACAGTGGTGCCCGTGTTCCTGGGGCAGGGCGGGCATGTGCTGCACGACTTGCCGCTCTTGCTGGAAGAGCTGCGCCAGCAGCATCCGCCATTGCGCCTGAAGGTGGTCGAGGCGGTGGGCGAGAACGCCAGCGTACTCGCTGCCATCGCCGATTACTGCGTAGCGGCGCCAGGCTCCAGCATTCTCCCTTGAACGGCATCGACATCGTCTACCTGTGGGTTGACGGCGCCGATCCCGCGTGGCAGGCGCGCCGGCAGCAGGCGTATGCCGCCTGGGAGCAGGCGCATCCCGGCCAGCTGGCCCTGCATGGCAACGTGGCGGGGCGCTACCGCGACAACGGCGAACTGCGCTACAACCTGCGCGCGCTGGAGCGCTTCTTCCCCGGACACGGCCATGTCTATCTGCTGACGGACCGGCAAGTGCCCCACTGGCTGCGCGCCTCACCGCGCCTGACGGTGATCGACCATGCGAGCCTGATGCCCGGCGCATCCCTGCCCGTGTTCGATTCCGGCCATATCGAATCGTATCTGCACCATATTCCCGGCTTGTCCGAACGCTTCCTGTATCTGAACGACGACGTATTTTTTGGCGCGCCGTTCGAGCCCGCATTCTGGTTTGGCGAGGAAGGGGAGCGGCGTTTGAGTGTGTTTACGGAGAGCGCGCTGCAGCCCGATTTGCAGGGTTTGCGGGCCGACGTGGCGGCGCCTGTCAATTGCGCCACCCTGTCGCGGCAATGGCTGTCGGCCCAGTACGCCGATTACCGGCATGAACCGCGCCTGTATGCGCATGCGCCCCGGCCCATGCTGAAAAGTGCGCTGCATGCGCTCGAGGCGCTGGCACCGGCCATGTTTGCCTGCGTGCGTGCGACAGTGTTTCGCTCCTGGCAGGTGCCGGCATTGCTGCCCGACCTGGTGCCGCGCTGGATGGTGCAGCAGGGGATGGCGCGGGCACGCATGCTTGACCCGCTGCATATCGCCAGCGGCGACGTGGATGCGCCGCGGCAGCTGGAGCAACTGCTGGCGCATTTTGGCCGCTTGCCGTTTTTCTGCATCAACGATACCTGCGACGAGGCCGACGATGACGACCCGCGCCTGCTGCGCGTGGCCGCGACCTTGCAGCGGCTGCTGCCGCTGCCATCCTCCTTTGAGGGTGCTTAGGCCAGTTTATTCTTTGGCGCCAGGTTGATGCGGGCGGCGGCCGAGCTGTCGGACAGCGAAGCGAGGAATAGCAGCAAATAGGCGCCCAGTTCGAAGACTTCCTCGCCCAGCAGCGCGTAGGCGTCCGGCATGCCATGGAAGACCTTCTTGTCAAAGGGCCAGCCGGCGAGCATCAGCAAGCCGCCGATGGCCGTCAGGATGGTGATGCGCATGCTGAAAATCAGGCCGGCATGGGCAAACACCTTGCGTGCGCGTGGCGCGAAAAAGATCAGCAAGCGTATCAGGATGAGCAACTCCACCACGCGCAGAGCTTTTTCCAGTTGCGCCCAGCCGGGCGCCGTGCCGAACTGGTCGATATCGAGTTCGCGCAGCAGGAAGCCGAACAGCAGCGCGCACAAGCCTGCATGCATGAGGAAACGCAAGGATTGGCGGTCAGTCTCTTGCCAGGCGCGCACGCCGTGCACCGTGCAGGCCAGGGCCAGGAACAGCGCCTGCAGCCATTCCAGCAAATGGTTTTCATCGTCGATATTCGGGAACACCGTCCACAGGGCGATGGAGGCGAGCATGCTTGATAGCACGGCGCTGGTGACGCCGACATTGCTGCGGCTGAGTGAAGTCAGGGCTTCGCGCACGGAAGAGAAATTCATGTGTTGATCGTGACGGCTAAAGTTGCGCGGCGCGGTATTGCAGCCTGCGGGCGCAGCTTTTTTCGGGGAAATTACCGGGGTGGGCTCCCGCCAGCCGGAAGACCGCACGGCAAGCGCTATGGCGGGGCGAAGCGTGATTTTATTACTATCACGCAACAACTTCTCGAGAAAAGATGCGTGAGCATCGTATCATGTTTCTTCTGAAGACGTCAGTTACTGACTTTAAAGTCGGTAAAATACGGTGTGTTTATTCAGGCATGGCGCGCCAGAATGGCAGCCGTTTCGTCGATGGCCTGGTGCGCGCGCGCGGCCATGGCGTCGCCCAGCATCACCAGCACGGGGCCGTGCGTGTCGCCCAGGCCATGCGCCAGGACACTCAGCGTCAGGCGCACGATGCGCTGGTCCGGGCGGCTGCAGTTTTCAATCACCACCACGGGCGTGTCAACGCGCCGGCCCTGAGCCAGCAGGCGCTGTGCCGTGGCGATGGCTTCGCGGCCCCCCATGTATTGCACCAGGGTATCGCAGTCGGGAATGCGCGTCTGGTCTGGTTCGCCCGGCGCCGTGCTGGACGTGAAAAAGGCCACGCTGCGCGACACGCCCCGTTTGGTCAGCGGTTGCTGCGTGGCCGCCGCGGCAGCGAGTGCCGTGGTAATGCCGGGCACCACTTCGACGGCGATGCCCGCTTCTTCCAGTGCACGCAACTCCTCGTCGGCACGGCCAAACAGCATGGGGTCGCCCCCTTTCAGGCGCACCACGATGGCATGCTTGCGCGCGTTGTCGACCAATTGCTTGTTGATGAAAGCTTGCGCCGTCGACAGCTGGCCGCAACGCTTGCCTACAAGAATCTTTTGCGCCTGAGGGCACAGCTCCAGCATCTCTTCGGTGACCAGCGCGTCGTGCAGCACGACGTCTGCTTGCGCCAGCAGGCGCGCGCCGCGCAAGGTCATCAAGTCTTGCGCGCCGGGGCCGGCGCCGATCAGGTAGACCTTGCCGGGGAGAGATGGGGAGTTGTGCATGTTTGCCTTCCTTGGTCGTGGCGCGAGCTTAAAGCCGAATCATTCCCGCCGCGACGGTCTGGTGGGTGACTTCATCGATCAGGATGAATGCCCCCGTGGCGCGGATATCCGCATACGCGTCGGCCGCCAGCGCCTGCTGCACGTTCAGGCTGATGCGCGCGATATCGTTGAGCTTCAAGCCTTCAGCCGGATGGCGCTGCTGCGTATTGATATCGAGAATCGATTCAATCGCCGTCACTTTTGCCGCCGTCTGCTTGGTGCCATGCTTGATCCAGTACTTGCGGCGCAGGTCCAGCGCGTCTTCCGACAGCCAGCACACGTCGGCCACCACCTGTTTCAGCAGGGTGGCAGGGTGCTCGGTACTGGCCAGCAAGTCGCCGCGCGAGATATCCAGGTATTCATTGAGCAGCAAGGTCACGGACTGGCCTACCACGGCTGTTTGCAGCGAGCCGTCCAGGGTGACGATATTTTTCACTGTTGCCGTTTGGCCGGACGGCTGCACTACCAGAGTGTCGCCGATGCTGACCTTGCCCGCTTCGATGCGGCCCATGTAGCCGCGGAAGTCGTTTGCTTCGTGGCCATTGTGGCGCGCCACCAGCTGCACCGGGAAGCGGAAGGGCGTGTCGTGCGATTCATCGTAGACGGACAAGGACTCAAGCAGCTCGATCAGGGTCGGACCCGTGTACCAGCCCAGCTTGTCACCGCGTTCGACGACGTTGTCGCCCGTCAAGGCGGACAGGGGGATCGGCGTGATGTCCTTCAAGCCCAGCGACTGGGCGAATTCGCGGTAGGCGGCGACGATGCGGTTATATACCGTTACGTCATAGTCGACCAGGTCCATCTTGTTGACGGCGACGACCACGTGTTCGATCTGCAGCAAATGGGCAATCGTCGAATGGCGCTTGGTCTGGATCAACAGTTCCACGCTGCCGTCGTCGCCCAGTTTCACTTTCGACACGTCGATCAGGATGATGACGGCATCGGCCGTCGAGGCGCCCGTGACCATGTTGCGCGTGTATTGCTCGTGGCCCGGTGTGTCGGCGATGATGAACTTGCGTTTCGGCGTGGCAAAGTAACGGTAGGCCACGTCGATGGTGATGCCTTGCTCGCGCTCCGCTTCCAGGCCGTCCGTCAGCAGCGACAGGTCGACCGTGTCGCCCACCGTGCGCTTGTGCTTGGAGCGCGACATGGCGTCGAGCTGGTCGGCGAAGATGCCCTTGCTGTCGAACAGCAAACGGCCGATCAGGGTGCTCTTGCCGTCATCGACGGAACCGGCCGTGATAAAGCGCAACATGCCGCGTTCGACGCTGTCGGTGAGAGTGGTGCTGGAGATTGCTGCGTTCATTAGAAATACCCTGCTTTCTTGCGTTTTTCCATCGAGGCTTCGGAAGTCTGGTCATCCATGCGGGTGGCGCCCCGCTCCGTGATTTGCGTGATTGCCGTCTCGGCGATGATGGCGTCGACCGTCGCCGCATTGGACGACACGGGGCAGGTGCACGAGATATCGCCCACGGTGCGGAAGCGCACGACTTGCGTTTCCACGGTTTCGCCTTCGCGCGGCGGCGTCAGATCCGTCAGCGGCACCAGCAAGCCATTGCGCGGGATCACCTGGCGCTCGTGCGCGAAGTAGATCGGCGGCAATTCCAATTGTTCACGGGCGATGTATTGCCACACATCCAGTTCCGTCCAGTTCGAGATGGGGAAGACGCGCATGTTTTCACCGGGATGCACGCGGGTGTTATACAGGTCCCACAGCTCGGGACGCTGGGCTTTCGGGTCCCAGGCGCCGAATTCGTCGCGGAACGAGAAGATACGCTCCTTGGCGCGGGCTTTTTCTTCATCGCGGCGCGCGCCGCCGATGCAGGCGTCGAATTTGTGTTCGGCGATGGTTTCCAGCAAGGTCACGGCTTGCGCCGCATTGCGTGAATCCGTGGCCGGGTTGCGCAGGCGCACCGTGCCGCGCTGGATCGAGTCTTCCACGGAGCCGATGATCAGGCGCTCGCCCAGCTCGGCCACTTTCTTGTCACGGAAAGTGATGACTTCCGGGAAGTTGTGCCCCGTGTCGATATGCACGAGGGGAAATGGAAACTTGCCTGGACGGAAGGCTTTCTCTGCCAGGCGTAGCAGGACGACGGAATCCTTGCCACCGGAAAACAGCAGGGCGGGATTGGCCGATTCGGCCGCCACTTCGCGCATGATGTGGATGGCTTCCGATTCAAGGCTGTCGAGGTGACGCTGGTTCAAAATATTGCTCATATAGGGTGCTTTCTTGTTCTGCTGAGTCTGTTGTGTCTGTTCAGGCTGCCACGGATTTGATGCGTATCAACTTGCCGTCCACCATGTGCAGGCCGCATTCCTTGGAATCCGGATTTTCCCACCACCAACGCCCGGCGCGCACATCTTCGCCCGGCTGGACGGCTCGCGTGCACGGTTCGCAGCCGATCGACGGGTAGCCCTGGTCGTGCAGCGCGTTGTAGGGCACGTTGTTGGCGCGGATATAGGCCCACACGTCTTCTTCCGACCAGTCGGCCAGCGGATTGAATTTCGTCATCGCGTGCGCGGCGTCGTCTTCCTGCACGTGCAGCTCGGCGCGCGTGGTGGACTGGGCACGGCGTTGTCCCGTGACCCAGGCCTTGTTGCCAGCCAGGGCGCGGCCCAGCGGTTCGACCTTGCGGATGCGGCAGCATTCGCGGCGCATCTCGACGCTGTTATAAAAGGCGTTCAGGCCATTCTGTTCCACGTAGGCGGCCACCGCTTCCGGCTGCGGGCGGTACAGGGTGATGTCGTGGTCGTAACGGGCCTTGACCTTGTCGAGCACGGCCAGGGTTTCCTGGTGCAGCCGGCCTGTTTCCAGGGAAAAGATGCCGATGGGCAGCTTCGCCTTGAGAATCATGTCGGTCAGCACCATGTCTTCGGCTGCCAGGCTGGACGCGAACACGGCCGGCGAAAAGTCCGCGGCGATGCGTGTCAGCGTTTGCTCGGTGGCGTCAATCAAAGAAGTCAGATTGCTCATGATTGGTCCTCAGATGCCGGCCGCGTTGTCGAGGTCAGGATTCTGGCCTTCGCGCTGGTGACGGCGGAACAGCGGCGATTTTTGATCCCACGACGCCTGGTAGGTTTCCGAAAAGACCGATAAACCTTTCAGGGCATCATGGATGCTGCGGTCGGGCCGGGTGGCATACGCATCGAAGCCGACCCGGTGCATGGAAAACAGCTGGTCGCGCAGCACGTCGCCAATGGCCCGCAATTCACCCTGGAAACCCAGGCGGGCGCGCAGGTTGAAGGCGATCGAATAGCCGCGGCCATCCGTGAATTTCGGGAAATCCACGCCGATGACGGGCAACTGCGCCACGTCGGCAGCCAGGTCTTCCGGGCGCTCGTCGCTGGCCAGCCAGACGCCGATATCGGGCAGGCGCGCCAGCAGGCTCTCGCGCTGGGCTTGCCATACGGGCAAGGGCACGATGACCTTGCCGGCAGGCACGACCACCGTTTCCGGCGTCTCGTTTTCATCGAGGCGCAGCAAGCCCCAGGTATTCGGCACCACGGCGGCGTTCTTGATGATTTCTTCGCGTACTTCAAACATATTCGTCTTCTCCCACCAGGTTGCCGACCGTGATCGGCGTTGCATAGACATGTTCCTTGAACGGCGCCAGGCCCAGGCGCTGGGCCGTATCGACGAAGCGCTCGCCTTCATGGCGGTCGCGCACGTAGACGTGCAGCAGGCGGCCGATGACTTCAGGCATTTGCAGGGAAGAGAACGATGGTCCGATGATCTTGCCGATGGCGGCATTGTTGCCTTGCGCGCCGCCGATCGACACTTGATACCATTCGCTGCCATCCTTGTCGACGCCCAGGATGCCGATGCTGCCCACGTGATGGTGGCCGCAGGCATTGATGCAGCCGGAAATATTCAGTTCGATCTCGCCGATGTCGTGCTGGAAGTCGATGCTGTCGAAGCGTTCCGCGATGGCGGCCGCGATCGGCAGCGACTTGGCGTTCGCCAGCGAGCAGAAATCGCCGCCCGGGCAGCAGATCATGTCGGTCAGCAAACCGATGTTTGGCGTGGCCAGGCCATGCGCCTTGGCTTCCTGCCACAGCTTGAACAGTTTCGATTGCTCGACGTCGGCCAGCACCAGGTTTTGCTCGTGCGTCACGCGCAATTCGCCAAAGCTGTAGCGGTCGGAGAGATCCGCCACGAAGTCGATTTGCTCGGCCGTCGCGTCGCCCGGCGGCACGCCCGTTTTCTTCAGCGACAGCACCACGGCCACGTAGCCGGGGCGCTGGTGCGGCTTGACGTTGCGCGCCAGCCAGTTCACATACGCCTTGTTGTCCGCGTGTTCCGCCTTGTAGTCGAGTTCCGGCAGGGCCAGGTAGGCGGGCGGATTGAAGAAGTCCGCCACGCGCTGCATTTCCTCGGCGCTCAATGTTTCCGGACCGTCTTTCAAGTCGACCCACTCTGCTTCCACCTGGCGCGTGAATTCTTCCACGCCGATGGCTTTGAGCAAGATCTTGATGCGCGCCTTGTATTTGTTGTCGCGGCGGCCGTGCAGGTTGTACACGCGCATGATGGCCTGGATGTAGGTCAGCAAGTGTTGCCACGGTAAAAAGTCGCGCACCACGCTGCCCAGAATCGGCGTGCGGCCCATGCCGCCGCCCGCCATCACCTTGAAGCCCACTTCGCCAGCTGCGTTGCGCACGGCCGTCAAGCCGATATCGTGCACGGCGATGGCGGCGCGGTCTTCCTCGGCGCCATTGATGGCAACCTTGAATTTACGCGGCAGGGCGATGAACTCGGGGTGGAAGGTGCTCCACTGGCGCAACACTTCCGCGTACGGGCGCGGATCGATGATTTCATCGGCGGCGACGCCGGCGTAGGGGTCCGATGTTGTATTACGGATACAGTTGCCGGAAGTCTGGATCGCGTGCATTTCCACCGATGCCAGGTCCGTCAGGATATCGGGTGTCTGTTCCAGTTCGATCCAGTTGAACTGGATATTCTGGCGCGTGGTGAAGTGGCCATAGCCGCGGTCATACTTGCGCGCGATATGCGCGAACATGCGCATCTGCTTAGCCGACAGCAAGCCGTAGGGCACGGCGATGCGCAGCATGTAGGCGTGGCGTTGCATGTACAGGCCATTTTGCAGGCGCAGCGGAATGAATTCCTCTTCCGTCAGTTCATTGGCGATACGGCGCGCAACCTGGTCTCGGTACTGGGCGATGCGTTCTTTGATGATGAGGTGGTCGTACTGATCGTAATGGTACATATCAATTCCTAAAAAAGCCGGGGTGCTGGAAGACTGCCTGCGATGATGTTCTTGATACTGCTCTGATCACAAGGTCGGTTATTAATAGATTAGCTTCACTGCCACGCCGGTCAAGGTCATCGCCAGCAGCACGCGTAAAAACTTTTCCGGCACGGAGCGGGCGACCCAGGAACCGAGCGTGATGCCGGGCAGGGAGCCGACCAGCAGCGAGGCCAGCAATTCCCAGTGGATGGAACCGAGCCACCAGTGGCCCAGGGCGGCGATGGCCGTCAGGGGCACGGCGTAGGCGATATCGGTGCCCGCCACTTCGGCCGAGCTCATGCGTGGATACAGCATCACCAGCAGGGTCGCGCCGATGGCGCCGGCGCCGATCGACGACACCGTTACCAGCACGCCCAATACGGCGCCGGAAATAATGGTCGCTGCGGCAAGCTTGTTGCCTTGCAATTGTTTCTCAGGGTGCGCGTTGATCCAGGCCAGCATGCGGCCCTTGAAGATCAGCGCCACGACGGTCAGCAGCACGGAGCCGGCGATCGAGTAACGGATGATCTGGCCGATCTCCGGCGACAGGGTGCCGAACGATTTCAGCGCCAGGGTCGCGACGACGGCGGCGGGCAGGGCGCCGATGCACAGGCGCTTGACGATATCCCAGCGGATGGTGCCGCGCAGGCGGTGCGTGAGGGTGCCGGCGCTCTTGGTGATCGAGGCGAACGCCAGGTCGGTGCCCACCGCCACGGAAGGCGGCACGCCGAACAGCAAGGTTAACAGCGGCGTCATCAGCGAGCCGCCGCCCACGCCGGTCATTCCTACGAGTAATCCTACGGCAAATCCTGAGACTATATAAGACAAAGTCATGCTTGCACCCCCAAAGTACCCGCAATAGTAATAAACTTAGTGTTTATTCCAAACTACTAAGTACGCATTTGCTTATATGCGATATGCGTATATGCATGAACGCAAAATCATGGGTGGGGCGGAAACTCGGCAAATCACGGCAATCTAGGGCAAACCAGCAATGAATCTCCATCAACTGCGCTTCGTGCGCGAAGCGGTCCGGCAGAATTACAACCTGACGGACGCCGCCAAGGCCTTGTTTACGTCGCAACCGGGCGTGTCGAAAGCCATCATCGAGCTGGAGGAAGAGCTGGGCGTGGATATTTTTACACGCCATGGCAAGCGCATCCGCGGCTTGACGGAGCCGGGCCGCCTGGTGCTGGAATCGGTCGAGCTGATCATGCAGGAAATCGACAGCATGAAGCGCATCGGCAAGGAATTCGCGGCACAGGACAGCGGCAGCTTTACCATTGCCACCACGCATACGCAGGCGCGCTACACCTTGCCCAAGGTGGTGCAGGCGTTCATGCTGAAGTTCCCCAAGGTCAGATTGTCTTTGCTGCAAGGCAACCCGCGCCAGATCGCCGAGATGGTGCAGCGCGACCAGGCCGATCTCGCCATCGCCACGGAATCGATTGCCGCCATCGATGGTTTGATTACCTTGCCCTGCTATCAATGGGAGCACGTGGTGGTGGTGCCGGTCGACCATCCGCTGCTCAAGTCGAAGTCCGTGACCCTGGAAGAAATCGCCGCTTTCCCCCTGATTACCTATGACAGCGCGTTTGCCGGACGCAACAAGATCGACCACGCTTTCGTGCTGCGTGGCCTGAAACCGGACATCTTGCTGGAAGCTATCGATGCCGACGTCATCAAGACTTATGTCGAGTTGGGCATGGGAATTGGTATCATAGCGGGTATGGCCTTCGATGCCGAGCGCGACAAAGGCTTGCGTTCCATCCCTGTGGGCCATTTGTTCGGCATGAATGTGTCGCGCGTGGCCGTCAAGCAGGGTGCGTATTTGCGCAGCTATATATATACCTTTATCGAGTTGCTGACGCCGACCTTGAACCGCAAGCTCATCGAGCAGGCGATGAGCGGTGATAAAGAGAACTACGAACTATAACAATGCAGGAAGTCGGCCGGGCGATGTGCCTGGCCAAGATTATTTAAGAAGAGAAGAAACAATGATTACCGATCAGCTTGCCAAATATTACGCCACCATCGCGCAGCAGTACGAGCGCGTTTATGACAAGCCCGAACGCCAGGAAGACCTGGAAGTGTTGCGTGACAAGGTCGCCGACGTGCTGGAAGGCCACACCGTGCTGGAACTGGCCTGTGGTACCGGTTACTGGACGGAAGTGGTCGCCGAGTCGGCCGAGTCCGTGCTGGCCACCGATATCAACGATGAAATGCTGACGCTGGCCCAGGCACGCGGCTTGCCCGACAACGTTACCTTCGCCAAGCTCGATGCGTTCAACTTGCCCGATGACTTGCTGGGCAAGTTCACGGCCGTGTTCGCCGGTTTCTGGTGGTCGCACGTCAAGCGCGAAGACCAGGGCAAATACCTGAAGCAATTGCGCAGCAAGCTGGGCAAGGACATCTTGCTGGTGCTGATCGATAATTCCTATGTCGATGGCAGCAACACCGTGATTGCGCGTACTGACCTGGAAGGCAATACCCACCAGTTCCGCACGACGGATGGGGGCGAGCGCTATGAAGTGTTGAAGAATTTCCCATCGGATAGCCATCTGCGCAAGAAGTTTGCCCACTCTGCCCGCGAGATCCGCATGAAGCGCCTGGAATACTACTGGCTGCTGAGCTGCCGCCTGAAGTAAGGCCGGAACGGCAACATCAACCGCCCTCGGGCGGTTTTTTTTGGTGCGCCAGGCATGGCGCGACGCGCGCGAGCGCGGCTCGACTGACTGTGGTGGTTAGTTGAGTGACTTGGAGGTGAAAGTCCTCTGCACACCTGGCAAGGGGAAGTGC
>NZ_JBNYXM010000043.1:0-37563 GCF_051380665.1 Janthinobacterium lyxosi
AGCAATGGCTTGCGCGGCTTGCTCGGTGAGTATGGCGAAGTGATGAGTGTAGGCCGCGCTGCGCTGAACCGGGGCATGAACGATGCGCTGGCGCGGCTGGCCGAACGCTTGCCGGCGACTTCCTCGACGGCCTGTCGCGCGACAGCTTCCGCATCGCGCACGATATTTCCGCCTACAGCTTCCCCGCCATGGCCAAGGCCGCCCTGCCCCTGCTGCATCCGGGCGCCTCGGTCCTGACCCTGACCTACCTGGGCGCCGCGCGCGCCGTGCCCTACTACAACACCATGGGCCTGGCCAAGGCCTCGCTGGAAGCGTCCGTGCGCTATCTGGCCGAATCGCTGGGCCCGCGCGGCATCCGCGCCAACGGCATCTCGGCCGGCCCCATCAAGACCTTGGCCGCCACCGGCATCAAGGATTTCAGTAAACTCCTGGGCTTTGTGGCCGAGCACGCCCCGCTGCGCCGCAACGTCACCATCGAGGAAGTGGGCAACACGGCCGCCTTTTTGCTGTCCGACCTGGCCTCGGGCATCACGGGCGAGATTACCTACGTCGATGGCGGCTTTTCGCAAGTGATGGCCGTCAATCCCGAAGCAGAGTGACAGGGATGTGGCGCAAGTGCTGGGCCTGTCCCGGCAAAACCTGCATCAACTGATGGACAAATACCGGCACAGGCGCCCCCGCTGCCCGACGCCATCGCCGCCATGCTTGCCTGACTGGCGGAAAACTACGTAATCTTACTGATTTCGCATAGGAAACATGCTCAAGACGTGGTAGGACTGTCGTCTCCTCCCATTTAGGCCGTGCAAAACGGCGGCAAATACGGTATAGTGTCGTTGTGCGCTGCAATATGTTCGCTTGAAGCGATGGCAACACCGCAGTAACATGCAATTACAAACTTAGCAGCTTCGCAAGCCTTAGCGCATCCACAGGATGCCGCTTATAAAGCCCTCCCGCCTTGTGTGTCGCACCTGACACCGTCCCGGCGCAAAGCTTTTGTGCCGAAATTTCTTTCTAGTTGAGTCATTTCGTTTTGGTTGGCGTTGCTATTTTGCGTTCTGCTTTTTGCAAGAACGCTGATTTTTACGAAAGAAAAGAATGACATTTGAATCCTTAGGCCTGCATCCGTCCATCATCGCCGCTCTGACCGAATCGGGCTACACCGCGCCAACCGCGGTACAGTCGCAAGCGATTCCAGCCGCGATCGAAGGCCGTGACCTGCTGGTCTCGTCGCAGACCGGTTCGGGCAAGACCGCAGCTTTCATGCTGCCGTCGCTGCACAAACTGGCCATCGCCGAACAAAGCGCCGCCGGCAAGACACCGAATCAGGAAATGCAAGCATCGCGCGCCCGCGGCGAGCGTCCACGTTTCAAGGCTGCCCAGCCAAAAATGCTGGTGCTGACGCCAACGCGCGAACTGGCACTGCAAGTGACCACCAACACCGACAAGTACAGCACCGGCATCCGCCGCATCAAGGCTGTGTCGATTCTGGGCGGCATGCCTTACCCTAAACAGATGCAATTGCTGGCCAAGAATCCTGAAATCCTGGTCGCCACCCCTGGCCGTCTGATCGACCACATGGACTCGGGCAAGATCGACTTCTCGCAACTGGAAATCCTGGTGCTGGACGAAGCCGACCGCATGCTGGACATGGGTTTCATCGACGACATCGAAAAAATCGTGGCCGCGACGCCTGAAGGCCGTCAAACCATGCTGTTCTCGGCAACCCTGGACGGCGTCGTCGGCAACATGGCCCGCCGCATCACGAAAAACCCGCTGGTCATCCAAGTGGCAAGCTCGAGCAACAAACATGAAAACATCACGCAGCGCGTCCACTTCGTCGACGATCTGTCGCACAAGAATCGCCTGCTGGACCACCTGCTGCGCGATGAAACCCTGGACCAGGCTGTTGTGTTTACCGCCACCAAGCGTGACGCCGACACCATCGCCGACCGCCTGAACATCGCCGGCTTCTCGGCTGCCGCCTTGCACGGCGACATGCATCAGGGCGCGCGTAACCGCACCCTGGACGGCATGCGCCGCGGCCAGGTCAAAGTGCTGGTCGCCACCGACGTTGCCGCCCGCGGTATCGACGTGCCAACCATCACCCACGTGTTCAACTACGATTTGCCGAAGTTCCCGGAAGACTACGTCCACCGTATCGGCCGTACCGGCCGCGCTGGCCGCAATGGCCTGGCCATCTCGCTGGTGAACCACGCTGAAGGCATGAACGTCAAGCGCATCGAACGCTTCACCAAGCAATTGATCCCGGTCAATGTCATCGAAGGTTTCGAGCCTAAGAAAACGGCATCGGCACCACGTTCGAGCGCCCGTCCAGGCGGCTGGAAACCAGGCGACAACCGTGGCGGCGCGAAGCCAGCCCAACGCACGTTCAGCAAGCCGGGCGCACCACGCAAAGATGGCGCGCCTAGCACGGGCGGCGGCTACAAGGGTTCCAACCCGCGCAGCACCGACGGCGCACGCCGCAGCTACGGCGACCGTTAATCACGGCGCACCGCCGCCGAGGCAGCAGGCAATAAAAACGGCCACCA
The DNA here is from genome assembly GCF_051380665.1 of Janthinobacterium lyxosi. NCBI lineage: Bacteria > Pseudomonadati > Pseudomonadota > Betaproteobacteria > Burkholderiales > Oxalobacteraceae > Janthinobacterium > Janthinobacterium lyxosi. Next base: position 2,550 of record NZ_JBNYXM010000043.1, read on the forward strand.
GATCACTCTGGTGGCCGTTTTTTTATGCCCGGCGCATTTACTTCTTCGACACCTTCTGGCGCGACATCTTGCGCAGCTTGGCTTGCTCGAAGCGCGCATGCTGCTCCGGCGTCTCCAGCACCAGCGGCGGCACGGCCACCGGCTTGCGGTTGGCGTCCACGGCCACCATCGTGAAATAGCAGCTGTTGGCATGGCGCACCAGGCGCTGCTGAATGTTTTCCGTCACCACGCGGATGCCCACTTCCATCGAGGTCGTGCCCGTGTAATTGATCGAGGCGAGGAACGTCACCAGTTCACCCACGTGAATAGGCTGCAAGAACATCACCTGGTCCACGGACAGGGTCACCACATAGCTGCCCGAGTAGCGGCTGGCACAGGCGTAGGCGACGCTATCGAGGTATTTCAGGATGGTGCCACCGTGCACGTTGCCGGAAAAGTTGGCCATATCGGGCGTCATCAAGACCGTCATCGTCAGTTCGTGGGCCGACCAGTTCATCGCGCTGTCCAAAGTGTTCTCCAAAGGGGAAAGTGAGGGGGATGTGAAAACCGGCCCCAGGGGCCGGTGCAGACCTTACAGGCCCAGGGTGTCGATATCGGCCAGCGAGTCGCGGCCCTTGTCGGAAATGTCGTGCCCCTCGCCTTCGGCGCGCGCCACGATGTGGGCTTTCTTGCCCAGGAAATAAGCCACCTCCGTGTCCAGCTTGGTCAGCGGATCGGCGGCGACGGCGCGCAAACCCATGATGCAGCGGCGCAGGAACAGCAGTTGTTGTGCTTTCTCGGTGATGGACAAACGGCCATCGCGGGCGTAGCTGAGCAGCTTCAGGCCGGACAGGCGCTTGGCATTGCGGGCAACGCAAGCACTGGGGCGCTCGGTCTTGATACCGCGAGCAACTTGCTCCAGCGCGTCATATTCATCGGTTGTTAATTTCTCGTTCTTCATTACTTTTCCATAAGAGGCCAGGTGTTCGGCCCCCATGGTACGCGCCCCGCTGCGCATCGGCAACAGGCAACGTGATTCAGTCGCCATCCGCCCCACGGACGGCGTGCTGAAAATGCGCGAGGATCGCGCTTATTTGTAGGTGCGCAACAGCAGCCACGCCAGGCCACAACCGGCCACGGCGCCCGCCAGGGCCAGCGCTGCGAGGTTTTTACTGGTGATCACAGGGCGCCGGCCCAGGTAGATTTTGTTATGCAAGGAATTGCCCATGATGGTCTCCTGTACAAGAATTTTTATGATGTCTCATTATAAGAACAGAATCGTGACGGCTGCATGACACACAGCAGTTAGCGCTTGATTTGTATCCACTCGGCAACATTTATTGGCATTTTTGTTGTTTAAATGGCGTGCCGATCCCGCCGCCCGCGCCATCCATTTCCAACTAGAAATAAACAGGGCGCGGCAGCGCATGAGCGCTCAGGTGCGCGACGACTTGCTCTCAGCCCATCTTGACGGGCGGCGGTGGTGGCGTCGGTTCCTCGACGGGCACGGGATCCGTGTGCGGCGGTTTTTCCGGCGGCGGCGTCAAAGGATCGCCTTCGGGCGGCGGCGGGATATCCGGTTCAGGCGTGCTGTGCGCACGCAGCGGGGCATGACGGGATCGTGGCTGCATGGTGACCTCCTTTTGCCCCACTGTAGCCGATGACGGGAAAGACTGGCGCCCGCGAGCCGCACTATTCACGCATGAAAAAGGCGCTGTCCACTTGAGCAGAGGAAGTCCAGGCGTCCTCCATGTTGCCGACCCAGAGCCTGCGCTGGCCAGCTCAGCTGTTATAGGCATGCACCTGTGAAGGCGGCGTAAACCGTCGATTTTTTTTACACAAGCGCGAAAAACGGCACACCTGTTTTCATAAGCTGTTGAATTTAAATACAAATATTACATGGTACGAATTCTGCTTCAAGGGCGTATGAGGTTATCTGAGGCAGCCGCCACAGTGACCTGGTCCGATCAATCCTCACGCTGAAGGAAATGCCATGAAACCGCTGTCCTCATTCCTGCGTTTCGCTCTCTCCGCGGCCGCCATCGGCGCCGCGCTGATCAGTGCTCCTGCACTCGCTGGTCCTTTGTTTACCGTCAATGAAGGTTCCGTCCCCGGTACCATACCCAATCTGGTTGTGGCCGACCGCATCAGCTTTGAATATCACGCGCGCGTCGAACAAACCATCGTTGGCGGTTTGGGTGGTGGCAACGATCCCTTCATTGAAACAGGCTTTCTGACCAAGGCCGCTTTCGGCAGCCCCACCGGCGGCAGCGTGCCATCGCAACTGAACGCCCTCAATGGCTATGGCATGTATGGCCTGTTCACCATCACCGGTCAGGCGGATACTCTGTCTGGCGGGATCCACGCCAACTTTCAAACCCTGACCATGACGCTGTACATCGACCCCAACCAAAACACCTCACTGTCGGTCAGTAACGTAGCAGGCTCGCCGGTGAATGTAGGTGGCGTCTCCGGGGATGATTATGCGATCGTGACCTACACGCTCGATCTGGGCGAAGCACACATTTTCGCCGGCCTGGCCCAAGGCGACTTCAAGGCCTTGCTTAACGCCACGCTGACGCCGCAAGGACAGTTGTTTTTCGTCAATCCCAACCCGTTTTTCCCGTTGGAGTCCCTCAGCGGAAATACGAACAGCTTCATCGGTGGCAGCTTGACCAACAGTTTCATCGCGATGGCCGACGGCGGCGGTCTGGAATTATTTCAAGCAGCTGTACCTGAGCCAGGCACCATCGCACTGCTCGGTATCGGCCTGTTTGGCCTGGGCATGACTGCGCGCCGCCAGCAAGACAAGCAGCGCCAGGCTTGATATACGATCCAGTTTACAAGCCGCTGATGTCCTCAGCGGCTTTTTTCGCTGCGGCAGCCAGCAAACGCATGCCGTTCACGCATGCGTCCTCCCGTTGACCGGCGCCACCAGCAAGTCTTGCAGCGGCCGGCGCAAGGAGCGCGCCTGGGCCGCCGGACCGGCGCCGATGCGGCCAAGGAACACGGCCCGCTCGACCACCACCGCACCCAGCACGGCCTGGCATTGCACCGCCAGTTCCTGCGCCAGCTCCAGCATGCCGTCGGTGCGCGAAAAGGCCCGCCGTTCGCGCACATAACGGGCGAAGATCAACGGCGTCAGCTCCGGCTGCAACTGCAGGCCCAGCTGCGTGGCCGTCAGCCAGAAGCGCTGCATGGCGCGGCCCGCCGCCACGTAATCGTCGATATGGCGCGGCGGCGCATCGGCCAGCAACACGAAATGCGCGGCGCAATACAGGCCTGGCAGCAAGTCCATCTGCAGGCGCGGGGCAATGGTACCCGCCAGCCAGGTATTGAAAAAATCCACGCGGCGCCAGCTGTGCATGACCCAACGCATCAGCCGCGCCGTCATCGGGTCGACGCCCAGCGCCTGCTCCGGGATGCGGTCGCTGCTGAAACGTGCACCCCATTCGATGACGTCACGGTGCACCTTGTGCGCTTCGGGCATGGTCAGGCGCAGCTTCGCATTGTCGAACATCAGACGCGCGCAGGCCAGGCGCGCGCGCCAGCCTTCGAACCACTGCACAGCGTAGCCAGGCGGCAAGCTGGCCGCCAGCGCCGCCTTTTCGCTGGCGCGCAGATGGCGCGTGCTGAGCCGTCGCCGCTGCACGCTGCGCTGCGGCAGGAAGGCCGCCAGCGGGTCGGGCAGCATGCCGGGGCTGTCGACAAAGCGCACGTCTAACGTGGGCAAGGTATCGGGCAAGCCGCCGCGCCGACGCGCCTCCACGCGCAAACCATGGCTGCTGGCCGCCAGTGCCATGCTTTCGAGCAAGGCGCCCAGCGATAGCTGGCTGGGATGGCCGTCGAGATCGTACACGCAATGGCTGCGCGTATCGAAGCCATGCACGACGACATGGCGCTGCTCCACGACTTCAAAGCGCCACGGCTGCGTATTGTCGCCGCTGGGCGCCCAGCGCGCCTGGTCGAGAATGTTTTCCAGCACGGGATCGATCAGCAGTGCTTGTACCATTTATGCCCCCTGCGCGGCGCGGCGCCGCTTGATGATGGCCATCGCCAGCCGTTGCAGCGGATGACGGTTGCCGCCGGGACGCCAGGTATGCACGAGCTTGTTGCGGTAGGCGTCGAAATGCATGCCGTGCGGCGCCGCCATCACCTTGCCGCGTTTCAATAAGATCTTCAGCGCCTCGGTGGCGGCTGCGCCCGCGCACAGCTGGCAGCCCATGATGGTCGACGGCCCGCGCCGCTCCTTCAGGTTGATGGCCGACGGGTCGACCAGATAAGGGCCGTGCAAGCCGGCCGGCGCCAGCCCGACGAGAAAACGCAAAGCTTTTTCTTCTTCAGGCAAGTCGCCCCAGCCAAAATACTCTTCGAACGTCATGCCGCCCGGCATGAAGCTGAGCACGGCCGTGCCCATGCCCAGCGGCGCGGCCGTGATGGCGGGAATGCCCAGGCGCGCGCAGGTGGAGAAGGTGGCCTGGCGCGCGGGAAAGGCAAAGAAATCCAGGCCGTCCACGTACAGGTCGACACCGGCAAAAAACTCGGCCAGGTTGCTGTCGTGTATGCCGTCTGGAAATTGTTTAATCTCCAGTTCGGGATTGATATCACGCGCCATCTGCGCCAGCACCGCTACCTTGGGCTGGCCCAGGGTGGACATCATGGCGCCGGCCTGTCGATTGAAGTTGGCGATATCGAAAGTGTCGAAATCGGCGATGTGAAAAGCGCCGATGCCCAGCCGCGCCAGGGTCAGCAAATGCACGCCGCCCACGCCGCCCATGCCGGCAATGGCCACGCGCTTGCCGCGCAAGCTGTCCTGCTCCGCTTGCGTGACCCAGCCCAGGTTGCGGGCAAACGCCGCTTGATAGGAAAAACCGTCTGTCATGCTTACCTCTTCTGTGTATCCGCTAAGGACCAAGAATGGTTTGACAGACGGTCGGGCGATAAGTTCCCGTTATGACGACGGCTTAGCGCGCCAGACGGCGCGGCGCTGCCGGTGCCGCGCGCGAGGGCGCCGCCGCGTGCCGCGCCACTGCGCCCACCTTGAACACGCTGACGATCTGCGCCAGCCCGGCCGCCTGCTCGTTCATGGCCTGCGCCGCCGCCGAAGCCTGCTCGACCAGGGCCGAGTTTTGCTGCGTCATGTTATCCATCTCGACGATGGCCTGGTTGATCTGCTCGATGCCGGCGCTCTGCTCGGCGCAGGCCGAGGAAATCTCGGCCACGATATCGGTCACATGCTGCACGCTGGAAACGACTTTTTCCATCGTCTCGCCCGCCAGCGCCACCAGTTTTTCACCGGCGCCCACTTGCTCGGCGGAACTGTCGATCAATTGCTTGATCTCCTTGGCGGCCGCAGCCGAGCGTTGCGCCAGGTTGCGCACTTCACTGGCGACGACGGCAAAGCCACGGCCCTGCTCGCCCGCGCGCGCCGCTTCCACGGCGGCGTTCAAGGCCAGGATATTCGTCTGGAAGGCGATACCGTCGATGACGGCGATGATGTCGCCGATCTTTTTCGACGAGGCATTGATGGCGCCCATGGTGTCGACCACCTGGCTCACCACGCCGCCCGCCTGGCTCGCCACTTGCGAAGCGGAAATAGCCAGCTGGTTGGCCTGGCGCGCATTGTCCGCATTCTGGCGCACGGTGGAGGTCATCTCTTCCATGGTCGAGGCCGTTTCCTCCAATGATCCCGCCTGCTGCTCGGTGCGCGCCGACAAGTCATGGTTGCCGGAAGCGATTTCACCCGACGCCGTGGAAATGGCATCGGCATCGTTGCGCACCTGGCTCACCAAATGCGCCAGGTTGTCGCGCATGGCCTTGATCGCCATCAACAGGCTGTCCGTGTCGCCCGGGCGCGTATCGATGTGCGTGGTCAGGTCGCCCTTGGCGATTTGCGCCACGATGGCCGCGGCATAGTCGGGTTCGCCGCCCAGCTGGCCCAGGATGCGGCGCAGCATCAAGGCCGCCAGGGCGCCCACCACCAGCATCAGCGCGCCGCCGATGGCCAGCAGCACGCCGGCCTGGGCCCAGAACTTGTGGTTGATGTCATCGATATACGTACCTGTGCCGATCAGCCAATCCCACGGCGCAAATTTCACCACCGCATACATCTTCGCCACCGGATCCTTCACGCCGGGACGCGTGCCATCCGCCTGCACCAGGCCAATGCGGCTGTTGGCCAGCGCTGCCCGGTAGCGGTCGCCCGACTGCTGCATGTTCTTTTGCGGCGTGCCGATGCGCGAGGGATTCGGATGCACGTATAGCAAGTCGGTACTGAAATCGCGCACAAAGTAATACATCTCATCCTTGACGAAACTGCCGATGGCCAGCTTGGCCTGCTGCTGGGCCTGTTCACGCGTCAGCTTGCCCGACTGTTCCAGCGCATACGCCTTTTCCACCGAAGCGTTGGCCAATTCCACCAGCACCGTCAATTGCTCGACGCGCTCGGCCATCATGGTCTGGCGCAGGGAATACAGGGAAAACGAGGCGATCAGAACGATGCCCAGCAAGGTACTGAAACACAAGAGGAGAATGCGCGAACGGAGAGTCATGGGTACCTGGAAGTAAATAGAAAATTTAATTGCCCGATGGAAATCTTTTCAGAAAAGCAAAACGGGCGGCGCTACCGGGCTGTGCCCGGCAGGCACCGCCCGCTGTAAGTCATTGTTGAAGGTCAGGCCAAGGCTTCCTTGGCCGCCTCTTCCGGCGTCAAGCCGTCGTAGAACTGGTCGGTAAACCACTCGACCTGCTCCTCGATATGGTCCTGCGCCTGCGCCACGGTGGCGCCGCCGGCCACGAGGAAGCCTTCAACCTCGATACACCAGTTGATCAATTCCAGGGTTTCCGGATCAAGTTCTTCTTTCTTAGCCATCGTGCATTCCTTGCTTGTTAAATTGCGATCAAATCCATCAGCAGCAGTTTAACAGCTTCGCCACCCTGCCGCCCCTGCAATGCAACAATGAAGATTACTTAGAGGCAACGTTTTTACGTTCCGGGTACAGCACCACCTGCACATAATTGTGCATGTCCAGGTAGCGCTGCGCTGCCTGTTTGACGGCTTGCGGCGTGATGGCGCGCACGCGCTGCTCGTAGCGCAGGATGTGCGCTGGATCGCGGCCCTGCGTCACCGAACCCATCAGCTGCTTCATCCAGTAATTATTTTCCCGCAAGGATTTCTGCTGGCGCGTGATCCAGTTCAGCTTGACCTTTTCCAGGTCGGCCACAGACGGTCCTTCCGCTTTCATCTTGTTGATTTCGGCAAAGGCGGCGGCGATCACCTTGTCCACGTTTTCCGGCCCCGTCGGCAAGTTCAGCGCCACCGAATAATGGCCATACGGATGCTGGCCCATGGAAGTTTCGAAGCCGCCGCCATAGATCATGCTCATCTTTTCGCGCAGCACTTCGATGACTTTCAGGTTCAGCACCTCGCCCAGCGCCTGCAGGGTCAGCTTTTGCTCGTCCGAATACGCCACGTCGCCATTGAAGGTGATGGAAATCGTGCTTTTGGGCTCGCTGCCCATGTAGATGTCCTTCTTGACGATCCCTGCCACCGGGCGCATGCCCACGTCGCGGTAGGCGTGCGGCACCTCGGCCACGGGCAAGGTGCCCAGGTAGCTGGCGATCAACGGCTTGATCTTGTCGAGCTCGAAGCTGCCCGTGAAGATGAAGGTCATGTCGCGCGCGCTGGAAAAGCGCTGGCGGAAGATCTCCAGCGAGCGGTCCAGGCCCACCTTGTCGAAGTCGGCCGCGCGCGGCACGCCATCGACGCGCGGGTTGTCGCCAAACATGGCGTGCTGGATGGCATCGTAGAACACGGCTTCCGGCTGCGCCATGCTGTTTTTCGCCAGGTCCTGCTGCTTGCCGATGAAGGACTGGTACAGGCCCGCATCCTTGCGCACGTCATGGAAATACAGCGTCACCAGTTGCAGCATGGCTTCCACGTCGGCGCTGCTGGCCGAACCGCCAAAGCCTTCGCTCAGTTCGCCCAACGAAGCGCCCACATTGACCGTCTTGCCGGCCAACACTTTTTGCAAGTCCAGCGGCGCCAGGTCTTTCAGACCCATGCTGCCGACCACGGCGCTGGCATAGCGGGCGTTGTAGATATCGGCGTCGCCAAACAGCGACTGACCGCCGAAGCGCGTCGAGCCCATCAGCACCTGGTCATTCTTGAAGTCCGTGGGTTTCAGCAGCACGCGCACGCCATTACCCAGGGTCAGCTCCGTCACGCCGATGGCGCTATTCAACTTTTCAGCGACGATGCTGCCACCGGCCGGCGGGCCATCCATCAGCTTGCTGGCCAGGACTTTTTCCGTATGCGGCTCGACCTTCTGCCGCTCGGCTTGCGCCACCGCGTCGAGCAACTGCTGCTGCGTCGGCACAGTCGAGGCCGTATCGCCCGCTTTCGGCTCGGCGCCCATGAAGACCACCAGTTTCTTTTGCTGGTCGGGGATCACCCTGGCGACCGTCTCATTGATTTCCTGCAAGGTCACCTGCGGCAAGAGCTCCTGCGCATACCGCAATTCATTGGCGATGCCGGGAATGGCTTCCTGCTCCAGGAAGTTGCGCGAATACTCGGCCACGAAACCGGCCGAATCGGACTTGTCGCGTTCGCTGTACGCGCGCTCGTAATTGCGCAACATGTTCTTGCGCGCGCGATCCAGCTCATCCTGGCTGAAACCAAAGCGGCGCGCCCGCTCATCTTCGTGCACCAGCGCATCGACAGCAGGCTGCACGCCGCCCTTGCCCAGCAAGGCATACGCGCTGAACGATTCATAGCCGCGCACCAGCTTGCCCATGCTGCTGCCGCCCTGGATAAACGGGGGATTGGCTTGCTGCGTCAATTCCTGCATGCGCGCGCTGAGCATTTGCCCGTACAGGTTTTCAATCATCTGGCGGCGGTAATCGGCAATGGTGACGGGCTCCTGCGCGGCGCGGATCGGGTAGCGGATGAAGACCGTGTCATCCGGTGCTTCCTTGTCCGTGATCACCAGCGCTTCCGTCTGCGAGCGCTGCGGCACTTCCGCATACAGGCGCGGACGGGGCTTCGCCGGGTTTTTCAGCTTGCCGAAATGCTGCTGGATCAGTTTTTCAGCCTGTTTCGGTTCCACGTCACCGACCACCATCACGGCCATCAGGTCGGGCCGGTACCAATCCTTGTAGAAACGCTTGATGGCTTCCGGCTTGAACGTTTTCAAGACGGATTCCTTGCCGATCGGCATGCGTTCCGCATAGCGCGACCCGTTCAGCAGCTTCGGATACAAGACCTTGTTCATGCGGTCGCTGGCGCCCTTGCCCAGGCGCGCCTCTTCCAGCACGATGCCGCGCTCGCTGTTGATGTCGGCCGGATTGAATTTCAAGCCATGCGCCCAGTCTTCCAGCACGAGAAAACCCTTTTCCAGGTTTTCCTTCTTGTTCGTCGGAATCGGCAGTACGTACACGGTTTCATCAAAGCTCGTGTAGGCGTTCAGGTCGGCGCCGAACTTCACGCCGATCGATTGCAAATAGGAAATGAGCTCATTGCGCTTGAAATGCGTGGAGCCATTGAAGGCCATATGTTCCGTGAAATGCGCCAGGCCTTGCTGGTCATCGTCTTCCAGGATGGAACCGGCTTTCACCACCAGGCGCAATTCCACTTTCTGGGCGGGACGGGCATTTTTCTTGATGTAATAGGTCAAGCCGTTCGGCAATTTTCCGACGGTCACTTCTGGTGCCAGCGGCAATGGATCGTTCAAACGGATTTCCGCCTGGGCCATGCAGGCGCAGGCCAGCAAGACGGCGCCCGAGATCAGGCGTAATTTACTCAGCTTCATGTATTCTCAACGGTAAAATTCAGTAAGCGTACCTTACACTGAAATCGTCTTTCCGCCATTAAAAACAGCTTAGGAAAACCTGCTTTTCCCAGGCAACTTTGCCGAATGACAAACTCAACAGTGCCCTGCCAGGTTCTTTCAATTGTGCTAAAGTATTGTCGCCGGTCATGTGGACCGGCACAACAATACGTCTTCGGGGCGGGGTGCGATTCCCCACCGGCGGTAAGACCGGCAACGGTCAAGCCCGCGAGCGCTTGTCAAACTGCGTTTGACAGGGTCAGCAGATCTGGTGTGACTCCAGAGCCGACGGTATAGTCCGGATGAAAGAAGATGTGCAGTAAACGCGATGTCCGATCGACCTGTCGATGCGGCCGGCTGCGTCTATTCGCTTGCCCTGCAGCGTTTTTCGCCTATGCGAGGAGCGTTTCACCATGTTAGTCAACAGCTATACCCTGCTTTCCAACGACCTGGAAGGTCGCATTCAATCCGCCCTGGCCGCCATGCGCGCCGGCATTCCCGTCATCCTGCTCGACGATTTCGACCGCGAAAACGAAGCCGACCTGATTCTGTCTGCCGAGAAACTCACGCACGAAACCATGGCCCTGCTGATCCGCGAATGCAGCGGCATCGTCTGCCTGTGCCTGCCGACGGACGTCGTCAGCGCGCTGGAATTGCCGCCCATGTCATCCGATAACGGCAGCCGCTACGGCACGCCATTCACGGTCTCCATCGAGGCGAGCGAAGGCGTCACGACAGGCGTGTCGGCAGCCGACCGGGTCACCACCATCCGCGCCGCCATCGCGCCGAACGCCAAGCCCGCCGACCTGGTGCGCCCCGGCCACGTGTTTCCCCTGCGCGCCGCGCCCGGTGGCGTGCTCGAGCGCCGCGGCCACACGGAAGGCTCCGTCGACCTGTCGCGCATGGCGGGCCTGAACCCGGCCGCCGTGCTATGCGAGCTGATGAACCCGGACGGCACCATGATGCGCGGCGACGCTATCGAACGCTTTGCCGAACTGCATGGCATGCCCATTCTCACCATCGAAGAACTGGTGGAGTGGCGCAGCACGCGCGAACAGTAAAGCGTCAGGCCATCCTTCAGGCGGCCACGGCCTTCGGCAGATGCACGTGCCGGTAGACGAGGCCCGCCGCCAGGCCATATGCGACGGCTATCGTCGCATAGGCCAGCGGCAAGCGCAGCGACCAGTCCTGCACCATGTGCAGGATGCTGCCGATCAAGGCTACGCCCACCAGCGCACCAATTTGCCGGTTCGCGTTCAGGGCCGCCGCCGCGCTGTTCGCATGCTGCTTGCCAGCCACCCGCATCACGGTGGCCGTCATGGCGGGAATGGCGATGCCGATGGCCACGTTCATGATGGCCGTGCCCAGCGCCAGCAAGCCATAGGGCGTACCTGGACGCAAACCCATCAGCAACAGCGCCATCACGGCGCCCACCAGCAAGCCGCTCAACATGGGCAAGCGCGTGCCATGGCGCGCCGCAATTGCGCCCGCCAGGAAATTTCCTACCGTATAGGCCGCCATCATGGGCAGCAGGCGCAAGCCCGACTGCAAGGCATCGGCGCCGCCAGACTGCTGCAGGAACAGGCTCAATAAAAACAGCTGGCCGAACACGCAGAAATTGATCAGGAAACCCACGCCATTGGCCGCACCGAAGCTGCTGCTGTGAAACAGTGCGCGCGGTAACAGCGGATGGCTGCCGCTGCGCTCGCGCCGCAACAGTTGCCAGGCCGACAGCAGCGTCAATGCCCCTGCCGCCAGCACGCCGGGTGACAGCCAGCCCAGCACGGGGCCTTCGATCAAGGTAAAACTCAGGCCCGCCAGCGCCGCCACGCCCAGTGCATGACTGAACAGCGACAAAGCGCGCTGCTGGCGCGCAGGCGCCGCCAGCAGCAGCTGCGCCATGACGATGGCCAGCACGCCCAGCGGCACATTCACCCAGAACACGCTGCGCCAGCCGAACTGGTGCACGAGGATGCCGCCGATCAGGGGACCCGACGCGCCGGCCACGCCCACCAGGGCCGACCAGGCGCCCAGCATGCGCGTGCGCTCGCGCTCGTCGTCAAAGCTGTGCGTCAGCAAGCTCAGGGAACTGGGCATGAACAGGGCGGCGCCCGCCCCTTGCAGCAAGCGCGCCGCCGTCAGAAAATGCCCGTCGGGCGCGGCGCCGCAGAGGATCGAACCGAGGATGAAGACGCCCAGGCCACCCTGGTACACGGCTTTCGGCCCGTAGCGGTCGGCCAGCGCGCCGCCGGCCAGCAGCAGCGCGGCAAACGTCAGCGTGTAGCCATCGACCACCCAGACCAGGCCCGTCAGCGGTATGGCCAGGTCCAGCGCGATATCGGATAGCGCCACGTTGACGGCCGTGACGTCGAGCATCGCCATGACGAAGCCGAAGGCCAGGGTCAGCAGGATCGAGCCGCTGGCGCGGTGCGGTGTGGGAGCAGACATGGTATTCCTTGCAGGGACAGCGGGGCAGCCATTATGCGAGCGTTGCATGATGCAGTAAACAAGCATAAAATCGGCATAGCAATGCAAAAATGCATCAACATATAAATGGGAGAAGCAGCATGGATTGGGATAACGCGCGCATTTTTCTCGCCATCGGCCGGGCCGGTACCTTGCGCGGTGCGGCCGCCCTGCTGTGCATCGACCAGGCTACCTGCGGACGCCGCCTGGCTGCGTTGGAAAGCTCCCTGGGCGCCACCCTGTTCCTGCGCACGCCATCGGGCTACGTGCCCACGCCGGCCGGCGAGCTGGCGCTCACGGCGGCCGAAGCGATGGAACGGGCGGCCGACAAACTGCAGAGGGAAATGCAGGGCGTCGACAACCGCCTGTCCGGCCTCGTGCGCGTGGCCACCACGGACACCATGGCCAGCCATTTCGTCATCCGTGCCATGCAGCAGCTGCATGCGGCCCACCCCGACATCCGCATCGTGCTCAACGTGGCGCCGGCACTGGCAAGCCTGACGCGGCGCGAAGCGGACCTGGCCGTGCGCGGCGTGCGCCCCACCGACCCTGACCTGATTTCGCGCCACCTCGTCAAGCGCAGCCTGGGCCTGTATGCCTCAAAAAGCTACCTGGCCAAACGGGGCGAACCCGTGCGCGGCACGGCGCTGGCCGGCCACGACATCGTCATTTACCACCATTCCGTGACGCCCCGCCATGGGGAGAAAATCGCCGGCGAGCCCGTCGCCAACGCCAGGGTCGCCATGGAAGTGAACTCGGCGGCGATGCTGCAGGAAGCCACGCGCGCGGGCCTGGGCGTGGCCGAGCTGGCCACCCACCTGGGCGATATCGACCCGCAACTGGTACGCATCTGGCCCGAGCGGGCGGAAGCGTACGACGTATGGCTGGTCATGCATGCGGACCTGAACCGTTCTGCCCGCGTGCGGGCGGCGGCCGATGCCATCATTGCCAGCGTGGCGGGCCAATAGCGGGCCAGCCGTGCACGGCCGCACGGCTGGACAATCACTTGTATCGAACGCATCCAATGTTAAGATGCCATGATGACCCTATCCGTCTCCCTCATCATCAGCCTGCGCCGCCTGCACCGGGCCACCATGGCCTGGCTGGTCAGCTGGTGGCGCATGCTGCATTTCGCCATCCTCGTGTTTTCGCTGGCCCTGTCGCCATCGAGCTATAACCGCGACAACCGCCCCATCCTCGCGCACCGCCTGGTGACGAATACGGCGCCCAACCTGGTGTGGTTCAGCGTCGCCTGCGCACTGGTCAGCCTGGTGCTCATCCGCATCGTCGTCGTCAGCGCGCAAAGCTACGGCCTGTCGCGCTATGCGCTGGAAATGGTGGTGCGCGTGCTGGTGCTGGAACTGATCCCGCTGACAGCGGCCCTGTTCGTCGCCCTGCGCCTGACCCTGCCCGATGGCATTGCGTTTGCGCAAATGCGCTCAAGCGGCGTGCTCGATACCATGCAGCGCCAGGGCGTCGACCTGCTGCGCCGCGAATACTTTCCGCGCGTCATGTCCGGCATCTTCGCTGTGTGGATGCTGGCCATCGTCAGCTGCGTCACTTCGCTGATCCTCGCCTACATCACCATCTACGGCTTTACCCCGTGGGCGCTGCAAGGCTACACGCGCGTGGTGGGGCAGATCTTCAATCCGGCCGTGGCCCTGATCCTGATGCTCAAAGTGATCTTCTTCAGCTTTGCCGTGGCCCTGATACCGCTGGCCTCCTCCTACTATCCGGAAGAGCCGCACAGCCGGCGCAACCGCCTGTGGGCCGCGCACGGTCTGTCCGAGATGCTGCGCCTGTTTTCCGTCATCCTGCTGATCGAAGTGGCTTCGCTGATGGGCAATTACTACTGATGCCCCGCCCGCCACCGCCAGCGATCCCCGAACCACCCATACGAGAGCCAGAATCCATGAGCCAGAGCCAGCCCCCCAATCCCGACCAGACCGACATCACGGCGCCGGACGCCATCCTGCCCGCGCCGCCGCCCGTGCGCCACGCCGAACTGAAGGCAGCCATCCTGCTCGTCTTCATGTTCGTGCTGGTGGTCGGCTCCGTCATCTACCTGATGTATGCGCGCGGCGCCTTCGAAGCCACGCAAACGCTGGTGCTGACGACCGACGATTCGGACGGCGTGGGCGTGGGCGCCGACCTGACCTTTTCCGGCTTTCCCATCGGCCGCGTGCAGCGCATCGAACTGGCGCCGGATGGCAAGGCCCGCGTCATCATCGACGTGCCAAGGAAGGATGCGCACTGGCTGCGCAGCAGCTCCATCTTCACCCTGGAACGGGGCATCGTGGGCGGCGCCAAACTGCGCGCCTACAGCGGTATCCTGACAGACCCGCCGCTGCCCGACGACGCCACGCGCGACCTGCTAGTGGGCGACATGGCGGCGGAAATCCCCCGTCTGCTGGCCGCCGCGAAGGATTTGCTGAACAATGTGGCCAGCCTGACGGGCAGCGATTCCGCCCTCGACGGCACCTTGCGCAATGTGCAGGCCGTGACGGGCAAGCTGAGCGGCCCGGGCGGCGCCATGGGCTTGCTGACGGGCGACGACAAGCAGTCGCGCCTGCTGGTCGAGCGGGCCAACGCCCTGTTAGTGACGGCAGACCAACTGGCGCGCCGCACGGATGGCCTGGTGGCCAACGCCGATACGCGCGTCTTTGGCGACAAGGGCGTCATGACGGATGCGCAGGCAACCATCGTGCAGCTGAACGCCCTGCTGGCCGACACGCGCGCCAGCCTGAAAAAGGTCGACGCCGTGCTGGTCGAGGCGCAAGCCGTGGGCGCCAACGCCAGGGCGGCGACAGCCGACCTGGGCCCGCTGCGCGCGGACGTGGAAAGCAATCTGCGCAAGGTCGAGCAGCTGGTCAATGAAATCAACCGCAAATGGCCATTCAAGCGCAATCCGGAGATCAAACTGCCATGATAAATATCAAGATCGTCTTGCCTGCCCTGGCAGTGACGGCGCTCGCCGCCTGTTCCAGCGGCCCGCCCGTGCCGGATTGGAAAATGAATGCGCAAAGTTCCGTCGAACGGTTTCAAGCGGCCTATTTGAATGGCAATGCCCTGATCGAACAGACGGAATTCCGGCGCGCCCGCAGCCAAGTGGCCGGCACGGGCAAGCTCGATCTGGTGGCGCGCATCGAACTGCTGCGCTGCGCCGCGCGCGTGGCCAGCCTGGCCTTCGAGGACTGTGCCGGCTTTGACGTCCTGCGCGCCGACGCCAGTGCCGCCGACCGCGCGTATGCGGCGTACCTGGCCGGCCAGGTGCAGCCGGCCGACATCGCCCTGCTGCCGGAAACGCAGCGGGCGGCCGCCAGCGCCAGCTCGGACACGGCCGCCGCCAGCGCCGTGGCGGCCATCAAGGACCCGCTGTCGCAGCTGGTGGCGGCCGGCGTGCTGCTGCGCGCCAGCCGCGCCACGCCGGACCTGCTCGATACAGCCGTGACCACGGCATCGGATCAGGGCTGGCGCCGCCCGCTGCTGGCGTGGCTGGGCGTGCAGCGCCTGCGCGCCGAACAGGCGGGCGACACGCAGGCGGCGCAGCACATCGCGCGGCGCATGACGATCGTGGAGCAGCCGCTGGCGCCTTGAGCATGCAGATGACGGCCCAAGCCAGGCAGAATCAGGCATAATCGAGCCAGCATGACATCCATGCCGTGCAGGCAGCGAGGTAAGACCATGCAGTTTGAGGATTTCGACCTTTCCACTCCCGATGCCGGCCGGCATGCCGGGGCAGCACCTGGCGAAGATGCGTCGGCCGGCACGGCCGTGCGCCTGCAATACCTGCTCGACAATACGCCCTCCATCATCTATTGCACCGTGCCCAGCGGCGACTTCAAGATGACCTTTGTCAGCAACAATGCCTTGAATGTGCTGGGCTACCAGCCCGAGGAAATGGTGGCCGACCCGAATTTCTGGTTCGACCACATCCATCCCGACGATGCGCCCGGCATCTTTTCCAGCCTGGCACAGATCTTCGTCGAAGGCGCGCGCGCCTATGAATACCGTTTCCGCGTGCGCGACGGCAGCTACCTGTGGATGCACGACAGCCTGCGCCTGGTGCGCGACGAGCATGGCGTGCCGTTCGAGGTGATCGGCTCGCTGACGGATATTACCGAACGCAAGCGCATGGAAGCGATGCTGCAGGCGCGCGGCGAAGAGCAGCAACTCCTGATCAGCAAGCTGCAGGAAGCGCACGACCAGCTGCTGCAATCGGAAAAAATGGCTTCCATCGGCCAGCTGGCGGCCGGCATCGCGCATGAAATCAATAACCCGATCGGCTTCGTCAACTCCAACATGAGTTCGCTGCAAGGCTATGTGGGCACCCTGTTCGGCGTGATCGCCCAGTATGAAGCGGCGATGCGCGAGACGCTCGACGGCCCGGCCCTGGCTGCGCGCGTGGCCCAGGTGCGCGCGCAGGCCGACCTGGCCTTCCTGCAGGACGACATGGTGGACCTGGTGCGCGAATCGATGGATGGCTTGAAGCGCGTGCGCGACATCGTGCAGGCGCTGAAGGATTTTTCCCACGTGGGCGAGACGGACTGGCAGGTCGCCAGCCTGCATGCAGGCCTGGACAGCACCCTGAACATCGTCGCCAACGAATTGAAATACAAGGCGCGCATCGAAAAACAGTATGGCGAGCTGCCGCCGATACTGTGCCTCGCCTCGCAGCTGAACCAGGTGTTCATGAACCTGCTCGTCAACGCGGGCCAGGCCATCAGCGGCGACGGCGTGATCAGCATCCGCACGGGCCATGCAGACGGCTGGGTGTGGGTGGAGATCGGCGACACGGGCGCCGGCATCGCGCCCGAGCACCTGCACCGCATCTTCGAGCCATTCTTCACCACCAAGGCCGTTGGCAGCGGCACGGGCCTGGGCCTGTCGCTCTCGTACGGCATCGTCAACAAGCACGGCGGGCGCATCGAGGTGGCATCCGACGTGGGCCAGGGCACGCGCTTTACCGTGCACCTGCCCGTATCGCCGCCGGCGGCGGCCCAGGCAGCGCCCTAGCCTTCCTTGACGGGGGCATACACGCGGATGCTGAGGCGCCCGCCATTCTTGCTCTCAAAGTCGAGCAGTTGGGCGATCACGCGGGCAGTCAGCACGTGTTCGGCGGCCAGCAGCATCAAGCCATCGCGGCTGATCAGGTCGCGCGACAGCACCATGCCCGGTTCCAGCTGGCCCGACAGCACGGTCAGATCGCGCTCCGGCGCTTCCGTCTCGTCCATGATGCTGCGGAAAGCGGCCACCACGGCGGGGTCATAGCGCTTGCCGACGCTGTCGTAGATCAGGGTGCGGGCCTCGTCGGCGCGCAGGTTGCGTTGCACCATGGCGCCGATCTGCAAGCCGTCATAGTCCGATGCCAGCGCCAGGATGCGCGCGCCCAGCGGAATGGCCAGGCCCACCATGGCGTCGGGAAAGCCGCCACCGTCGAAGCGCTCCAGTTGCGAGCGCAGGATCACGGAGACGGCGCGCAGCTCGTCGAGCGCCATCAATAATTGTTCCGCGCGCAGCGGATGCTTGCGGAACGCGGCCAGCTGCTCGCCCGTCCAGGCGCTGGCCGGCAATTCCAGCACATCGTCGCTCAGGCTGAGCTTGCCGATATCCTTGAGCAGGGCCGCGATGAACACGTCGCGCGCCGCCTGCCCTTCCAGGCCCAGCGCCTGTGCCAGCTTGCGCGCCAGTTCCGCCACCCGCCGCGCATGGCCGACGAGCTTGCCGCCGCGCATCTCGATCAGGTTGGAAAACACCTTGATGGTCGTCACGAACGTGGCCTTCAGGCGCTCATTGGCCGCCTGCACCTCGTCGTGCGACAGTTTCAGCTGCTGCGTGCGCGTGGCCACCTTCGCTTCCAGGCTGGCATTCAGCGCCTGCAGTTGCACGTTCTGGCTGGCCGTCAGCACTTCCAGACGCAGTTTTTCCTGTTCCAGCGCGCGCCGTTCCAGCGCGTGGCGCACCACCAGCACGATATCGTTCTCGTCCCAGGGCTTGGTCACGTAGCGGTAAATCTCGCCCTGGTTGATGGCGTCGAGGATGGACTGGATGTCGGCATAGCCGGTCAGCAGCAAACGCATGGTGCCGGGCCAGCGCCGGCGCACCTGGGCCAGGAATTGCGCGCCATCCATGTGCGGCATGCGCATGTCGGAGATGACCAGGTCCACCGTCTCGCTCTCGAGCAGGGCCAGGCCCGCTGCGCCGCCGTCGGCCGTCAGCACGCGGTAACCGTGCGGGCGGAACAGCCGGCGCAGCGACGACAGGATGTTCGGTTCGTCGTCGACGCACAGGATAGTCGGCGGCGCGGCCGCGGTGCTGGTGCTCATGCTGTCCTGTTCGGTCATGGTACGGCGGCCTGCGCCTGGCGCACGGGCAAGGTGATGCGGAAGGTGGTGCCGCGGCCGATGATGCTGCGCACGTCGATGCGGCCGTGGTGCTTTTGCACCGTGCTGTAGGCCAGCGACAGGCCCAGCCCCGTGCCCTTGCCGACGGCCTTGGTGGTAAAGAAGGGGTCGAAGATGCGCGACAGGTGTTCGGGCGCGATACCGCCGCCCGTATCCTCGACCTCGATCCACACTTCCGTCGCGTTGTCGCTGCCCGTGCGCAGGGTGATGCGACCGCGCGCCTCGCCCATGGCGTGGGCCGCATTGACGACCAGGTTCATGATCACCTGGTTCAGCTCGGAAGGCTGGCATTCGATATCGGGAATGTCGCCATACTCGCGCACCACGTCGGCCTTGTACTTGACCTCGTTATTCACGATATTGAGCGTGGTATCGATGCCCTGGCGCAGGTCGGCCCAGACCCACTCCTGGTGCGCATCCGTGCGCGAAAAATCCTTCAGGTCCTGCACGATGCGGCGCACGCGTGAAATGCCTTCCTTCGACTCGCCCATCAGCAGCGGAATGTCGGTGCGCAAAAAGTCCAGGTCGATCTGTTCGCGCAGCGCGCGCAGACGCGCCGCCACCACCGCGTCGGCGACGGCCGGCTCGGCTTCCTCGTAGGCGTCGAGCATGCTGAACAAGTCGTCCAGATACCCTTCCAGCGTGCCGACATTCGAAAACACATAGCCGATGGGATTGTTGATCTCGTGCGCCACGCCGGCGGCCAGCTGGCCGATCGAGGCCAGCTTTTCCGACTGTAGCAGCTTTTGCTGGGCTACCGACAGCTTGCTGTTCAATTCCGTCAGGGCCAGGTTGCGCTCGCGCAATTCCATATCGGCAATCTGGCGCTGGCGAATATCGTCGGCCAGGCGCTCGTTCATTTCGGCCAGCTGGGCCGTGCGCTTGGCCACCAGGTGTTCCAGGTTGTCGTGCGCCTTGCGCAGCGCCAGTTCTGCAAGGCGCCGCTCGCTCACGTCGCGCAGGGTTTCGATGGCGCCCACCAGGCGCCCTTGCCGGTCGCGCAGGGGCGCCGCCGTGAAATGCAGCCAGTGCCCGTCAGGGCCGATATCGGCAAAGAAATCCTCGGCCTCGAAGGCGCCGGGGATCACGGGAGAGCGCTTCAGCTTGCCAAGGTAGAGCTCATTTTCACCGAACGCGATATCGTCGGCCACCAGCAAATCGGCCAGGCAGGCGCGCGGCTGCGGATAAAACGCCTTCCAGTGGTCGCGCGTGCCGACCATCTCGGCAGCCGTAAAGCCCAACAGCTGTTCGCAAGCGCTGTTCCAGTGCGTCACCACGTGGTCCGTGTCGATGGCGAAGGTGGCCACGGGATGGCCATCGAAGAATGCCGATAGCGCGATGGAATCGGTCTGGCGGCGTTCCGGCGTGGCGGGCAGCGCCTGCCCTGCGTCTGTTTCCATGGCCTCTTTCTTGTTCATGCCAGCATGATCCGCGACATTTCGTCAAAGGTATGTTCCGTTTGCTGCAGCAGCGCAAACCAGGCGTGTTCGTCCAGGGCCAGGCTGCGCCAGACTGCGGGCGACAGGGGCGGCACCAGTGCATCGTCGATACCGGCCAGGTCCAGCGCAAGAGCGACGGCATTGGCCAGGTGCACGGCCAGCGGCAAGCCGCCCGCCTCCAGCCGGTCGATAGCGTGGTGGTCGGCCACCGCCTGCTGTATCGCCTCGGGAAACTTCCAGTAGGCGGCCAGGGCGCTGCCCACCTGCGCGTGATCGATGCCGATGACGGCCAGTTCGGCGTCGGCCATCTGGCAGTCATGCGCCTGGCGGTAGCTGCGCACGAGCGCATGCTCGGCCGGGAAGCGCGTCACCAGCACCAGCGTGCCCAGGTCGTGCAGCAGGCCGGCCGTGAAGGCCATCTCGGGATTGATGCGCAAATGCGGCGCCAGCAGGCGCGCGGCGATGGCCGTGGCCAGCGAATGGCGCCAGAACGCCTGGAAATCGAAGCCGCCGCTCACCGGCGCGAAGCTGCCCGTCAAGGCGCAGGCCGTGACGACGGTGCGGATGCTGTGAAAGCCCAGCACGGAAACGGCTTGCGGTATGCTGGTGACCTTCGATTGCATGCCGTAGAACGAGGAATTGGCGATGCGCAAGGTCTTCGCCGCCAAGGCCTGGTCCAGCTCGATCTTTTGCGCCAGCACATGCACGTCCGTATCGTCCTGGTCCATGCTCGACAGCAGCTCCAGCACGACCACCGGCAGCGACGGCAATTCCTGTATCTGGCGGATGATATGTTCAAAACTGAGGCGTGTCATGCCGCGCCCCCTTGCCGGTAGCGCTGCAGCAGCGCCAGCAGTTCCGCCCCCGCGGAATCGGGCGGCGTGGCGCGAAACAGCACGGCCAGCCGTTCCAGGCGGCGCACCCGCTCCTGCTCGGCATGCGCCTGCGCGGCCGGGTCCAGTTCCGCCTCCATGACGACGTGGCAGCGTTCCACATTGCGCCGGCGCAAGGCCGTCAGGCTGGCCGCCGTCAGGGTGGCGCCCTGGGCCAGCAGCACGGCGCCGCTGGCGTCGCTCAGCGCCTGCGCCAGCACCATGCCTTCCTGTGCCTGTTCCATGGAAATCTCGCGTCCGCTTTCACTCACGCTTTCACTCATGTATCCGCTCCATGACGACTCAGGGTGACCAGGCTGCCGCGCGAGCGCGAATGCAAGCCCATGGGATGGACCGCCACGGCATACGGCTGGCCATCGATGGCGGCCAGACAGGGCGCGCCCTGCCCGTCGAACAGCTGCGGCAAGACCAGCGCCGCCTCGTTGCCCAGCAAGGCCGCGCCCCGCTCGAACAGATTTTCCGCCGCCGCGTTGATGAAGGCGATCATGCCGTCTTCGTCGAGTCCGATCACGGGCAGCGGCAGAAATTGCAGCAATTCGCGCGCGATGCCCAGGCTGACCTCGTCGCGGCTGATCTGATGCTGCTGCTGGTGCACCAAGGCCTGCATGGCGGCATTGGCCGCCGCCAGCGCCTGGTTGACGTCGCGCAGCTGCGCATTCAGGCGCACATTGTCGTCGTCGATGCCCTTCAAGCGGAAGGCTTCGGCGATATGCTCGCGCAACTGATGGTCTTCCCAGGGCTTGGTGAGGAATTTGAAGATGGCGCCCTCGTTGACGGCATCCGTGACGGCCTGCAACTCGGTATAGCCCGACAACATGATGCGTATGGTTTGCGGACACAGCAGCTTTGCCTTGCGCAGGAAGTCGGCACCCAGCATGCCGGGCATGCGCTGGTCCGACACGATCACGTCGACCGCATGGCTGGCCAGCACGTCCAGGCCTTCCTGGCCGCTGTTGGCAGTGAGGATGTGGTAGCCATCGCGCCGCAGCAGGCGCTTGAGGGAAGCGAGGATATTCGGCTCGTCATCGACCAGCAGCAAGGTGCGCGGCTGCACCGCAGGCTGCTGCACGGCATCCGCCGCCGGTACCGCAGTCCCTGGCATACCATGCTCGTCGTGCACATCCATCGGACCATCCTCTCATCGCCATGGCGATATGGGAGCTTGCCTGGAGCGGGAATCTGCCGCGCGGCACAATCTTGCGCGGCAACCAGCTTGCGCTGAAATTATACGACTAAATATTCCGCTATGGCACTTATCCGCGCCGTGCCGGGCAAGGTGTGTCGCGGTAAAACACAAAACCGCCCAGGCCGATGGCTTGCGTATCGGCCTTCACGGCATACACCAGCGTGTTCCTGGCCGCCTCGACCCTCAGCAGATTCTTGTGCAACACCGTTTGCGCGTGCGACAGGGCCAAAGATGGCGTCGGTGCCAGTTCCAGGCGCAGTTCGGACGTAGCGGCATCATACGCCCAGCGGCCAGGGTTGAAAAAGACGAAGCCGCCGTCGAAACGCAGACTGCCATCCTTGAACTGGGTCAGGCAAATGCCGGGAAATTCGCTGGGCGGGTTGTACCAGGTGGCGGCCACGGCCGCATCGGCCGGCGCTTTGCCCGGCATCTGCATGCCGCTCGTGTCATTCTTCCCGCCCATGCCGGCGCAACCGGCCAGCGCCAGCGCGCAAGCCAGTGCGCCCGCGCGTTTGATGAATGTCATGTGCATTCCCGCCCCCTTGCTTTATAGAAACACAATCTTAGTCCGGGATGGCTGGCCGTTCAAGCGGTTAGCGCACATAAGGCAGATTTAATTGCCTTCGGCCACCCTGGCAGCCGCCTCGCGCAATTTGTCTTTCTTGCTTTTGCGCGCGCCCTTCACGCCGCCATTTACCGTGTCCGTGACGGCGCTCACCGGCGCGGGCAATTCCGTCGGCTCGAAACCGGCCACCACTTCGCGCACGATGCGCAAATCGTTGCGGTTTTCGATCAAGCGGAAATGGGCTTCCGTATCGGCCGTCACAAAACTGATGGCCGTGCCGCTTTCGCCGGCGCGGCCCGTGCGGCCGATGCGGTGCGTGTAGTCGACTGCCGAGCGGGGCAAGTCATAGTTGACGACGGCCGGCAAGCCGGCGATATCGATGCCGCGTGCGGCCACGTCGGTTGCCACCAGCACCTGCAAACGCCCCGCCTTGAAGTCGGCCAGCAGCTGGCTGCGCGTGCCCTGGCTGAATTCGCCGTGGAAGGCGCCCACGTGCAGGCCCGCGCGCTGCAGCTTGTCGGCCACGTGTTCGGCCGCGTACTTGGTGGCGACAAACACCAGCACCCTGTCCCACTGCTGCTGCAGAATCAGGTAGCGCAGCAGCTGCGTGCGGCGCGGCACGTCGACCGTGATGGCGCGCTGCACGATGTCGGGCTTGTCCTGCGGTTCGGACGCCACCTCGATGCGCACGGGCTCCTTGAGCAGGCTGTCGGCCAGCGCCTGCACGCTGTCGGGGAAGGTGGCCGAGAAAAACAGGTTTTGCCGTTTCGCTGGCAACAGCGCCAGAATCGCGTTGATTTCTTCGCTAAAACCCATGTCCAGCAAACGGTCGGCTTCGTCGAGCACGCACAGCGACACGCCGCCCAGTTTCACGGCGTTCTGGCGCACCAGGTCCAGCAGGCGGCCCGGCGTGGCGACGACGATATCGGCGCCGCCGCGCAAGTCCATCATCTGCGGATTGATCGACACGCCGCCGAACAGCACGGAAATCTTCAATTTGACGGGCAGCGGCTTGGCCAGCGCGTGTACCGTCTGCCCCACCTGCGCCGCCAGCTCGCGCGTGGGCACGAGGATCAGCGCGCGCACCTGGCGCGGGCCGGAAGCGGGCGCCATCAGCGCCTGCAGCAGCGGCAGCGCGTAGGCGGCCGTCTTGCCGGAACCCGTCTGCGCCGCGCCCAGCACATCGCTGCCGCGCAGGATGGCGGGAATGGCGGCCGCCTGGATGGCCGTCGGCGCGGCATAGCCGGCCTTGTCAACGGCACGGACCATGGCGGGAATCAGACCCAGTGAGGAAAATGGCATAGCGGGCCTTCTTGTATAGTCGTAAAGTGAGACCGGCCGCAATGTGCGGCCGGACGGAATAGCGACAGTATAAGGCAGGCGGCTATTGCTTGGGCATTTGCAGCTTCGGGTAGCCTGCCTCATCGTAGCCCGGCATGCCGCGGCGGATGGCGTGCGAAAAATCCGCATCGTCGTTGGCGGCCCGCGCGCGCGCCGTGATGTGGCCCCCTATACGCAGCTGCTGGAAGGTCAAGCCAGGCACCAGGCCCTGGACGTCGAACAGATAACGGTCCAGGTAGCCCGAGGCCAGCAGACGGTAGTCGAACGGCAGGCCCGGCACGATGCGGCGCACCATTTCGAAGACGATGGTGGTGCAGTTGGCCGTCAGGGTATGGTAGAACTGCGGCTTGGCCTTCAGCGCTTGCGCTTCGCCCAGGTAGGCCAGGAACAGCGAGCGCATGGCCGCTTTCGGCATCATCACGCGGTACAAATGCATGTCCTCGCCCCGCGCATTCGTGCGCACGCGCAGGATGTCGCGCTCGTCGGCAGCGATCAGGCTCATCTCGAAATGCTTGAAAAAGCCACCGATGGCGGAAAAACTCTCGCCCTTTTCCTTGCGGATCTCGATGGAAAACGTCAAAAAGCGCCCGTCGGCAAAGCCGAAGGAGATCAGCGTGTGCGCTATGTAGGGGCCCGTCCAGTATGACAGCGCCGTATCCACCGTGCGCAGCTCGTCGAGGTCGTAGCTGCGCTGCTCCCACTGGACCGTGTAATCGTCATCGCTGCGCCAATCGAAATTGCGCACATTGTCCAGGGTGACCAGATTGCCCGTCACCTTGCCCGTGACATTGCGCGCCACGTCGTCGGCCCACACGCGCTGCTGCTTCGGCGTGATCAGGCTCCACCACACGAGCAGCAGGATAAAACCGGCCGCATACGGCAGCAGCACGCGCGCATCGCCGCGCATCCACCACAGCGCGATGCTGGCCACGCCCAGCGCGCCCCACAACAGCGCGCCGATGGCTTGCGCCGCCATGCCGCCGGATAGCTGGTACCACAGCGCCAGCGCGCCCCACAGTGCAGTCAACAGGAGAATCAGGGAAACGGCCATTTTGCCGATGCTGCCCAGCACGGAGCGGGCACGAAGTGATAAGAAAGTCATGCCCTGATTATAAGGGCAAGCGCAGGAACAGGTGAGTTCAGGCAAGTACTGCTGCAACAGGCTGCGGCAGCAAAGAATTGCTTGCGTGACAATTTATTTCATGAGAGCATGTTATCCAAATAAAATGTATAGACAAGGCAGCCTGTCACGGCAGCGATGCCTTGGCCATTCCAGGAGATACCTTGCAGCCCCCTTTTCTCTACACCCTCGCCGGCAGCCTCAATTCCCTCTTCATCGTCGTCAGCCTGCTTGGCCTGTGGTCGCAGCTGCAAAAAATCTGGCAGCGCAAGCACGATGCCGGCATCGGCGCCGGCAAGACGACGGACATCCTGTCGATCAACCAGTTCAGCGTCAGCTTCCTCGCGTATTGTGCGTTCTTCGTGTATGGCTATTCCATCACGCCGTTCAATCACTACATCGTCTGGCCCCGTTTGATCGCCTCCTTGATCGCGCTGGCCATCCTGTATGAAATTGACCGCGACCGCCGCAGCCTGACATCGCGCAATGCACTGCTGGCCTGTACGCTGCTGCTGTGCGCGGGCGTGGCGGGGCTGGCCTTCGGCCCCACGTTCAGCGATGAAAAGCGCGTGCTGTCGCAAAGCCTGATCGTCGCCGTCACCGTGCTGCTGGCGCAGGGCTATGCGCACCAGATCCGGCTCATCTACCGCTCGGGCAAGACGGGCGCCGTGTCCCTGAAAATGAGCCAGTTCATCCTGGCGATGGATATCAGCACCATTTTCTTTGCCTGCGTCATGGGGCTATCGACGGGCTGGCCCCTGCTGCTGCTCGCCTGCGTCAGCGCCACGACCAAGCTGATCATCATGTGGCTGTTCCGCTGGGAAAAGACCAGTCCCGCCGCGCAGATCAAACGGCAGGTGCTGGCCTGAGGCTAGAATGATGGTCTTGCCACTTTTGTTGAAAGGGCCACCATGCAGCTGTCCCCTGCCATCCCCATCCTGCGCATCTTCTCCGAAGCGAAAGCGCGCGAGTTCTACCTCGATTTCCTCGGTTTTACCCTGGACTGGGAACATCGCTTCGAGCCCACCGCTCCGCTGTACCTGCAGGTGACGCGCGGCGAGCTGGTGCTGCACCTGTCCGAACATTACGGCGACGCCACGCCGGGTGCGGCGCTGCTGATCCCCGTCGATGACATCGCCGCCCTGCACGCGGAGCTGCAGGCCAAGGATTACCCGTATGCGCGGCCCGGCATCCGCGACGAAGACTGGGGCCGCATCCTGGAAGTGGCGGACCCGTTCGGCAACCGGCTGCGCTTCTGGCAGCGCAGCGAATGACGCTATTGCCCGCTCAGGGCCCGCATTTCCGCATACAAGTTCGCCTTGCCCTCGAAGCCAATGCCGACGAGATCCGGCATGGTGATGTGGCCGTTTTCCACCTTGACGCCATCGGGGAAGCCGCCGAAAGGCTGGAATAAATCAGGGTAGGACTCATAGCCGCCCAGGCCCAGGCCGGCCGCGATCTTCAGTGACATCTGGTGGCCGCCGTGCGGAATGCAGCGGCTGCGCGACCAGCCGTGCTGGTGCAGCACCGTGGCATCGTGCACTGGCAAAACGATGACGATTACGGCGTCTGGCGTTTGAGCCGTGCCCGCGCCACCCACACGGTCAAGGTGCGCGGCACGGTGTCCAGCAACGCTGGCGACGTTGTGCCGGGCTGGGCGCTGGACGGGCACCGCATCCTGCTGCGCTCGCAATGGGACCTGGCCCGCCACCTCGACAGTGGCCGCCTGCGCGTGGTGCTGGCCGACTACGCGCTGGCGCCCGCCGACCTGTACGCCTACTACCCCAGCCGCCACCAGTTGCCCGCCAAAGTGCGCGCTTTTATCAATTTTCTCGGACAGCAGTTGCAGCCGGAAACGGCCACGGCGGGCGAATCAGGTTAAACTACAATATTGCGATATGGCAATGTTATGAAGGAGTAAGTTTTGCTAGTCATACTCGGATTTCTCGTTGTGCTGTTTTCCGTCTTCGGCGGCTTCGCCATGCAGGGCGGCCACCTGGCGGCCCTGTTCCAGCCGCTGGAATTGTTGATGATCGGCGGCGCCGCGCTGGGCACCTTCTTTATCGGCAACGACGCCAAGGCCATCCGCGCCACGTTCGCCGCCCTGCCCACCCTGTTCCACGGCTCGCAATACACGAAGGCGCGCTACATGGAATTGATGGGGCTGATGTATGAAATCCTCAGCAAGATCCGCAAGGAAGGCTTGATGTCGGTCGAGGACGATATCGACGACCCCTACCGCAGTCCCATCTTCGTGAAATACCCGTACACGCTCGGTGACGAGCACATCCTGGAATTCATCACCGATTACCTGCGCCTGATGGTGTCGGGCAATATGGATGCCTACCAGATCGAAAACCTGATGGATAACGAGATCGAGACGCACCATGAAGATGCGGAAATGCCGATCCAGACGATTTCGCAGCTGGCCGACGCCATGCCCGCCTTCGGCATCGTGGCCGCCGTGATGGGCGTGGTGCATACCATGGCGTCCGTCGGCTTGCCGCCGGCCGAGCTGGGCGTGCTGATCGCGCAGGCGCTGGTGGGCACCTTCATCGGCATCTTGCTGGCCTACGGCTTCATCGCGCCGCTGGCCAGCTTGCTGCGCCGCAAGCACCATGAAACGACGAAGATGTACCAGTGCGTGAAAGTGACCTTATTGGCCAGCCTGAACGGCTATGCGCCGGCGCTGGCCGTGGAATTCGGTCGCAAGGTCATTTCCGCCACGGAACGCCCCTCGTTCAGCGAACTGGAAAACCACGTGCGCCAGGTGCGCACGAAAAACTGATCCGGCGTTTCCCCGCCCTCGGCAACCTGCTCGGCGCCTCAGGCTTCTGGCGCCGTCCAGACCAGGTTCCACAGGTGGCCATCGATATCCTCGAAACCCTGGTCATACATGAAGCCATGGTCCTCGGGCGGATGCGGTATGCGGCCACCAGCGGCAAGGGCCTTGGCGATCAGGCTGTCCACCTCTTCCCGGCTTTCGCAACTCAGGCAAATGACGACTTCATTGGCTTCCTTGGCATTCGCGACCGGCTTGTCGATCAGGGACTGGAAGAAGGGCTCAGTCGTCAGCATGGCCTGGATGGCGCCGTCGACGATGCTCATGAACGCCGCGTTCTCGCCGCTGAAGCGGGGATTGAAGGTAAAGCCGAGAGCGGAAAAAAAGGCCTTGGATTGGCCCAGGTCCTTCACGGGCAGGTTGAGGATGATCTGTTTGTTCATGGCGCCTCCTTGCTTAGGTGGAATGGGCAATCGGTGCGTCCTCCCAGCAACGGGTGACGGCACACAAAATCGGCACGCTGGCGAACAAATATTTTCCTCTAGGATGGCAATAAATGAAAGCGTAAAAAGCGATGGGCAAAAGACAGCGGCTGCCAGCTCAAGTCTGAGCGACTACTGATAAGCTCACTTGACGCATATTCCCGCAGCAGCGACAGGGCCGGTCTTCTTGCTCCTTTTCTAATCGTCTGCGCTATCCAACATATTCTCCAATATTTCTTCATCTATACGATCGATATCAACTGCATCATCCCAATCTTGATCATAAGGTATTTCAGCAATATACAAATCGAGACCGATTTCATGAAATCCATGGATTATTGCTCTAATTTCCTTGTCCCTAATGGCGTGATCATTGAGGAATAATTCAGTAGAATAAAATATTCCCTTTTCTCCCATCGAAATCTTTTCTTTTGCCACACCAAGTGGCAACCCCGTTACCTTATGAATCAATTTCACAGCATCCAAATTATTACTTGGCATTGCGAGCGATATAGATATTTTTGGCATCCATTCCTTCTTAAATAAACTATGCGGACATTCAACACGGGCGACAGGGTTAGCGAGCCTCGGCTTTCGAGCGCCTCGGCTCAAAGTAGTCTCGCAAAACGACCACTATCGCCCCGAAGGGACATCTTGCTCTGGCGTACATTTTTCAGCGACTTGCGGCCAAAATTGTCGTTTAGTTTCCCAGTGCCTCTAATCGCTCTTTCAGATGTCTTATCTTAAGCTCGCTCCATTCGTCCAGTCCCGTGAGCTCTTCATTTTCTCTTCACGCTTTCTGTCATAGCTTGGGTCATTAGTATCCGCCTTCATAACAAGCAAGAGGGTTTGTCAGGTGCGCCAAGTCCTCTCACTGCCATTTACGGGCTCGGCGCCGTCTCGTCCGGGCAGCTGACCTCGTCCTCTGGCGTATATAAAGTCATCGGCACGCGCTGGCCGTCGATTTCCAGCTCGCGCACTTTCGGCGGCACCAGCTGGAATTCGCCGGCCTGCAGTTTCTCGCGCAGGGGCTTGCAGCGCAGGGCATCCACGGGGATTTGCCCGCGCGCAGACCAGCTGCCATCTTCCTTTTCTGTCAGCAAGACCGACGAGGCACGCGGATCATTGCTGATCAGCAACACGTCCTGCTTGCCATCGCCATCGAAATCGAGCAGGTAGGCATCGCACTGCGGCCCTGCCCGCTTCAAACAGGCGGGCAGGCGCCAGGCCGGACTCACTTGCGTCCAGTCCTGGCGCAGGAAGCTGTCCGGTAACTTCGCCGTCGCCGGGCGCAGGGTCAAGTTGATCGACACGTCGCTCAGCGCACCCGTCTCGTCGAGGCGGTTCTGGCGCTTGAGCATGGCCTCGGCGCGGGCCCGCACGATGGCCGCGTCCGGCCCCGTCGTGCGTTTGCTCAATTCCTGCAAGGCCGCCTGGCCATAGTGGGCGCCCTGGAAGCGCAGGTACTCGAAATCGAACTTGTCCACGCCAACCTTGCCGCTCTCCAGACGCGCCATCTGGCTGGCCACGGAAATGCGCGCCGGGTCCGCCAGCGGCGAGAACAGGGCAAACAGTACCAGCAGGGTGACAAAGGCGGTAGCCACGTTGACGTTGGCGATCAGATGCAGCCAGTCGCCATACTTGCTGGCCGCCCAGGCATAGCCGGCGGCGTAGCAGGTGGCGACCAGCAGGCAGGCGGCAGCGATCAGGCGGTCGGCCGTCCAGCCATGTGACATCACGCGCAGGGTCAGCGCATAAATGGCGATGCCCACCACCCACGGCAGCAGCAGACAGGCCAGGCGCGTGCCCAGGCGGATGCCGCGCGCCACGCCATGGCCCACTTCGCCATTCTGGAAGGCGGCATTGATCAGCACCACCAGCACGCCGGCCATGCCCAGCAGCACGGACGCCGCATGGCGCGTGGCCCACAGGCGCTCGAAGCCGATGAATGGCAGGGTCAGCAGGAAACCGGAAACCAGCACGGCGGCGATCGGCATCAGCCACGACAGCAGCACCAGCAGCAAGGTGCGGATGCCGCGCACGATGGATGGGCGCACGTCCGTGATGTGAATGGCGAACGAAAACGCGAAGCAGATGACGGGAATCACGAACCAGGCCTGGCCCAGCAGTTTTTTCAGGAAACTCAGCTTGATCAGCAAGAACAGTTGCCCCCCCAGCCACAGCACCAGCCACAGGCCCAGCACGAACAGCAGGGAAAACAGCAGCTGGATGCCCAGCTTCCAGGCGATTTCAAAGTAGGTTGGATAGCGGGCAATGCGCTGGCCATCCTGGGCGCTGGCCAGCACCAGCGCATGGGCGATATACAAGCCCACCACGCAAAAACCGAACAGCTGGGCGGAAATCACGCGTAGCGGTGCACCCGGCTTGTAGTTGCCCCAGATGACGTGCTCGGCGCCGCGCGCCACGTCATGCCAGGCCAGCACGGCCAGCACGGCGGCAGCACCCGCCATCCACAGGCCGATGCGCTTGAGCGACATGTGGCCCAGGCTGGACACCAGCAAAATGGGCAGCAGCAAGCTGATCAGCATGAACGGCCCCAGCAGATAGGCTTCCGTGGCGGGCCACACCTTGTCTTGCGCCGTGCTGTACAGCCAGTACAGCAGCAAGCCTTGCAGCAGGCCCGTCACCAGGCGCGTCACCGCGATGCGCGGCGCCACCACCGGATCGAGCAACGCCATGTTTTTTCCTGCGGCATCCTGCTGCATAATCATCCCTTTAATAGTCGTTCATTGCAGTCATTGTTGCACTGCGAGCACGGCCATTATTGCATTTCGTTATCGTCATCTCAACAACGATTCGTATGGCGTCCCTCCCCGCGCGCCTTCGCCGCGGCGCAGCGGCAAGCTTTGCGCGAGACCCCAGGCCAGTTCCGGCACGATGAACAGCCATAGCACGGGCTGGCCCGTCACCAGCAGCGCCCACGCCATCCAGGTGGAAAACAGGTAGCGCGCCGCCGCGTCATAGCGGCCGAAGCGCGGCTGCGGGTCGACGATGCGCAGCACCGACCAGACCATCACCACGCTGCCCAGCAAGCTGCTGATGAACAGATGAAACGGCTCGAAGAGGGGCAGCGGCACGCCGCCCAGACCCACGTTGAGGGCACTCAAGTGCTCGCGCAAGAGCAAGAACGTCCACGGTGTGGCGAATGCGGCCGTCATGAGCACATCATAAATGGCGCTGACGCGCACCAGGCGGCGGAAGGCGGAAACGGACAACATGGCAACTCCTGTCATTGGAAAGCACCCATGATCAAGGCTGGAGTACACTCCATGGTCAAGCATTTTATGAAGGAAACCTCCATGCAGATCGGCGAGATGGCGCAGGCGACGGGCTTGAGCCGCGATACCCTGCGATTTTATGAAAAACGGGGCTTGCTGCGCGCGCGGCGCGGCGCGAATGGCTACCGCGATTACCCGCCCGAAGCGGCTGACTGGCTGCGCTACCTGCGCACGGCGCAGCAGCTGGGCTTTACCCTGGCGGAAATCGAGGCCGACATGCCGCTGCTGGCCAGCGCCGGCGATCCCGCCACGGCGCAATTGCTGCGCGCGGCGCTGGCGCGCAAGCTGGGCGACATCGATGCGCGCATCGCGGGATTGACGCAGTTGCGCGGCGAACTGGCGCGGCGGCTGGGGCCGCAGGCGGCGGCCTGTCCATTGCGCGGGGATGCGATGCAGCGCGCTGGATGACTGCCGTGGCGGCTGTTGCTCGGCGCGAACGGTGCGCCAGACCCCTGAAAAACAAAAAACCGCCTGTGCGACGCAGCAGGCGGTTTTGACATGAAACAGAGCAGGATTTACTTGGCGGCCTTGCGGCGGCGCAGGAAACCCATCAGACCCAGGCCAGCCAGCAGCATGGCATAGGTTTCCGGTTCCGGCACGGCGGCCATGACGGAAACGTTGTCGATCACGGCGCCCGAGTAATTGTCGAACGGCGTGCCAGCCTTGGCGGCGCTGGCAAACGACAGGGTTGCCAGGCCGGTGGTGGCGGCCGTGAAGCTCAGGGTGTTGCTGTACAAGGTGTTCGACGCGGCGGCCGTCGAATAGAAATCGCCTGCCACGCCACCGAAATTGACAGCCACGCCCTGGCCTGCCGGGCCGCCGGAATTGCGCGCCATGTCAAAGCTCAGGTGATACGTCTGGCCGGCAACGACACTGAAATTTTGCGACAGGAAACCCGGACCTGGCGTACCCAGCAAATCGATGCTATAGCCATTGATGGCATTGTAGGCATTGCGGATCAGGTCGACGGAACTGGCGCCCACGGTCCAGCCAGTGATGGCCGACGAACCGCTGTTGACGACTTTAAAACCGCTGTCGAAAGTGTAGCCGGAAGCGACCGTTTCAAAATTGCCATTCGTGATCAGGTTGACGGGGCTGGCGCTGGCGGTGCCTGCAGCAAACAGGGCGACAACTGCTGCGATGGTGGCGATTTTCATGAGCTGATTTCCTTGCTTTGTTGATATTAAAGTTACCTTAAGTGAAATCATATCTCAGCCATGATGAAAATCAAAGAACTTTGCAAAAATATATCCAATGTAGACAATTTGCAACGTCCTCAGGCGCGCTGCGCCGATACAAGCACGGCGCAGCGCTTGCGCCGTCAATCGAGTTCCTGGCGCGCCACCAGGATGCCGTCCGCATCGGCGTAGATCCAGTCGCCAGGATGCACGGCCACGCCGCTGATCTGCACGCGCACGTCACGCTGGCCCGTGCCCGCCTTGTTGCTCTTGCGCGGATGCGTGGCCAGCGCGCGCACGCCGATCTGGCAGACATTGATTTCCTCGCTGTCGCGGATGCAGCCATCGACGACGATGCCAGCCCAGCCGTTGCTTTCGGCCAGCACGCCCAGTTGGCCGCCCACCAGCGCGCGGCGCAGGCTGCCGCCGCCATCGATCACCAGCACATGACCCTGGCCCGGCGTTTCCAGGGTGCTGCGCACGAGGGCATTGTCCTCGAACACGTGCAAGGTGGTGGCAGGGCCGCTGAAACGCACGCGCTGGCCAAAGGCGCGGTACACGGGCGGCAGCACGGCCAGGGTACCATCGTCGAGCATGGCTGCGTAGTCGTCGCACAGGTCGGTGGTGGCAAAGGTCATGGGGACTCCTTGAGTGAAAGATGGCAACGATTCTATGCCTTTTGCAGCGCTGCGGCACGTGTTTTCCCGCCCACGCCCACGGCCGTGGCGATGGCCAGCGCCTGGAACACGCCGATGAAAACGAATAGCAGGGCCGGATGGTCGCCATCCATCAGCGCGCCAAAGAACAGGGGCCCCACGGCCAGGCCACTGTCGAGGCCCGAATACACGACGCCATACACGCGCCCGGTAGCATTCTTGGGCGCTGCCGCGCGTATCATCAAGTCGCGCGACGGCCCTGCCACGCCGGACGTCAGGCCGACGGCGCCCATCAGCACCACTGCGCCCCAGGCCGGCACGACGGCCATGGCCAGCAGCACGGCAAGCAGGGCGGCGGCAGAAAAGGCGATCGCCACGTTGCGGTCCGGCTGCTTGCTGCGCGCGCCCACCACGCCGCCGGCCAGCATGCCCACGGCCGAGGCCAGCATATAGGCCGTGTAGGCGCTGGTGGCCAGCGCCAGGCTCATGCCGTACAGCTTGACCAGGGCCACGCTGGCAAAGCTCTGAATGCCGCCCAGGGCGATGGCGGTAATGAAGAAGAAGGCAAAGCACATCCACACGGCCGGCAGGCGCAAAAAGTCCAGCGTGCCTTCGCCACTGGCGGCCTGGCCCGGCGTGGCCTGCTTGACAGGCTCGGGACGGATGGCGTGGCGGTTCAGGAACAGGATCAGCAGCACGCCAAACGGCAGCACGGCCGCACATTGCAGCGCGACCCGCCAGTCATACTGGGTGGCAACATACGTCATGAACAGGGGCGCCAGGGCCCAGCCGATATTGCCGCTGATGCCATGCACGGAAAAGCCGTAGGCCACGCGGGCCGCCGAGACACGCTGGTTGAGTATCGTGTAGTCGGCCGGATGGAACACGCTGTTGCCCATGCCGGCCAGCATGGCGCCCAGCATCAGCGCCGCATAGCTGTGCGCGGTGGACAGGGCCAGCGCCGACACGCCCAGCAAGAATATGCCGGAAAACAACACGGCGCGGGCGCCGAAGCGGTCGACGACAAAGCCGGCCAGCGCCTGCCCCACGCCCGAGATGATGAAAAACACTGTCATCAGCAGGCCCAGTTCCGCGTACGACAGGTCGAAAGCGGGTTTCAGCCAGACGAACAGGGCCGCAAGGATCAGATGGTAGAAGTGCGACACGCCATGCGCCAGTCCCACCAGGGCGATGACGCGCGCATCGCTGCGCAAGGTTGGCGGCGACTGCGGTGGCAAGCCCGTTGCCGAGTTAGTTGTTATCATGTCATACCCTGTCTTAGAACGTGTTCACAATCTATCCGAATAGCCGGATAATGGCGGGATGAGAAAGCCTTACGCCAGCGACATCAGTCGAGAAAAGTTTGAAGAAATCCTTCCGCTGCTGCAAAGCGTGAG